>JBKJOM010000151.1:0-2859 GCA_046595775.1 Ramlibacter sp. | reverse complement strand
AAGTTGACGATCTCGTTGCGGAAGTCCTTCGGGTTCGACAGGCCTGCCGGCTTCTCGATCTTCGACCGCTCCGCGCTCAATGCGGAACTGGAGAAGATCGAGAAGCCGGCAGGCCTGTCGAACCCGAAGGACTTCCGCAACGAGATCGTCAACTTTGTGCTGCGCGCTCGTGCCAACAATGCTGGCAAGAACCCGGTGTGGACCAGTTACGAGAAGCTTCGCACGGTCATCGAGAAGAAGATGTTCTCCAACACCGAGGACCTGCTGCCGGTCATCAGCTTCAATGCCAAGGCCAGCGCCGACGAGCAGAAGAAGCATGAGGACTTCGTCAACCGCATGGTCGAGAAGGGTTACACGCACCGGCAGGTTCGCCTGCTGTGCGAGTGGTACCTGCGCGTTCGCAAGAGCAGCTAACCGCACGGCGCAAAGGAAGAAGCCCACGTGCCTTCCCTTCCCAAGCCGGACCGCTCGCAGCTGCACCAGGTCATCGACCGGCGGCTGTCGGGCAAGAACAAGTCGATCGGCAATCGCGAGCGCTTCCTGCGGCGTTACCGCGACCAGATCCGCGACGCGGTGCGCAAGGCCGTCGGGGACCGCAGCATCAAGGACATCGAGCAGGGCACCGACATCAGTTTGCCCAAGCGCGATGTATCCGAGCCCGTGTTCAACCACGGCCCGGGCGGCACGCGCGAGATGGTGCACCCCGGTAACCGCGAGTACGTGAAGGGCGACCGCATCGGGCGGCCCCCTGGCGGCGGAGGCGGGGGCGCAGGGGGTCGCGGCGCTTCGCAGGACGCGCAGGGCGAGGACGATTTCACCTTCCGCATCTCGCGCGAAGAGTTCATGAACTACTTCTTCGACGACCTGGCGCTGCCGCGGCTGATCCGCACGCAATTGTTGGCCGACGTGCCGGAGTGGAAGGTGCGGCGCGCGGGCTATGTCTCCGAAGGCAACCCGACCAGCCTGCATGTGGTGCGGTCGATGAGGGTGGCTTTGGGCCGGCGCATCGCGATGGGCGGTGACTCTCGCGGTGAACTGCGCCGGGCGGAAGCGCATCTTGAACAACTGATGGACCAGGACGCGCCGGGAACGCAGATCGCGGCGGTGCAGGCGGAGATCGCCGCATTGCGCGAGCGCCTGAAGCGCGTTCCCTTCATCGACCCTTTCGACCTGCGCTACCGCAACCGCGTGCGCGAGCCGCTGCCCACCAGCAAGGCGGTGATGTTCTGCCTGATGGACGTCTCTGGTTCGATGGACGAAGGCCGCAAGGACTTGTCCAAGCGCTTCTTCATCCTGCTGTACCTGTTTCTTTCGCGCCATTACGAAAAGACCGACGTGATCTTCATCCGCCACCACACGCAGGCGGCAGAAGTCTCGGAAGACGAGTTTTTTCATGCGACTGAAAGTGGCGGCACGGTGGTGTCTTCGGCGCTCACCTTGATGCACGAGATCATCCAGGAACGCTACTCAGGCAGCGAGTGGAACATCTACGGCGCGCAGGCCTCCGACGGCGACAACTGGCAGCAGGATTCGGCGAAGTGCCGCGAGCTGCTCGATGCCAAGCTGCTGCCGATGTGCCGCTACTTTGCCTATGTGCAGGTGGCGGACGAAGACCAGAACTTGTGGGAGGAGTACACCCGTGTGCGCGACTCCAACGTCAACTTCGCGATGCAGAAGATCGTGACGCCGGCGCAGATCTTTCCCGTGTTCCGTGACCTGTTCAAGAAGAACCCGGTGGGCACCTCATGATTTCCGACGACGTCTCCGTCAAACCCGGGCGGCTGCCCAGCCCCTCGGACTGGACCTTCGAGCTGATCGAGGAATATTTCCAGGCGATCCGCAAGACCGCGGAGAAGTACGGGCTCGATACCTACCCCACGCAGCTTGAGCTGATCTCAGCCGAGCAGATGCTCGATGCCTATGCGTCCGTCGGGATGCCGGTGAACTACCGCCACTGGTCTTTCGGCAAGCAGTTTATTTCCAGCGAGAAGAGCTACCGCCGCGGCCACATGGGCCTGGCCTACGAAATCGTCATCAACTCCGACCCGTGCATCGCGTATCTCATGGAAGAAAACACGATGCCGATGCAGGCATTGGTGATGGCGCACGCATGCTTCGGCCACAACTCGTTTTTCAAGGGCAACTACCTGTTCCGCATGTGGACGGATGCGAGCTCCATCGTCGACTACCTGGTTTATGCCAAGGCCTACATTGCCGAGTGCGAGGAGCGTCACGGCCTCGAGGCGGTCGAGGAAATCCTGGATGCCTGCCACTCACTCATGCACTACGGTGTCGACAGGTATCGGCGGCCGCAGAAGATTTCGATGGTCGAGGAAGAAATCCGCCGCAAGGACCGCGAGGCCTACCTGCAGCGGCAGGTGAACGACATGTGGCGCACGCTGCCCAAGGCGGCGGGCAAGTCGTCGAAGAAGGAGCAACGGCGCTTCCCCGAAGAGCCGCAGGAAAACATCCTGTACTTCATCGAGAAGAACGCCCCGCTGCTCGAGCCGTGGCAGCGCGAAGTGGTGCGCATCGTGCGCAAGATCGCGCAGTATTTCTACCCGCAGCGCCAGACCCAGGTGATGAACGAGGGCTGGGCCACGTTCTGGCACTACACGCTGCTCAACGACATGTACGACCAGGGGCTGCTGTCCGACGGCTTCATGATCGAGGTGCTGAGTTCGCACACCAATGTCGTGTTCCAGCCGCCGGTAGGCCACCGCGCCTACAGCGGTATCAACCCGTATGCGCTGGGCTTTGGCATGTTCACCGACTTGAAGCGCATCTGCGAGAAGCCCACGGAGGAAGGCCGCCAGTGGTTCCCGGAGATCGCCGGCACCGACTGGCGCAAGACGCTGG
>JBKJOM010000145.1:0-5527 GCA_046595775.1 Ramlibacter sp. | reverse complement strand
GTCCACCATGTGCAGATCGAGCTGTTGCTGGCGGTGGTGCTGGTGGTGCTGGTGATCTTCGCCTTCCTGCACAGCCTGCGCGCCACCGTGATCGCCAGCCTGGCGGTGCCGATCTCGCTGGTCGGCACCTTCGGCGCGATGTACCTGCTGGGGTACAGCCTGAACAACCTGTCGCTGATGGCGCTGACCATCGCCACCGGCTTCGTGGTCGACGACGCGATCGTCATGATCGAGAACATCTCGCGCTACATCGAGGCCGGCGAGACGCCGATGGCGGCCGCGGTCAAGGGCGCCACGCAGATCGGGTTCACCATCATCTCGCTCACGGTGTCTCTGATCGCCGTGCTGATCCCGCTGCTGTTCATGGGCGATGTGGTCGGCCGGCTGTTCCGCGAGTTCGCGGTGACACTGGCGATCACGATCCTGATCTCGGCGCTGGTGTCGCTGACGCTGGTGCCGATGATGTCGGGGCGCTGGCTCAAGGCGGAACGCGAAAGCGAGCAGGGCATGGGCGCGCGCATCCAGCGGAAATTCGACCGGCTGGTCGAGCACTACGACACCTGGCTGCAATGGGTGCTGGCCCGCGACAAGCTCACGCTGCTGGTGGCGCTGGCCACGCTGGTGCTGACGGTGCTGCTCTACATCTTCATTCCCAAGGGCCTGTTCCCCACGCAGGACACGGGGCAGCTGCAGGCGCGCATCGAGGCACCGCAATCGGTGTCGTACACCAGCATGGCCACGCTGCAGCAGGAAGCGGCGCGCGCGATCATGGAAGACCCGGACGTCGCCACGCTGAGCAGCTTTGTTGGCGTCGATGCCGCGAACAACACCATGCTCCATACCGGGCGGATGTTGATCAACCTGAAGTCCGGCCACGACGACCAGCAGAAGATCATGGACCGCCTGCGCAACCGTGTGCAGCGCGTGCCCGGCATCACGCTCTTCCTGCAACCCACGCAGGACCTGACCATCGACGCCGAGAGCGGCCCCACGCAATATCGCTTTTCGCTGGAAGGCGCCGACAACGCGGTGGTGACGCAGTGGGCCGCAAAGCTGGTGCAAAAGCTCCAGACCGAGGGCAAGGTGCGCAACGCGATGACCGACGCGGAAGCCACCGGCGCCGCGGTGTATGTGGACATCGACCGTGACACGGCGGCGCGCCTGAACATTTCGGCTTCTGCCATCGATGAGGCGCTGTACAGCGCTTTCGGCCAGCGAATCGTGTCGACCATCTTCACGCAGACCAACCAGTACCGCGTGATCCTGGAAGCGCGTCCGGATGGCGCCGCAACCCCGGCGTCGCTGGGGATGGTGCAACTGAAGACGTCTTCGGGCGATCCGACACCGTTGTCTGCCGTGGCAAACATTGTCGAGCGCCGTGCGCCCTTGCAGATCACGCACGTCGCGCAGTACCCGGCGACGACGATCGGGTTCGACACGCCGCCGGGCGTATCGCTCGGTTCCTCGGTCGATGCGATCCGCGTCGCGGCGAAAGAAATCGAATTGCCTTCCGCGGTGAGCATGACCTTCCTTGGCGCGTCGGGCGCCTACGAAACCTCGCTGGCCAATGAACTGTGGCTGATCCTGGCGGCCGTGGTGTGCGTCTACATCGTGCTGGGCGTGCTGTACGAAAGCTACATCCACCCGCTCACGATCCTGTCGACGCTGCCGTCCGCCGGTGTAGGCGCGCTGCTGGCGCTCATCCTCTCGGGCAACGACCTGGGCGTGATCGGCATCATCGGCATCATCCTGTTGATCGGCATCGTGAAGAAGAACGCGATCATGATGATCGACTTCGCGATCGAGGCCGAGCGCAAGGAAGGCAAGTCGCCGCGCGAAGCCATTCACCAGGCAGCGCTGATGCGCTTCCGCCCGATCCTGATGACGACGCTGGCCGCCTTGGGCGCGGCGCTGCCGCTGATGTTCGGCTGGGGCGAGGGCGCCGAATTGCGCCGGCCGCTGGGCCTGGCGATCTTCGGTGGGCTGATCATGAGCCAGATGCTGACGCTGTTCACCACTCCAGTGATCTACCTGGGCTTCGATAGTCTGGCGCGGCGGTGGGGGCGCAAGAAGAGCGCTGGCCCCCACCCTGACCCTTCCCCGGAAGGGGAGGGAATCAAGACATGAACCTTTCGCGCCCCTTCATCGAACGGCCGATCGCGACGATCCTGCTGACCGTCGGCCTGGCGCTGGCCGGCGCAGGCGCTTTCTTCGTGCTGGCCGTCGCGCCCCTGCCGCAGGTCGACTTCCCGGTGATCAGCGTCAGCGCGAGCCTGCCTGGTGCAAGCCCGGAGACCATGGCCACCAGCGTGGCCACGCCGCTGGAGCGGCGCCTGGGCGTGATCGCGGGCGTGAACGAGATGACGTCCAGCAGCGGCACCGGCTCCACGCGGATTTCGCTGCAATTCGACCTCAATCGCCAGATCGATTCGGCGGCCCGCGAAGTGCAGGCGGCCATCAACGCCTCGCGTGCCGACCTGCCTTCCAACCTGCGCAGCAACCCGACCTACCGCAAGGCCAATCCGTCCGCCGCGCCCGTTGTGATCCTGACGCTGACCTCCCCGACCCGCACCGCCGGCCAGATCTACGACGCGGTGTCCAACGTCGTGCAGCAGAAGATCTCGCAGGTGCAAGGCGTGGGCGATGTCGAGCTGGGCGGCGGCTCATTGCCTGCAGTGCGCGTGGACCTGCTGCCCTTTGCGCTGAGCCGCTACGGCGTCAGCTCTGAAGACGTGCGCGCGGCACTGCAGGCCAGCAACGCGAACCGCCCCAAGGGCACGATCGAGGGCGCCGGGCGGCAATTGCAGATCTATACCAACACGCGTGGCGGCGATGCGACCGGCCGGCCGATGGCAGCCGACTATCGCAACCTGATCGTCGCGTGGCGCAAGGACGCGGCGATCCGCCTCGCCGACGTCGCCGAGGTGTCCGACGGTGTCGAAAACATCAACACCCTGGGCCTCTACAACGGCCAACCCGCCGTGATCGTCCTGGTCACGTTGCAACCCGGCGCGAACGCCATTCAGACCGTGGACAAGGTGCGTGAGATGCTGCCCGAGCTGCAGGATACGCTGCCGCGCGACATCAACCTGCAGGTGGCAACCGATCGCACACGGTCCATCCGCAATTCGCTGCACGAAGTCGAGCTCACGCTGCTGATCGCAATCGCTCTGGTGGTGCTGGTGGTCAGCGCCTTCCTGCGCAGCGTGCGCGCCACCCTCATTCCTGCGGTTGCCACCATCGTTTCGCTGCTGGGCACTTTCGGGGTGATGTGGTTGCTCGGCTTTTCACTCAACAACCTGAGCCTGATGGCGCTTACCGTGGCCACCGGTTTCGTGGTGGACGACGCCATCGTGGTGCTCGAGAACACCACGCGCCACATCGAGGCGGGCATGGACCGGTTCAAGGCGGCGCTGCTGGGCGCGCGCGAGGTGGGCTTCACCGTGCTCTCGATCAGCCTGTCGCTGGTGGCGGTGTTCATCCCGCTGCTGTTCATGGGTGGGCAAGTGGGGCGACTCTTTCGCGAGTTCGCAGTCACGCTGTCGGCGGCGGTGCTGATCTCGCTGGTGATTTCGCTGACCACCACGCCGATGATGTGCGCGTGGCTGCTGCGCCCCGATGCGCACAAGCGCCAGCCCGGGCGCGTCGCCCGCTGGTTCGAGAAGGGTTTCTCCGGCGTGCAGCGCGGCTACGAGCACAGCCTGGACTGGGCGCTGTCCGCGCGCTGGCTGGTGCTACTGGTATTTCTCTTCGTGATCGCGCTGAATGCGTACCTGTTCGTGAACATCCCCAAGGGGTTCTTTCCGCAACAGGACACCGGGGCGATCCAGGGTGGCCTGCGCGCCGACCAGAGCATCTCGTTCCAGGCGATGCAGGACAAGCTGTACCAGGTGCAGAACATCATCCTCAACGACCCGGCGGTGGAGAACGTGGTCGGCTTCACCGGCGGCGGGCGTGCGGGCGGTGGCTTCATGTTCATGAACCTCAAGCGCGGCAACGGGGCAGAGCGCGGCCAGGCGGTCATCGCGCGTTTGCGCCCGCAACTGGCGAAGGTGACGGGCCTCAGCCTGTTCCTGAACCCCGTGCAGGACCTGCGCATGGGCGGTCGCCCGTCGAACAGCACCTACCAGTACACGCTCAAGAGCGACAACTCCGACGACCTGAAGAAGTGGGCCACGCGCCTGGCCGAAGCCATGAAGAAGCAGGAGGCCCTGACCGACGTGGACACCGACCAGCAGGAGAACGGTGTCGAGGTGTTCGTCGATGTCGACAAGGACTCGGCTTCGCGCCTGGGCATCAACTCGCGCGACGTCGACAACGCCTTGTACAACGGCTTCGGCCAGCGCCAGGTGGCCACCATCTACGGCGAACTGAATCAGTACCGCGTGGTCATGGGCGTGGCGCCGCAGTACACCCGCAGTCCGGAGGCGTTGAGGGACATCTACGTGCCCGCGCGCGGCACGGCCGGCAGCATCACGACACCGGTTGTTTCCATCGGCAGCACCACCACGACGGTCGTCACCACGTCTTCGCCGATCAACCCCGCGTTGCGCGACCAGGCCACCGGCAGCCCGGTGAGTGCGAAAGCGGCCACGATGGTCCCGTTGTCGGCCATCGCGAAGTTCAATGAGCGCCCGACCGCCACAGCGGTGAACCACCAGGACGCGGAGCTGGCGACGACGGTCTCGTACAACCTCGCCGATGGCTTCAACCTGGCCGACGGGCAAGCGGCCGTGCGCCAGGCCGAGGCGGAAATCGGAATGCCGATCAACGTGCGCGGCAGTTTCCAGGGCACCGCGCGCGCTGCGCAGGACTCGCAGGGGCAACAACCCCTCCTGATCCTCGCCGCCATTGTCGTCATCTACATCCTGCTGGGCGTGCTGTACGAGAGCCTGGTGCATCCGATCACGGTGCTTTCCACGCTGCCGCCCGCGGGCGTCGGCGCGGTGCTGGCTTTGCTGATCTTCAAGCTGGAGCTGTCGATCGTCGCGCTGATCGGCCTGTTCCTTTTGATCGGCATCGTGAAGAAGAACGCCATCCTGATCATCGATTTCGCGCTGGAAGCGGAGCGCTCGCGCGGGCTGTCGCCCTATGCCGCCGTGCGCGAGGCCTGCCTTTTGCGCTTTCGGCCCATCCTCATGACCACGCTGGCCGCGGGCCTGGGCGCGCTGCCGCTGGCCATCGGCTTTGGCGAAAGCGCCGACCTGCGCCGCCCGCTGGGCATCGCCATCATCGGCGGCCTGATCGCCAGCCAGGTCATCACGCTGCTCACCACGCCCGTGATCTACCTGATGCTCGACAAGCTGCGCCGGCGTAGCCCGCTCGAGCGGCAACTGGGCCGGCAGATCGCCCCTGACCCCCAACCGCAAACGCCCTGAACCACCATGCGATTCACGCCGCCTTCCCTCATGCCCCGCGCGACCACGCTCGTGCTGGCGCTCGCGCTCGCGGGCTGCGCCGTCGGGCCGGTCTACCAGCGTCCCGACGTCGATACACCGGTCGCGTCCAAGGAAGGCCGTGGTGAATG
>JBKJOM010000100.1:0-50529 GCA_046595775.1 Ramlibacter sp. | reverse complement strand
GCCGATGACCGTTCCGTTCTTGATCGTGCCGCTGCTCAGCGAAGACAGGCCTCCGGTCTTGAACAGGCCCCCCGAGCCGATGTCCAGCGTCGTGCCACCCAGGTCCAGCGTGCCGGTAAGGTTGACAACGCTGCCGGTGCTACGCGTGTATCCCGTGGCCAACGCCGCGGGCGTCATGCTGCCACCCAGGTTGGTCGTGCCGGCGGTCAGGGAAATCGTGCCGGAGTTGGTCAGCCCCCCGTTCAACGTCAATGTGCCGCCGCTGTTGGCCAACGACCCTGTGAAGACATTGGTGAACGCAGGAGTAACAGTGAGCAAGCCGGCAGAAGTCTTCGCCACGCCGTTGTTAGTGACACTTGTCGTACCCAACGTGATTGTCTGTCCAGTCACGCTGGCATCGACGGTGCCGTTATTGACGAAGCTGCCGCTGTAGTAGTCGTAGAAGCCGCCGTAACCCTTGTAGGTAACGCCCGAGCCCAGGGTCAGGGTAGACCCGGGGTTGTTGCCTGTGTTGACGTAGACAATACCGCCCGTTGATTGGAGTGTGGCGCTGCCGGGCGAGTTGAAGGACTGCGTCCCGTACGTGTACAGGTAGCTGTTGCCCGTGTTGAACGTGATGCCGTTGGCCAGTGTCAGGCCGTTCCTGACGGAAAGCGAGCCTCCAGTGGTGGCCAAATTGCTCCCAACGGTCACCGCATCGAAGGTCGCGGAGCCGAGCGACAAGGCGCCGCTGCTGACGGTAAGGGTGCCGTTCTGCAGCGTGCTGGCAAGTGTAGCTGTGCCCGAAGCGTTGATGGCGACATTGAGCGCACCACCACTGGAGCCGATGGTGTCGTTGACGTTGACGGTGGCTGCGTTCAGCGTGAGGGTGCTGGCAGT
Source organism: Ramlibacter sp. (assembly GCA_046595775.1). Lineage (GTDB taxonomy): Bacteria > Pseudomonadota > Gammaproteobacteria > Burkholderiales > Burkholderiaceae_C > Ramlibacter. Next base: position 49,650 of record JBKJOM010000100.1, on the reverse strand, counting down.
CACGCCTGTCTTGGCGACGGCCGACGAAATGGTGATGCTGTTGGTGGCAGCCAGCGTGACGTCGGTGGTGTTGAGCAGCGAGGTCAACGCGGTCGCCGTGATCTGGCTGTTGACGCCAGGAAACTTTGTGCTCGCGTCCAGGTCAGGGGCAGCGGTGATATCACCGCTGGTGCCGTTGATCGCGGCAGTGCTGCCCACGGTGATATTGGTGGGGTCCAACAGCAGGGTGCCGCGCCGGCCGCGGCGCGCGCTCAGGTTGGCCGTGCCGCCAAAGTACAGCGCGTGACGCCCCGAAGTTTCTCCGAATCCGCCGTTGCCGCCCTGATCACCGCCGCGAGCGGTCAAGGAGCCGACGAAATGGGTGTCGTTGTCGGCCCATACGATCACCTTGCCACCGTCGCCATTGACGCGCGCATCGGCGGCAAGCACCACGCCGGCTGCGACGTTGGTGTTAACTGCGTTGAACACGACCGGGTTGCCGCCTTGCATATCGCCGCCCACCAGGATCGTGCCGCCACCGGCATCGCCCGAAACGTCGATGCTGGCGCTCGAGTCGAGCAGCACTTGTGACCCGAGCACCTCAACCCGTCCACCCTTGGCCGCAACGGAGAAGAGCCCGGGTTGGGCTGGCGACACCGCGCTGAGCGTTCCTTCGACCTGCGCCGTGCCTTGCTCGGCCGCCAAACGGATCGTGCCCCCGTAAGCACCGTCACCGCCGTTCGCGGACACGATGGCCGCACCCGCAATGTTGATGTTGCCCGTCGCCGACGTGATCGAGACCTGCCCACCCGCCTGGCCGGCGCCGCCCTCGGCCAGAACCCGGGCACCGGATGTGAGTTCGACATTGCCTATCGCTTTGAGGACTACGCGGCCGCCTTCCAGCGCGGCGGTCTGCGCCTGGATCAGGCCACGATGCTTCAACGTACCGGCGAAGATGCCGACAGCGTCGCCCTTCAGCGTGCCCAGGTTCAGCGCGCTGTCGCCGGGCGCCTGCAAGTGCATCACGATGCCTTCGAGGCCGCGGCCGGTGATCTCGACACGCTGCCCCGCCGCCAGCACTGCCGCGCCGCCGCGCGATTCCATCACCGCCGGCGCGCCCACTTCGATGCGCGGCGCGATCAGCACCACGTCGCCACCGCGCGACAGCACTGAACCTTGCACGCTCAGCGGTCCGGCATCGCCGTTCGACTGGAACCGCAGGCGGCCCGCGAGCGCGTCGGCCTCGCTCATGCGCAGCGTCGACGCGGTGAAGCCCGCTGTGTCGACGACCGCGCCGACACCCACCGCAATGCCCGCCGGATTGACCAGGACCAGCTGGCCGTTGGATGTCAGGCGGCCGAGGATCGCGGAAGGGTCGTTGCCGACGACGCGGTTGATCGATAGGCTCTGCGCAGTGGGCTGGTCGAAGCGCGTAGTGCTGCCGGCGGGCACCGAGAAGCTTTGCCAGTTGATCACCGAGCGATTGGTGCCCGCCGCGTTCTGGGTGGTGACCACCAACGAGTTGCCTTGTTGTTGCAACGTCGCCTGACCTTGCAGGACCTGCGCGCCGGAGGCCTGGGCGAAGGCCTCTCCAGTGCCCATGCAGGCCGCAGCCACGGCCAGCGCTGCCGTGGCCGGCCGAAAGCCCGCGACTGCGGGGCCCGCTGCCGGGCTAAGACCGCGCTTCTGGCGGCGCAAGCGCACTACGTTGAGTGAAGAGCGAGCCATGGTGTATCCGGAATTTTGAACACTATCACGGGGCCTGCTGAGCCACAACGCATTCGTGCAGGGGTGCCGTCGATATGAGTTAAATGTCACGTTACTATGGCTACTCCGCCATGAGCGTCTTCATCAGCATCGCCTCCTACTGCGATCCCATCCTGGGGTTCACGATCGCCCAAGCGCTCGAAAAGGCGCGCTGGCCCGACCGGTTGCATTTCGGCGTGGTTGACCAGAGCCCTGCGGGCCGGCCGACGATCAAGGCGCAAAGTGTGCAGCCGGCGCGGCTTTCCTATATGCGCATCGAGCCGGTGTATGCCCGCGGCCCCTGCTGGGCGCGCGCGATCGCGATGTCGCTCTATGACGGCGAGGACTGGTTCTTCCAGATCGACTCGCACATGGACTTCGACCTGCACTGGGACGAGCGCCTCGCCGACCAGGCCAGCGCCCTCATGGCCGGACGCCCGGGCGTGGTGGTTACTGCCTACCCCAACCCGTTCGTCTTCGAGGGTGACCAGCCGGTACACCGGCCCGCCACCGAGAAAGTGCTGGCGCATGTGGTCAAGACCGGCGCCACCTTCTCGGACGACCATCTGGTGCTTTCATTCGAGGCGCACCCGATGGAGCGCGACGACGCGGTGCCGGGTTTCCACATCGCGGCGGGTTGCCTCTTCGCACCGGGCACCATCGCGCAGGCGTTTCCCTACGACCCCTGGTTCTACTTTCACGGCGAGGAACAGGCGCTGGCGGCGCGGCTGTACACGCACGGCTGGGACATCTTCCACATGCCGGGCCTGCCGGTCTACCACCTGTACAACACGCCCGACTCCGGCGTGCCGCCGCGACCACTGCATTGGGACGAAACCCACGACCGTGAACGCAGCCGCAACTGGTGGAAGCTGGAGGAGAACTCGCGCGGCCGCCTCGGCGCGCTGCTGTCGGGTGAGCCTCTGGGCGCCTATGGGCTGGGCACCGTGCGCTCGATGGCCGACTACGCGCGGTTCAGTGGCATCGACTTCGCCGCGCGCACCATCGGTTCGCGCGCCTACAAGCCGCTGGAACGCTTCGACCCGGTGGCCTAAGCGCCGGCGATCTCCACGGCCAGGCACAGGTCGGCCCAGGCCTTGGCTTTGTCGGGCAGGTTGCGCAGCAGGTAAGCCGGGTGGTAGCTCACGACCACCGGCACGCCCATGTAGTGGTGGCGCTGGCCGCGCAGCTTGCCGATGGCGTCGGTGGTTCCCAGCAAGGATTGCACCGCGAACCGCCCCATCGCCAGGATGATCTTCGGCTGCAGCAACTGCACCTGCCGGCGCAGGAATGGCTCGCACTGCGCGACTTCATCGGGTTCGGGATTGCGGTTGCCGGGCGGCCGGCACTTGAGCACGTTGGCGATGTACACGCTCTGGCCGCGGTCCAGGCCAATCGACCGCAACATGTTGTCCAGCAGCTTGCCCGCGGGGCCCACGAAGGGCTCCCCCTGCAAGTCCTCGCTCTCGCCGGGCGCTTCGCCCACGATCAACCAGTCTGCGCGGGTGTCACCGACACCGAACACGGTGTTGCGGCGGCCCTCGCACAATTTGCATGCACGGCATTGCGCGACGGTCCGCGCGAGTTCGTCCCAATCCATCGCATCGACCGCGGAGCGCGCCAACCCGGCAGGAGCCGATGCGGTTGCACTGGGTGCCGGCACCGGCACTGCCGCTTCGAAAGACGGCGCAGCTTCGGCCGGCTGCAGCGGAATATGGCGAATCCCGAGTTCGGCGAGGATCGCGAGGCGGCGCTCGTCCAGCTGCAGGCTCACAGTTTCAGGCTCATCACGATCGCGTCTTCACGCAGGCCGCCGGCCGCGGGGTAGTAGCCCCTTCGTTCGCCGACGCGGCGATAGCCGTGGCGCTCATAGATTTGCTGGGCCCGCTGGTTGCCTTGGCGCACTTCTAGCCACAGCCACTGCGCGCCCTCGGCACGCGCCCAGATCGCGATCGCATCCAGCATCACGCGGCCCCAGCCCTGCCCCTGGTGTTCAGGCCCCACCGTGATGTTGAGCAAGTGCACTTCATCGACGCCTTTCATGGCGACGAAGTAACCCAGCACGGCATCGCCCGCGCACAACATCTGCGCCTGATAGCCCGCACGCAGCGAATCCGAAAAATTGCCGTGGGTCCAGGGGTGCTCGTAAGCCCGGCTCTCGACAGCCACGACCTCCTGGAGCCGCAAATCGGTCAACGGCTCGAACTGCACTTCCATGGTCTTGAAGACGGCGCTCATGATGTAGGTGACTTCAGGGCCCGCGCCGCAGCGCGTTCTGCGGTAGTTTGGGCCACTTTATCGCGGATATACAGCGGCGTTGCATCAGCGGCAGGCCGGGACTGACCGGCGGCGATGAGCTGCGGCGCGAGGCGCAGCAGTGCGGCTGCGGTCGGTGCCGCTTCGACGCCCTGCGTCACCACCGGCAGGCGCTGCGGATAGGCCTGCCCCGCGTTGCCCGCCAAGGCCCAGCCGGGAGGCACTTCGATCTGTTCCGGCGCACCCAGCGTGATCGCGCCTTGCGCGGTCCACAGCCCGCGCCCAAATTCGTAGCGACCGCCATAGACCTGGTCCATGCGGGCATCCAGCACCGCGACCACGCGTTCGGTGCCGAGTCGCTCGCGCGCATCCTCAGAGACCGCCAACAAAGTGTCGACCGGCAACACGGGGACCCCCGCGCCAAAGGCCAGGCCCTGGGCCACCGAGCAGGCCGTGCGCAGCCCTGTGAAAGAACCCGGGCCGCGCCCGAACACAATCGCATCCAGATCGCGCAACGACAACCCGGCGCGCGCAAGCAGTTCGCGGATCACTGGAATCAATGTGGTGGAAGCTTGCGCGCCGCCCGCGCCCTGGTGATACAGGGGCGTGGCCGTGCCCGCGCGCACGGCCACGCGCAGGATTTCGGTGCTGGTATCGAAGGCGAGGAGGTTCAAGGGGCGGACATTTCCGGACAACCCGCCATTATCGAGCCGACATAATCGCCGCATGGACTCCTGGCGTTACTTGGCGTTGTGCATGCTTGCGGCGGGCGCTTCGCTCGTGCGAGCGCAGGGACTTCCGGCCGAGGTAGAGGCGGCCCTGGCGCGCGCCAAGTTGCCGCCGGAAGCGCTGGCTGTCGTGGTGGCGGATGTCGAGGGCAAGGCGGCGCCGCGCGTGCTGCACCGGGCCAGGGCGGCGGTGAACCCGGCTTCGATTGCCAAGCTCGCCACAACCTTCGCCGCACTGGAGATCCTCGGGCCGGCGTTCAGCTGGTCAACCCCGGTGTATATCGACGGACCGGTCCAGGATGGCGTGCTCCAGGGCAACCTCTACATCAAGGGCCAGGGCGATCCCAAACTGGTGGCCGAGCGCATCTGGCTGCTGCTGCGCCGGGTGCAGGGGTTGGGGATTCGCCGCATCGGCGGCGACATCGTGCTCGACCACAGCAGCTTCGAGATTCCGCCGCAGGACGCCGGCGCCTTCGACGGCGAGCCGCTGCGGCCTTACAACGCCGCACCGGATGCACTGCTGCTGAACTACAAGTCGGTGCTGATGACCTTTACGCCACGCGGCCAGCACGCTCAGGTGCACGTTGAGCCCCCCTTGGCCGGCGTGGAGCTGATGCAATCGGTGACGCTGGGGCGCGGCCCCTGCGCGGATTGGCGCGGCGCGCTGCAAGCAGACTTCGCCAGTGCCTCGCGGATCCAATTCAGGGGCAACTACCCGGCAGCGTGCGGCGAACGCGAGTGGCCTGTCGCTTATTCGGCGCCGGCGGCCTTTGCAACGCGCGCGGTTGCAGGGATGTGGCAACACATCGGCGGCGAACTGGGTGGCCAGGCCCGCGATGGCCGCGTGCCGGCGAACCTCGCGCCGGTGTTTGAAGTGCGCTCCCCGCCTTTGGCAGAGGTGGTGCGTGACATCAACAAGTACAGCAACAACGTGATGGCACAACAGTTGTTCCTCACACTCGGCCTGCAGCGGAAGAACCCTTCGACCTTCGACGTCTCGCGCGAGGTGCTGAGCGAGTGGTGGCGCGACCGCGTCGGGGGCGACGACACACCTTCCTTTGGCAACGGCTCGGGCCTGTCGCGCGACGAGCGCATCACCGCGCAACAACTGGCCCGCCTGCTGCAGGTGGCCTGGGCTTCGCCCCTGATGCCGGAACTGATGTCATCGTTGCCCGTCTCGGGGATCGACGGCACGATGCGGCGCGGCCGGGGCAAAGGATCAGCGGGCCTCGCGCACCTGAAGACGGGAAGCCTGCGCGACGTATCGGGCGTGGCCGGCTACGTGCTGGGCGCGAACGGCAGGCGCTACGTGCTGGTGGCCATCGCCAACCACCCGCAGGCGGGGGCGGCGCGGCCCGCGATCGATGCGCTGATCGAATGGACAGCGCGCGAGCCGTGATGGGCGACCCGACGACCGAGCTGGTGGGCTACTTCGCCGCCATCCTCACCACGGTAAGCTTCCTGCCGCAGGTCTGGCATACCTGGCGCACGCGCGACGTGAGCGGTATTTCGCTGGGCATGTACCTGGTGTTCGCGGCCGGCGTGGGGCTGTGGCTGGCCTATGGCCTGCGGGTGGGCGCGTGGCCCATCGTCGTCGCCAACGCCGTCACGCTGGCACTGGCCCTGGCGATCCTCGTGATGAAGATCCGCTGGGGTCGGCGCTGATCACCAGCGGCTGTGCACCCGGCTGTAAGTGTAGTCACCGAGCAGGCGCTGCGCCGTTGGCGTGGTGTAGATGCGGTCGGCGAACATGTATGTGTTGTAAACCACACCGGGAAGGACCGTCGTTTCCGTGCAGAGGGCCGAATTGATCTGGTTGGCACCGATGCCAATGCCGGGACCGGTGTCCACCGAAGTACAGACCGGGACCGTGACGTTGGTCAGCCCGTAGCCGGTTGGCGCGAGAATCAGGGTTTCGAATTGCAGCGCGGAGTCGACGTACAGCACGTTGCGCCCCTCATCGACCAGCGCGATCAGCAGCGTCTCGTTGAATTTTGAGGAGGCCTGCGTGAGCAGGGTTTGCTGCCCGATGGCGATTGCCCAGGGCGAGCGGCCCAGGTTGTACACGCCGAGCACGGCAATATGGCTGCCGCCCGCGGCTTCAAGACGCTTGATCTGCGCCGCCAGGTCGCGTGCGGCCTGCGCCACGTTGTTCAACAGGTCGTTGCCGCTTTGCGTACCGGCAGTGACCTTTGCCATCTCGACAATGATGTCGCTGTAGCCGGCCTGCAACGTGACCAGGTCGGTGGAAGTGAGGGTGTGCGACACCAGGAATGCGTCGATCTGCTCCTTGACGGTGGGCGTCACCGAGTTGCCGGCGGCATCGGGCTTGTTCACGATGCGGGCGTTGCCCGTGGCGTACCCGAGGCCCCCCGAGGTCGACGGCGTCAGCGTCAGCCCGTAATCGGCCGCGACGATTGACGGCCAGCTGAAAGCGGTCGCACTGTTGACCGTGTACTTCCTGCCGGCCTGCCCGACGTCCGCCATTGCATCGCCGAACACGATAAGCCGGGTGGGCACGAACTGGGACTCGATCGTCCCCGAGCCGCAGGCGCCCAGCGCCAGCAGCACCACCCCCGACGCCAGCCCGGCCAGGGCACGGCGCATCCAGTCAAAAGCCATGAAATTCTCCAATTCGCTGGCAGGTAGTTTAACGAGACCGCCCGGTCACCCCGCGGCGGCCCTTTGCAGCCGGTCGCGCACGCCATCCCAGTCCGGGGTGCCCGGCGGCGCCTCGACCCAGATGAGCCGCACTCCTTGTGCGTCGAACTCGCGCAACACCGCGAAGAGCTGGCGCGCCGTGGCCGCCGCATCGTCGGGCATCCGCCGGCGCAGGACGCCCTTTGAGCGCGTCTGCAGGATGGCACGCGAATAGGTAGCGATGCCCGCCGCGTCCTCGCCCAGCACGTCCAGCGCCGTCTGCAGGGCGCCAGCCTCCATGAGCCGCACCCGGGCATTGGGTGCGTAATGCGACTCGAGAGTTCCCGAAGCGCGGGGTGTTTCGCTTTCGAGCTCGTGCGGGTCCCGCACCCGCATGCCGCAAACTGCCTCGACCTCGTCCCGCGACAACATGCCGGGGCGCAGCAGCACAGGCACCGCACGCGTGCAATCGACGATGGTCGATTCAATGCCGACCATGCAAGGACCTCCGTCCAGCACCAGCAGGCTGTTGCCGAACTCGGACTGGACATGCGCCGCGGTCGTCGGACTCACCTTGCCGAAGCGATTGGCGCTCGGCGCCGCCAGGCCGGTGACGGGGGGCTGCGCCTGCAGGCAGGCCACCAGCAGCGCGTGCGCCACGGGGTGGGCGGGACAGCGCAGCCCGATCGTGGGCTGCCCGCCCGCAGCGGCCGAAGCGACGCCTTCGCGCCGCGGCAGGATCAACGTGAGCGGCCCGGGCCAGCACCTGTCCATCAAGGCCTGTGCGAAAGCCGGCACCCGGTCCGCGAAAGCTGCCGCTCCGGCTGCATCGGCCACATGGACAATCAGTGGATGCTCGGCGGGTCGGCCCTTGACGGTGAAGATCTTCGCCACTGCCAGGTCGTTGCAGGCATCGGCGGCCAGGCCATAGACGGTCTCGGTAGGGATCGTGACGAGCTCGCCGCAGGCCAGCGTGGCCGTAGCCTGCGCGATCGATTCAGCCAGCTCTCCCGCGAGAATCATGCGCGGCTCAGAATGGCTCGATGCCGAGCAAGGCGGCAGCGCGCAGCGCCACTTCGCGCGCCCCTGCCGCGTCGGCGGCGGTGACATTCAGGTGTCCCATCTTGCGGCCCTTGCGCGCCTCCGTCTTGCCGTACAGGTGCAAGTGGGTGCCGGGCAGCGCGAGCACCCGGGCCCAGGGCGGCGCCTGCTGAGCATCGCCGCCATGAAACCACAGGTCGCCCAGCAGGTTGAGCATGACAGCCGCGCTGTGTTGGCGCGGCTGTGTCAACGGCAGCGCAGTCATCGCTCGCACCTGCAACTCGAACTGCGAAACGTCGCAGGCATCCATGCTGTAGTGGCCGCTGTTGTGCGGTCGGGGGGCCATTTCGTTGACGACCAGCGCGCCGTCGTCGAGGAGGAAGAATTCCACGCAAAGCACGCCCACATACTGAAGCCCCTGGGCGATGGCCCTGGCAGCTGCCGTCGCCTGCTTGGCCAGCGCGGGTGCAACCGCACCCGGGTGCACCTGGGTGACGGCCAGAATTCCGTCGCGGTGCAGGTTCAGTTGCACTGGCAGGTTGACGACCGCCCCGTCGGCACCGCGGGCGACGATCACCGAACACTCGGCGGCGAGGGGCAAAAGTTTCTCGAGGACGCAGGGGACGCGATTCAACTCTTCCCACGCGGCGGCCAATTCGACGTGACTGCGCACGCGGACCTGGCCCTTGCCGTCGTAGCCCATGCGCGAGGTCTTCAACACGCCGGGCAACAGGTGGGCGGGAACCGCTGACAGCTGGCCCTGCGACTCGATCACCGCATGCGGCGCGCAGGGCACGCCGCACTTCACGAAGTGCGCCTTCTCCAGCGTGCGGTCCTGCGCGATGGCCACAGCCGCCGCACCGGGCGCGACCGGTCGGTGCGACGCCAGCGATTGCAGCGCCGCCGCCGGGACGTTTTCGAATTCAGTGGTGATCGCATCGCTGACGCGCCCCAGTTCGGCGAGCCCGGCTTCGTCAAGGTAACCGGTGCGAATGTGGTGATGGCTCACCAACCCGGCCGGGCTGGCTTCATCCGGGTCCAGCACAGCGGTGAAATAGCCCATCTGCTGCGCGGCATGCACGAACATGCGGCCGAGCTGGCCGCCACCCATCACGCCCAGTGTGGCGCCCGGCAGGATGGCGCCGGCGCTCATGCCGCGGGCGGCAATGTCATGGCGCGCGCCGCTTCGGTCTGGCGCGCGCGGAAGGCCTCGAGCTTGACGCGAAGCGCGGCATCCTCGTTGGCCAGCATGGCCACCGCGAACAGCGCTGCGTTGGCGGCGCCAGCCGCACCGATTGCAAAAGTGGCGACCGGGATGCCCTTGGGCATCTGAACGATGCTGTGCAGCGAATCCACGCCTTGCAGATGGCGGCTGGGCACAGGCACGCCCAGGATCGGCACTGGCGTCTTCGAGGCCAGCATGCCCGGCAGGTGCGCAGCGCCGCCGGCGCCGGCGATGATGGCCTTGAGCCCGCGCGCGGCTGCGCCTTGCGCATAAGCGAACATGTCATCGGGCATGCGGTGGGCTGAAACCACTCGGGCTTCATGCGCAATGCCGAATTCCTGGAGAATCATCACTGCGTGCTGCAAGGTATCCCAGTCGCTGCTGGAACCCATCACCACGCCGACCTGTACCGAGCTGCTCATTCAGGCTCCCAAAGGTTGAATTTTAAGGTTTTGCTCCGAACTGTCTGCCCATGATCGACGTCACCATAGAAAATTTCGAATCCGAGGTCATCGCGGCCTCGATGCAACTGCCCGTCCTGGTGGACTTCTGGGCCACCTGGTGCGGCCCCTGCAAGTCGCTCGGCCCGATCCTTGAAAAGCTGGAAACCGACTACGGCGGGCGCTTCAAGCTGGTGAAGATCGACTCCGACGCGCAGCAGCAACTGGCAGCCGCCTTCAGCATCCGCAGCATACCCACCTGCATCCTGCTGATGAACGGCCAGCCAGTGGACGGCTTCATGGGCGCACTGCCCGAAGGAAAGGTGCGCGAGTTCCTCGACAAGCACATACCGCCGGCACTGGACGAGCCGCAAGAAGAAGCCATTGAGGAACCGCAGGGCGAGCTCGATCCGGCCGCGCAACTGGAGAAGCTCCAGCAGGCTGTCGCCGCGGCTCCGGACAACGACGATGCCCGGTTCGACTACGTCAAGGCGCTGCTGCTGGCCGGCCGCACCGACGACGCAAAGGTGGCGTTCGCGCCGGTCATTGCGAAGACGTCGCTGGTGCGCCGCCTTGATTCGCTGCAGCGCTGGATGACGGCGATCGACGCCGCGGAGCAAGCCCAGGCCACCGACTTTGACACCCGCATCGCTGCCAACAAGCGCGACTTTGAGGCGCGCTTTGGCAAGGCACAGGTGCTGATGGCCGCGGGCCGCTGGACGGACGCGATGGACGAGCTGCTGGAGATCCTGATGCGCGACAAGGCCTGGAGCGAGGATGCCGCGCGCAAGACCTACGTGGCGATCCTGGACATCATCGAGCCGCCAAAGGTGAAGGTGGCCGATGGCCAGATCCCGCCCGATGACCCGACAGTGGCCACCTACCGGCGTCGGCTGTCGAGCGTGGTGCTGAGCTAGCCGTGACGCGTCAGCCACGCAGGCGTTCGAGCGCTTCGCGGTACTTCGCGGCGGTCTTCTCGATCACGTCCTGCGGCAGGCGCGGAGCCGGTGGCGTCTTGTCCCAGGGCCTGCCGTTGATGCGGATTGACTCCAGCCAGTCGCGCACGAACTGCTTGTCGTAGCTGGGCGGGTTGATCCCGGCCTGGAACGCAGCGGCGTAGCCTTCGACCGGCCAGTAGCGCGATGAATCGGGCGTGAGCACTTCGTCCATCAGCACCACCTCGCCGTCGTCGTCGAGGCCGAACTCGAACTTGGTGTCCGCGATGATCATGCCCTTGGTCAGCGCGAAGTCGGCCGCTTCCTTGTAAATGCGGATGGAGAGCTCGCGAATCTTCGCGGCAACTTCCGGCCCGGTGATCTTCACCACCTGCTCGAACGAAATGTTCTCGTCATGCTCGCCCATCGCCGCCTTGGCAGCGGGCGTGAAGATCGGCTCGGGCAGCTTGCTGGCGTTCTTCAGGCTCGGCGGCAGCGCCACCCCGCACACCGATTGCGAAGCCTGGTACTCGACCCAGCCGCTGCCCGCGAGGTAGCCGCGCACGACGGCCTCGACCGGGATCGGCTTCAGCCGCTTGACCAGCATCGAACGGTTGCGCACCTGCGGCACTTCGGCCGGCGTCACCACCGACTCGGGCGCTTCACCCGTCAGGTGGTTCGGGCAGACGTTGCGCAGCCGAGCAAACCAGAACAGGGCCATTTGCGTGAGCAGCTCTCCCTTGCCCGGAATCGGCTCGCCCATGATGACGTCGAAGGCCGAAAGCCGGTCGCTGGCGACCATCAGGATGCGGTCGTCACCGACAGCGTAGTTGTCGCGCACCTTGCCGCGCGCGAGAAGCGCCAGCGACGTCAGCGCGGAGGTGTGCAAGGCGGTGGTCATGTTGGGCTCGACTGAAAAAAGCCCGTCGCCGGACGGGCCTCGTGATTATCCGGCATGTCGTTGTTTGAGCTGGGCACCCGGCCGAGGGCATGGGGTGTCCGCCCTGCCCGGCGTATCCGTGTTTACTGCACGACCTGCGCGAGCTCACCCTTTTCGTAGCGCTGCGCGACGACCTGCAGTGAGTGCGCCTTGATTTTCGGCGCCTGGCCTTCGCAGCCAAACTGGAGGAAGCGCTGTTTGCAGATCTGCTTGGCCGCCTCGCGTGCGGGCTTGAGCCACTCGCGCGCATCGAACTTTTCGGGATTCTCGGCGAGGAATTTGCGAACTGCCGCAGTCATGGCCAGGCGGATGTCTGTATCGATGTTGATCTTGCGAACGCCGTGCTTGATGGCTTCCTGGATTTCCTCGACCGGCACGCCATAGGTCTCGCGCATCTTGCCGCCGTACTGGTTGATCAGGGCCAGCAGGTCCTGCGGCACGCTCGATGATCCGTGCATCACCAGGTGGGTGGTCGGGATGCGGCGATGGATTTCCTTGATGCGATCGATCGCCAGGATGTCGCCGGTGGGCTTGCGGGTGAATTTGTAGGCGCCATGGCTGGTGCCAATGGCAATGGCCAGGGCGTCGAGCTGCGTGCGCTTGACGAAGTCCGCCGCCTGTTCCGGGTCGGTCAGCAGCTGCTCGCGGGTCATCGTGGACTCGGTGCCGTGGCCGTCTTCCTTGTCGCCCTTCATGGTCTCGAGCGAGCCGAGGCAGCCCAGTTCGCCTTCGACCGTCACGCCCAGCTTGTGGGCCATGTCCACCACCTTGCGGGTGACGTCCACGTTGTAGTCGTAGCTGGCGATGGTCTTGCCGTCGCCCTCGAGCGAGCCGTCCATCATCACGGAGGAGAAACCGAGCTTGATCGCACCGGCGCATACGTCGGGACTCTGGCCGTGGTCCTGGTGCATCACCAGCGGAGTTTCGGGGTAGGCTTCGAGCGCTGCCTGGATCAGGTGCTTGATAAAAGGCTCGCCCGCGTATTTGCGCGCACCCGCGCTGGCTTGCAGGATCACCGGCGCGCCGGTTTCCTTGGCCGCCTCCATGACGGCCTGGACCTGTTCGAGGTTGTTGACGTTGAAGGCCGGGATGCCATAGCCGTTCTCGGCGGCATGGTCCAGCAGTTCGCGCATGGAAACGAGTGGCATGGGGGCGTACCTGGAGTGAGAGAATGGATTGCCGACAAAGGCTGGCCGCGGGGTCGGCTGTGTCCTCAATTTTAGCCCTCCGTTCTGCGGTCCGCAGGACTTCCACTCCATGGATGAGCCAGCCAATCCCGACTCGATAGAGCCATCGCCCCCGCGCGGCGATCTGCGCCGTGACCTGCTCATCACCCCTATCGCGCTGCTGCTGGTGCTGGCCTGGGACGCGAGCGGACTGGACCTGGCCTTTGCATTGCCTTTCGGTACCGGCCAAGGCTTCCCGCTGCAGGACAACTGGTTCATGGCCAAGGTGATGCACGAGGGCATGCGCCGCGCGGCCTGGATTCCGGCGCTGTGGATGTTGGCGGGCATCTGGTGGCCCACCGGCGTGCAGCGGGCGCTGTCGCGCGCCGAACGCGTGCGTTGGCTGGCCACCACCGTGCTGGCACTGCTCCTGGTCTCCGCGGTGAAGCAGGCCAGCCTGACCAGTTGTCCCTGGGACCTGGTGCAGTTCGGTGGTCATGCGGCCTGGGTGTCGCACTGGGCGCTCGGGCTGAGTGACGGCGGCCCCGGCCGCTGCTTTCCCGCCGGCCACGCTTCAGCGGGATTCGCTTTCGTCTCCGGCTACTTCGCGCTGCGGGGGGTACGTCCGCATGCCGCGCGTCTGTGGCTGGCGGTGGCGTTGGGCGCCGGCCTTGTGCTGGGGCTCACGCAACAGTTGCGCGGCGCCCACTTCATGAGCCATACGCTGTGGACCGGCTGGCTGTGCTGGACGGCTTGCTGGCTGTGCGACCTGGCCGCGCGGGCCTGGGTCATCCGACGCGGCAGATCTTGAGCATGTTGGTGCCGCCCGGGGCCCCCATCGGCTCGCCGCAGGTGATCGCGTAGATGTCGCCACTGGCGAGGATTCCGCGCTTCTTCAGGTGCGATTCCGCCTCGCCCAATGCCATGTCGCGCTCGGCGTTCTGGTCCATGAGCAGCGGCCGCACGTTGCGGTAAAGGGCCATCTTGCGCTGGGTGACCAGGCGCGGCGTGAGCGCGTAGATCGGAATGTGGATGCGATGCCGGCTCATCCACAAGGGCGTCGAACCCGAATCGGTCAGCGCGACGATGGCTTTGCAGCCCAGGTGGTGCGCGGTAAAGAGCGCACCCATCGCGATCGACTGGTCGATCCGGCCGAAAGTCATGCCGGTGAAGTCGGCGTCGAGCTTCACGTCCTCGGCCTTCTCTGCCTCCGAGCAGATGTTGGCCATCTCGATGATGGTCTCCAGCGGAAATTTGCCGGCTGCGGTCTCGGCGCTGAGCATCACCGCGTCGGTGCCGTCGAGCACGGCGTTGGCCACGTCGCTCACCTCGGCGCGCGTGGGCACCGGGTTGGTGATCATCGACTCCATCATCTGCGTCGCGGTGATGACAACCTTGTCGCTCTCGCGCGCCATGCGGATCATGCGTTTCTGCAGCGCGGGCACCGCGGCGTTGCCCACTTCCACAGCCAGGTCGCCGCGCGCGACCATGATGCCGTCGCTGGCGTCCAGGATCGACTGCAGGTTGGGGATCGCCTCGGCGCGCTCGATCTTCGCGATCAGGCCCGGCTTGTGTCGATACTCGGCGCCGGCGACGTTGCACAACTGGCGCGCCATTTCCATGTCGGTGGCGTTCTTGGGAAAGCTCACCGCAACATAGTCGGCCTGGAAGCTCATCGCGGTGCGGATGTCTTCCATGTCCTTGGCCGTGAGCGCGGGCGCGGTGAGTCCGCCGCCCATCTTGTTGATGCCCTTGTTGTTGGACAGCTCTCCACCGAGCTTGACGGTGGTATGCACCTGCTCGCCTTTCACACGGTCGACGGTGAGCACGATCAGGCCGTCATTGAGCAGCAGCAGGTCACCGGCTTTCACGTCGCGCGGCAGCTCCTTGTAGTCCAGGCCCACGCCCTGCAGGTCACCGGGTTCGGTGCGCGAGGCATCCAGCACGAACTTCATGCCGGGCTCGAGTTGCACCTTGCCTTCGGCAAACTTGCCGACGCGGATCTTCGGGCCTTGCAGGTCGGCCATGATCGCGACCTCGCGGCCGGCCCGTTGCGCCGCGGCGCGCACCAGCGTCGCGCGGTCGATGTGGTCCTGCGCCTTGCCGTGGCTGAAGTTCAGGCGCACGACGTTGACGCCGGCGCGGATCATTTGCTCGAGCAGCGCGGGGTCGCTCGAGGCGGGGCCGAGGGTGGCGACGATCTTGGTGGCACGACGGGCCATATGATTTTCTCCTTGCGTGGGGGACATTCTCGCCCACGCGCACGACGACGCGCTGCGGTGCCTCAGCCGTTCGCGCGTTTCTGCAGGATCTCGAAGGCCGGCAGCTGCCGGCCTTCCAGCACCTCCAGGAAAGCGCCGCCACCGGTTGAGATGTAGCCGATGTCCTTCTCGATGCCGTACTTGGCGATGGCGGCCAGCGTGTCGCCGCCGCCCGCGATGCTGAAGGCATCCGACTGTGCGATGGCGCGTGCGACGGTTTCGGTGCCGTGCGAGAAGGCCTCGAACTCGAACACCCCCACCGGCCCGTTCCAGACGATGGTGCCGGCAGCCTTGAGCTGTTGCGCGAGGCGTTGTGCGGTCTGCGGCCCGATGTCCAGGATCAGGTCGTCGTCGGCCACGTCGCTCGAGGCTTTCACGGTCGCCGGCGCATCGGCGGCGAAGGTCTTGGCGGTGACAACGTCGGTGGGAATCGGCACATCGGCGCCGCGTGCCTTCATCGCTTCGATCACCGCGCGCGCCTCGCCCACCAGCGTGGCTTCGGCCAGCGACTTGCCGATCGGCAGCCCCGCGGCCAGCAGGAAGGTGTTGGCGATGCCGCCCCCGACGATCAGCTGGTCGACATTCTTCGCCAGCGACTGCAGGATGGTGAGCTTGGTCGAGACCTTCGAGCCCGCGACGATCGCGGCCAGCGGACGCTTCGGGTGCGCCAGCGCCTTGGTGATGGCATCGATCTCAGCCGCCAGCAGCGGTCCCGCGCAGGCCACCTTGGCGTACTGCGCGATGCCGTAGGTAGATGCTTCGGCGCGGTGGGCGGTGCCGAAAGCGTCGTGCACGAAGATGTCGCACAACGCGGCCATCTGCTGCGCGAGCACCGGGTCGTTCTTCTTCTCGCCCCGGTTGACTCGGCAATTTTCCAGCAGCACGACCTGCCCCGGCTTCACGTCGACACCATCGACCCAGCCCTGCACGAGCGGCACTTCCGTACCCAGCAGTTCGGCCAATCGGCGGGCGACCGGAGCCAGCGAATCCGCAGGCTTGAATTCACCTTCGGTCGGGCGCCCCAGGTGCGAGGTAACCATCACCGCCGCGCCGGCGTCGAGCGCCATGCGGATGCAGGGCACCGAAGCGCGCACCCGCGTGTCCTCGGTGATGTGGCCCGCATCGTCCTGCGGCACGTTGAGGTCGGCACGGATGAAAACGCGCTGGCCGCTCACGCGGCCCTGGGCACAGAGATCGGAAAAGCGCAGGACGTTCATGGTTTTGTTGCCGGCAAAACGTTCGATTTTAGGAGAGTGGACCTCCTGGCGGTTACCAACCGAGTCCCAGGTGCAGCGGCAGGTAAACCGCCATGCCGCCCACGATGGTCAGCAGCACGCTGCGACGCCAGAAGTAAAGCAGTGCGCCGGCCGGCCCGGCGAAGAGGCGCGCGTCCTGCCAGGTACCGACGAAGTGGCCGGCCTGCATCACCACCTCGGGCGCGATCACCCCCGCCAGCGCGGCCACCGGCGCGTATTGAAGCGCACGATCCGCCCACGGGGGCAGGGTCCACGCCCGGTCCAGAATGAAGAAGAAGCAACGCGTGAGCACGGTGACGAGCGCCAGGCCGACGATCACTGCGATCGTCCACCGGTCAGTCTGCGCAATCACGTCGCGCCCCGCCACGAGGCCGACGCCTTCTTCTCCAGCATCAAGCTGGCCGCTACCGCAATGACGATGGCCGCGACGATATTGAGCTTGAGGGGCAGGCTGTAGGCGGCCACTGCCGCGGCGCCGGCGACCAGTGCGGCGAGCTGGCGCAGGCGCGTGTTGGCCAGCGAGCAGAGGATGCCCACCAGGCACAGCACGCCGGCAAATCCCAACCCCCAGTGCGTCGGGATCAGGTTGCCCAACAGGATGCCGGCGACGCTGGTCGCCATCCAGAACGTCCAGGTGACGAAGTAGTTGCCCGAAAGAAAGGCCTCTTCCTCGCGGCGCCCGGCTTCGGTGCTGGAAGGTTTCGGGAAACGCCGCGTGAACATCGCGTAGCTCATGTCGGCGGTGAGGTAGCCGTTCACCATGCGGCGCCAGCGTGGCATGTGCATCATGTACGGTCGCAGGTGCAGGCTGAACACGACGAAACGCAAGTTGACGCAAAAGCCTGTTGCCAGGATCACCCACGCCGGCGCGCCCGCAACGATCAGCGGGATCGCAGCCAGTTGCGAGCTGCCCGCGTAGACCAGGAAGGTCATGGCCAGCGCCTCGAACACGCTCATGCCCGACTTGACCATGGCCACGCCAGTCATCAGGCCCCAGGCCGAGATCCCCGTGGCCAGCGGCACCATGCCAAGCGCCGCCTCCTTGAAGGCCGGGTGGGTGAAGTTCTCGCGCCGGAAAAACACTTGCCGTCAGCTGGCAGCGGGCTCGAACATCATCCCCGGTTTGAGGTCGAACCCCCGCAGGAACTGCGCCGCGGGCAGGCGCTTGCCGCCCGCGCGCTGGAGTTCGGTGATGCGCAACAGGCCCTCGCCACATCGCACGTCGACGCCATCGTCGCTCACGGCCTCGACGCGCCCCGGCGCGCCGTCAGCCTCTGTGGACGGCAGCGCCATCGCCCCCCAGACCTTGATCGCTTCGCCCTGCAGCACGCTGCCAGCCCCCGGCGAGGGATCGAATGCGCGCACGCGCCGCTCGATGGCCGCAGCGGGCTGCGACCAGTCGATGGCCGCCTCGGCCTTGTCGATCTTGCGCGCATAGGTCACACCGTGTGCGGGCTGCAGCGCGCGGCTGAGGCCGCCGCAGGCTGCGCTTTCCAGCGCCTCGACGATGAGCCGGCCACCGAGAACGGCCAGCTTGTCGTGCAGGGTCGCAGTGGTCTCGCGTTCCTTGACCGGCACGCGCTCGACCAGCAACATGTCGCCGGTGTCCAGCCCCGCATCCATCTGCATGATGGTGATGCCGGTTTGTTCGTCGCCGGATTCGATGGCCCGATGGATCGGCGCGGCCCCACGCCATCGCGGCAGCAGCGATGCATGAATATTCATGCACCCGAGGCGGGGGGTGTCGAGCACCCATTGCGGCAGGATCAGGCCATAGGCCGCCACCACCATGACGTCGGCCTGCGCGGCGTCGATTGCTGCGCGCGCCACCTGGGCGTCCTCGGGAAATTTGCCGTCCAGGCGCAGGCTGCGCGGCTGGGCAACTTGCAGGTCATGTTCAAGGGCGAAGCGCTTGACCGGCGAAGCCTGCAGCTTCATGCCGCGTCCCGCCGGCCGGTCCGGCTGCGTCAGCACCAGTGCAATGGGAAAGCCGGCGGCATGCAGGCGCTCAAGCGCAGTGCGCGCGAAATCGGGCGTGCCCGCAAAGATGACGCGCATGTCGCAGTGGCGGGCTAGGGCAGGGCCGGGCCGTCGTTGTTGGCGTCGCCACCGGGCAGCGGGTATTCCACACCGGGGTGCGCACGTCGCACGATGTTGCCGGCATCGATGTACACCCAGTACCACATGTCGCTGTTTGCCCGATCGCGCCAGCGGTAATTCATGATCTGCCCGTCAAAGCTTGCGACCCGGTCCAGCCAGGCCGGCGGGCCGAGTTCGCGCTCCACGTCTTGCCGGGTCCAGCCGGGCTGGATCCGCTCCAGGTTCGGCTCGGTAAGCGCCTGCTCCACCTTCAGCACCTTGCCCGTCGCGTCGAGGTCCACCATCCAGGCCTGGCGTCCGACCGGCTGCAGGGAATACTGAAGACGCTCGCCGCCGGGCAGGCGCACGCTGTGCGTCGGATTGCCCGCCTTAGCGATCACCGCCTCGCGCGGGGTGCCGGGTACAAAGTCGAAACTGGCGAGAGGCAGCCACGCACAACCGGCCAGGGACAGCGCAAGGAGGGCAGACAGGATGGATCGCATGAGTGCTCCCGATGACGCGGGCATCAGTCGCGCGCGGCCTCGCGCTGCGCCTTGAGCATCTTGGTCTTGATGCGGTTGCGCTTGAGCGGCGAAAGGTATTCCACGAACACCTTGCCCAGCAGGTGATCCATCTCGTGCTGGATGCACACGGCCAGGATACCTTCGGCTTCGAGGGTGCGGGAGTTGCCTTGCGCGTCGAGCGCATTGACTTTGATGGCCCGCGCCCGCTCCACGCCGTCGTAGATGCCGGGCACCGAGAGGCAGCCCTCGTCATTCATCACCTTGTCAGGGCTGGACCAGGTGATTTCGGGGTTGATCAGCACGATCGGCGCGTCGCGTTGCTCCGAGACGTCGATCACGACCAGGCGCTCATGTACGTCTACCTGAGTCGCCGCGAGGCCGATGCCCTCGGCCTCGTGCATCGTGTCGAGCATGTCGGTAACAAGCTGGCGAATACGCCCGTCGACGGACGCAACGGGCTTGGCGACCGTGTGAAGGCGGGGGTCGGGATACTGGAGGATCGAAAGCTGGGCCATGGCTGGAGGCTGCAAAGGTGTCGCTATTTTCGCTACTTTTGGGCGGGCAGGAGGAACGCAAGTGGCATAAACGTTGCCCAATCAAGGGCTTGAGCGCAGAATCGCCAGTACTTTGTCAAGACTTTAGGCTGCAGGCGAGAGCCGGTGGCCCAAGCCCGCCAATGCAAGAACATCGCCAAAAGCCCCAGCGCATCCGCAACAACTTGCACGGCCCCATCCTGCGGCTGGGCTGCCTCGCAGGGCTGGCCACCGCCGCACTGGCGCTGCCCGCCCAAGCCCAGAACTTCCCGATCACGCCGACCCAGCGCTCCACTGCTGAGCAGGTGGCCCAAGCCGGCGTACCCCTGTCGGAGCTGGCGCCGAACGCGCCGGAAGAATATACCGTCAAGCGCGGCGACACGCTGTGGGGCATCTCGGGCCTGTTCCTCAAGAGCCCCTGGCGCTGGCCCGAGTTGTGGGGCATGAACATGCAGGAGGTCCGCAACCCCCACCTGATCTATCCCGGCCAGCATCTCTTCCTGGAGAAGCTGGATGGCCGCGCTCGCCTGCGCATGGGCCGGGCCGACGGCACCGGCGAGGCCCCGACCGAAACAATCCGGGTTTCGCCGCGCGTCCGGGTCGAACCGCTGGGTGATACCGCGCTGCCGACCTTGCGGGCCAATTTGATCGAGCCTTTCCTGGCCGAGGCGGTGATCGTCGACGAGAACGCCCTGAATGCCGCGCCGCGCATCGTTGCGGCTCCAGAAAACCGCGTCCTGCTGACACGTGGCGACCGTGCCTACGCGCGCGGCCTTGCAGCCACCCCGCTCAACCAGCGCGTGGCCGGCCGCAGCGAGGATTTTCGCGTGTTCCGCAATGCGAAGCCCTTGCGCGACCCGGCGAGCAACGTAGTGCTGGGCTACGAAGCCAAGTATCTGGGCAAGGCGTCGCTGGTGCGCAGTGAAGGCGTGCAGTCGGGCACTACATCGTTCGGCCGCAGTGCCGACGAAGTGATTCCCGCCACGATCGACATCATTTCAGCCAAGGAAGAAATGCGCGTGGGCGACCGGCTGCTTGCCGAGCCACCGCGCCAGTTCCAGAGCTACACGCCCCATGCCCCCAGCGGTCCGGTCAACGGCATGATCATTTCTGTCTACGGCGATGCGGTCTCGTTCGCCGGGCAGAACCAGGTAGTCGTGATCAACAAGGGCACGGCCGACGGCATCGAAAGCGGCCATGTCATGGCCATCCTCAAGACCGGTGCGCGCACCGTGGACCGCTCGCAGTCAGGCGAGCATGCCAACATGAAGTTGCCCGACGAGCGCAATGGCCTGCTGATGGTATTCCGTCCGTTCGAAAAACTCTCATACGCGCTGGTCCTGGAGATCACCGACACGGTCGAGATTGGCGACCGGATCGCCACCCCCCGCTGATTCGCTGGGCCCATGGAGCGTGAGGAGCTGGCGGGCTGGCTGCGGCTGGCGCTGACCCCCGGCGTCGGCAACGCCGCGGCACGGCGGCTGCTCGCCGCCTTTGGCCTGCCGCCACAAATCTTTGCCCAGTGCCAGACTGCGCTTGAGCAGCTCGTGCCGCCCGTGCAGGCGCGGGCCTTGCTGGAGCAGCCAGCTGGCGTCGCAGCCTTGCTGGATGCGACCTGCCAATGGCTGGAGCGTTCGCAGGAAGACGCGCCGCGTCGCATCCTCACACTGGCCGATGCCGGGTATCCGCAGGCACTTCTGAATATCGAGGATCCGCCCCCGATGCTGTACGTGATGGGCCACCTGCCGGCCACGTGGCCGCTGGCCATTGCCATCGTGGGCAGCCGCAACCCGACGGCGCAAGGCGTCGGCAACGCGCGTGAGTTTGGCAAGGCCTTTGCAGGCGCGGGCCTCACGGTGGTGTCGGGCCTGGCCCTGGGCATCGATGCAGCGGCGCACGAAGGCGCGCTGGCCGGCGCCGCGGCGGGGTCGCTTGCGACGATCGCGGTGATCGGTACCGGGCTCGACCGCGTCTATCCGCCCAAGCATCACGAGCTGGCGCATCGCATCGCGGCGCGAGGACTCGTGGTCAGCGAGTACCCGATCGGCACGCCGCCGCTGGCGCAGAATTTTCCCAAGCGCAACCGGCTGATTTCGGCGCTGAGCCAGGGCACCGTGGTGGTCGAAGCGGCCGTGCAGTCCGGTTCGCTCATCACCGCACGCCTGGCTGCCGAGCAGGGCAAGGATGTCTTCGCGATTCCCGGCTCGATCCACTCGCCGCAGGCGCGTGGCTGCCACGCCCTCATCAAGCAGGGTGCCAAGCTGGTGGAAACCGCACAGGACGTGCTGGAGGAGTTGCCGGGCTACGTCTCGACCGCGAGCTCGCGCAAGACGCGTGCACGCGCCGAACCCGCAACGGTGGAGGACGAAACCGGCGACAGCCTGTTGCAGGCGCTGGGTTACGACCCCGTGAGCATCGACGCCCTGGTGGCGCGCACCGGCATCGCCGCCTCCGCACTGCAGGCGCGCCTGCTCGAACTCGAACTCCAGGGCGAGGTGGCCCGACTGTCCGGCGGCCTCTACCAGCGCGTGGGCAGCGCCTGAGGCGCCCGAGCAACACTCGCGCACAGGCCTGTTGGCCACCTGCACTTTGCGGCTATATTGATAGCCAATGTTCGATGTGCTCGTCTTCGTTTACGAACACTACTGGCGCGGCGACGCTTGCCCGGAGCTTGGGCATCTGGAACGAAAGCTCAGTGCGCATGGCTTCGAGCCCGAAGAGATCCACGAGGCGCTGGTCTGGCTCGATGGCCTGAATTTCGCGGCGCAAAACGTTACCGCCTGCGAGGAAACCCCCCACTACGCGACGCTGCCCCCTTCAGAGGACAGCATGCGCGTGTTCTCCTGCGCCGAACAGCAGCACCTGGGCGCCGGCTCGCTCGGTTTCATCTCGTTCCTGGCTTCCTCTGGCGTGCTGCCCGCCACCATGCGCGAGATCGTGATCGATCGCGCCATGGCGGCACCGGGCGGCCCGGTCTCGCTCGACGACCTGAAGATCATCGTGATGATGGTGTACTGGAGTTTCGGGCAGGAGCCCGATGCCCTGGTGCTCGACGAATTGTGCGAACCGGCCGAAGGCCGCGTGCCGCACTAGCGCCTGACCGCCGCCTCACGGCCCCTTACTGCAGCAGCCGCTCAGGATTCGCATCCAGCTTCGCCAGCGCATCGCGCGTAGCGCGCACGGTGAGCGCTTCTTCTTCCGCGGGCAACAACAGGCCCGCCTGCAGGTAGGCAGCGAGCCGCCGTGCCTGGATCAGGTAGCTTCGGCCGCCCGGCGCCGCGAACAGGTGCAACTGCTTGCGCTCGCTGCGCCAGACATACTGCACCTGGTTGCTTGCCCCGTTGTGGTCCAGCGCGAACCAGTTGCCCAGTTGCAATTCCGCGGCCCACGCCAGCATGCCGGCACTGGGCTTCGAGCCGCCGTCGGCCACCACTTCGATCATCGAGGCGTCGATGCCCAGCATCATCTCGATGCTCTCGCGATCCAGCGGCAGGTCAGTCGAGGGATCATCCGCCACGAAGTCCTCCAGGTGCGCCAGGCGCTTTGCCATGGCGTCGATGCGCTCGTGCGGGATCGCCTCGGTCTTGGACAGGAAGGCGTCGGCCAGCGTATCGCCGATGGCCTTGATGTTCGCTTCCTGGTCCTTGCCCACGATATTGACCAGCGTCATGCCCTGGCGCAGGCGGTGGAGCAGCGCGGGCAGCTCCTGGATCACCTTGGCGCGCTCGGTGCGATTGGGCTTGGCGCTGGCAGCCCACACCAGCTCGGACGCGACCGCTTTCAGCGAAAGGGTCTCTGCGTGCTGCGGGCCGTTGCGCACAGCCGCCAGGGCCAGCACCTCGGCCCACACCTTGAACAGGAACTCGCGAATCTCTTCGCGCACCGGTAGCTCGGCCAGCATGCTGCGCATCTCGATCGTGTACTGGATCGCGAGCGTTTCCTTTTGCTCGACCTGCTGTGCCACGGTCACGAGCCTCTGGGTCGAATCGTTATCAGTCAGGTACTTCGAGAGGAACTTCTGGAATTCGTCGTAGACCAGCTGGAACACCCGCCGGCCGGTCTCGGGGTACTGCTCGATCACCTGCACGACGCGCTTGATCTCGACTTCCATCGCATTGCCGCCGATGACCGCGGCATTGAACCCCATCACGCACGAGCCCATGCGGTCGATCAACTGGCGCGCCGGGTGCTCGAGCGACCCGAAGAATTCCGGCTCGGCAATCGCAATGCGCAGCACCGGCATCTGCAGGCGCGCGAACCACACACGGATGGCGGGCGGGATGCGCTCCTCGGCCAGGATGCTCTGGAACATCAGCGCGACGATCTCGATGGTCGCCTTTTCGGTGGAAGTCTCGGCCTTTTTCTTCAGCTCGCCGGTACGCCGGCGCAAGTCGCCGGCAACCTGTTGCACTGCAGCGTCGTCGTAGACCACGATTTCGGCCGCAGCCGCCGCGGCGGCACCCTTTGCGCCCTCGACCACGGTGTCGTGCACACGCGAAGGTTGGTGATGCTGCAGCGCTTCGGCCAGCGCGGGCGATGGCCGCGTTGCCGGCGGACCGTCGAATCCGACAACCCGGTCGGTCAGCAGCCGTTTCAACTGCCCCAGCACGCCGGTGGCGCGCTGGCGCACCCGCGCGAGCGGCGGGCTGGAAGTCAGCATGCGGGTTTCGTCTGAAATGCCGGTGGTGCGTCCGCCCGCTCCGTGTCGCGTGTCCGCGGAGTTGCCACCGCCGCCGCTTTGGGCCGATCCACCAGCGCCGCCATTGCCGTTGCTGTAGTCACCCTGGCCACTGCCTCGTTGGTTGCCGCCGGAGCGGCCGCCCGATGGTGTCTGATTGCCCGTGCCGGAACTGCCGCCGGACCCGGACTCCTGGTGACCGCCTTGCGAGCCACCTCCCGGACCACTGCCGCCGCCGCCGAAGAAGCCACCTGTGCGGCCGCCGCTCCGTGGCGCATGGCCACCCGGTTCGGCATAGACGGTGTCGCCGTCGCTGTAACCACCGGCGTAGTCGCCGCCTTGGCCGCCGCCACCTTGGCCGCGAGACCCGCCGCCGTAGCCGCCCTGGCCGCCGCCGCCGCCTTGCGGACCGCCGTAGCCCTGGCCACCGCCGCCGCCTTGCGGACCGCCGTAGCCCTGGCCCCCGCCGCCGCCCTGCGAACCGCCGTAACCTTGGCCCCCGCCGCCGCCTTGCGGACCGCCGTAGCCCTGGCCGCCACCGCCGCCCTGCGCACCGCCGTAGCCACCGCCCCCGCCAAAACCCCCGGGTGCGCTGTCGCTGCGAACGCCGCCGGCGTTCCAGTTTTCACCGGATCCCGTCTCGGCGGGCGTCGGGCTGCTGCTGGCGGGACGCGGGGAGGGTGACGGCGAAGCCGCCCCGCGGCGCACGCGCGCGGCGAGGTCGATGTCGCGCATGACGCCTTGCGCGATTAGGAATTCGTTGGTCTGGCCATAGACGGCCGGAATGTTATCCACCAGCGCACGCTGGACCACGTCCTGCACCAGCACCCAGGCCTCGGCCGTGAGATCGGCTGCGCCCCACTGTTCCACCAGCAACTGGCACAGCGCCTCCGGCCGCAGGATGTCGGTGGGGGCCTGGTCCTCGCCGTCGAGGTACTGCATGCGCACCTTCAGGTCGTTCAGGTCCCACACCGCCTTTTCACTGATCACCAGTGCGATGCGCGAAGACAGGATCTTGCGCTCCATGACCTCTTCGCCGACCAGTTCAAGGTTCATCTGGTCCAGACGCACGCGCGTGGTGGCGGTGGGTGGTTCCACTGCCTTGCTCCAGGCCTTGGCCGTGCCCTGGATGAAGGCGGAACCCTTGCGCTCGAAATCCATCAACGCGTCGCGCCGGTCCTGCGATTCGCGGGCGCCCACCGGCGCCTGGGCCAGGTCCAGCAGCTTGGCGCGGATAGCCGTGCCCAGCGGGGCCAGGACGACCTGCGCCTTGGCGACGAACTGCTCCCTCGCCTTGCGAGCGACGAGCGCGCCATTGGCAGGAGTCAGTTGCTGGGCCACGCTAGACGGTCGCTCCTGCATTGGGGTCGTTCGGGTCCTCGTCCTTGCGCGAGGTGCCCTTCACCAAGTCGTCGCGCTTGATACCCAGCCACATGGCGATGGCTGCGGCGACGAACACGGAGGAATAGATGCCGAACAGGATGCCGATGGTCAGCGCCAGCGCAAAGTAGTGCAGCGTGGGACCGCCGTACAGCAGCATCGACAGCACCATGATCTGGGTGCAGCCGTGGGTGATGATGGTTCGGCTGATGGTCGACGTGATCGCGTTGTCGATGATCTGGATCGTGGTCATCTTGCGGAAACGCCGGAAATTCTCGCGGATCCGGTCGAAGATCACCACCGACTCGTTGACCGAGTAGCCCAGCACTGCCAGCACCGCCGCCAGCACCGCCAGCGAGAACTCCCACTGGAAAAAGGCGAAGAAGCCCAGGATGATCACCACGTCGTGCAGGTTGGCGATGATCGCCGCCACCGCGAACTTCCACTCGAAGCGGAAGGCCAGATAGATCATGATGCCGGCCACCACCATCGCCAGGGCCTTGAGGCCGTCGGTGGCGAGCTCCTCGCCCACCTGCGGGCCGACAAACTCGGTGCGGCGCAGCACAACGGCAGGCTCGGCGGACTTCAGGGCGGACAGCACCTTCTCGCTCTGTTGCGCTGAACTCACGCCCTTCTGCGCGGGCAGGCGAATCAGGACGTCCTGCGAGGTGCCGAAGTTCTGCACCTGCACGTCCGCAAAGCCCAGGCCCGCGACGGTGCCGCGCACCTTCTCGACATTGGCTGTCTGCGCGTAGTGCACTTCCATCACGGTGCCGCCCGTGAATTCCACCGACAGGTGCAGGCCGCGCGACACGAGGAAGAAAACCGCCGCCGCGAATGTCAGGAAGGAGATCACATTGAAGATCAATGCGTTCTCCATGAACGGGATATCGCGACGGATCTTGAAGAATTCCATGAATCCTTTACCTCACTCTGGCTTCGTTATAGCGCCTTCGGCATCTGGCCGCCAGACCGTACCGATGGAAACAGATTTCAGTTTTTTCTTGCGTCCGTACCAGAGGTTCACCAGGCCGCGCGAGAAGAAGACGGCCGAGAACATCGAGGTCAGGATGCCGATGCAGTGGACCACCGCGAATCCCCGCACCGGACCGGAGCCGAATGCCAGTAGCGCGAGGCCCGCGATCAGCGTGGTGATGTTGGAGTCGAAGATGGTTCCCCACGCGCGGTCGTAGCCCGCGTTGATCGCGGCCTGCGGCGAAGCGCCGTTGCGCAGTTCCTCGCGCACCCGCTCGTTGATCAGCACGTTGGAGTCGATCGCCATGCCCAGCGCCAGCGCCATGGCCGCCATGCCCGGCAAGGTGAGCGTCGCCTGCAACATCGACAGTACCGCCACCAGCAGTAGCAGGTTGATCGCCAACGCCAGGCCGGAAAACAGCCCAAAGAGCATGTAGTACACGGCCATGAAGGCGCAGATCACGGCAAAGCCCACAGCCACGCTGTGGAAGCCCTTGGTGATGTTCTCGGCGCCCAGTGTCGGGCCGATGCTGTATTCCTCGATGATCTCCATCGGCGCAGCGAGCGAGCCGGCGCGCAAGAGCAGGGCCAGGTCATTCGCCTCGTTGACCGTCATGGACCCGGAAATCTGGAAGCGGTTACCGAGCTCCCCTTGAATCACCGGCGCGGTGAGCACTTCGCCCTTGCCCTTTTCGAACAGCAGGATCGCCATCCGCTTCTGCAGATTTTCCCGGCTGACGTCGCGCATGATCCGGCCGCCCTTGGCATCGACGGTCAGGTCAACCTTCGGCTGCTGATTCTGCGAATCGAATCCCGGCTGCGCGTCGGTCAGGCTGTCGCCGGTAATGATGACCTGCTTCTTCACGACCACCACGCGGCCAGCACGATCGACATACTTCTCGTCGCCAAACGGCACGACACCGCCGCCGAGCTCCGCAGCCCTTGCCTCGCCACTGTCATCGACCAGCCGCATCTCCAGCGTGGCGGTGCGGCCAAGGATATCCTTGGCTTTGGCAGTGTCCTGCACGCCCGGCAGCTGGACGACGATGCGGTCCAGTCCCTGCTGCTGGATCACTGGCTCGGCGACGCCGAGTTCGTTGATCCGGTTGTGCAAGGTGACCATGTTCTGCTTGAGCGCCTGGTCCTGGATGCGGCGGGCCGCTTCAGGTTTGACGGTGGCAGTCAGCTTGAATTCGGCGCCTTCAGGCGAATCGACTGTCTGGAGGTCAGGCAACTGGTCCGCAATCAAGTTCTTTGCCGCCTGCAGCGTGGGCTGGTCGCGCAGGCGCACTTCAATGGCCTGGCCATTGCGTGTGATGCCGCCATGGCGAATGTTCTTGTCCCGCAGCATGCTGCGTAGGTCGCCTGCCAATGACTCGGCCTTCTTGGTCAGCGCCGCCTGCATGTCCACCTGCAGCATGAAATGCACGCCACCGCGCAGGTCCAGCCCCAGGTACATCGGCGCTGCATGCAGCGCCGAGAGCCACTTGGGCGAACCCGAAAGCAGGTTCAGTGCGACGACATAGGTCGGGTTGGCGGCATCAGGCACCAGTGCCTTCTGGATCACGTCCTTGGCCTTGAGCTGCGTGTCGCCGTCGGCCATGCGCACCTTGACCGAGCTCGCGTCCAGGGTGATGGCTTCGGGCTTGATGCCGGCGGCGGCCAGGGCCTGCTCGACGCGGGCTTGCGTCGCGCCGTCGACCTTCACCGTGGCCTTGCTGGAAGACACCTGCACGGCCGGCGCCTCACCGAAGAAATTGGGGAGTGTGTAGATCGCCCCGATCAGCAACGCGACCAGGATGATCACGTACTTCCACAAAGGATATTTATTCATCGGAATGACGCGCAGTGCAGGACACCCGCGTTTTCACCTTTACTTCATCGTGCCCTTGGGAAGCACTTGCACCACGGCGCTGCGCTGCAGCTGCACCTCGACGCCGCTCGCGATTTCCACGGCGAGGAAGCCGTCGCCCAGCTTGGTGACCTTGCCCAGCAGGCCCCCGGCGGTGGCCACCTCGTCGCCCTTGGCCAGCGCGTCGATCATGGCGCGATGCTCCTTTTGCTTCTTCATCTGGGGGCGGATCATCACGAAATAAAGGACGACGAACATCAGCACCAGCGGCAACATGCTGGTGAGGGATGAACCCATGTCGCCACCGACGGATTGGGCAAAGGCGGAAGGAATGAACACTAAAAGAGCTCCAGGCGGTATGAAATTCGAGCGGGCGCGCCCAAATCGGCACGACATGTGCCGCAAAGCGAAAGCCGTCGATTGTATGTCCCGCCCGACCGGGGGAGGGTTTTGTAACCCGTAGGATTCGAGGGGCTACGCGGCTTCGCGCGCGGCATGCGGACGCGGCCACTGTTGCATCAGCGCGTCCCAGCGCTGGCGGGCGGCGTGCAGGTTGCGCTCCTTCACATGGCCAAAGCCCTTGATCTGGTCAGGAATCCGGGCGATTTCGACCGCGAGTTCGTGGTTCCCGGCGTCCAGCGCTGCCAGCATCTTCTCGACACTGCTGCGGTACTCGCCGATCAGGGCGCGCTCAGAACGGCGCTCTTGTGTGCGGCCGAAGATATCGAAGGCCGTACCGCGCAAACCCTTCAGGCGCGAGAGCCAGCGGAAGCCGGTCATCATCGCCGGCCCGAACTTGCGCTTGATCAACTCCCCCTTCTCATTGCGCTTCGCAATCGCGGGCGGCGCCAGGTGGAAGTTGATTTTGTAGTCGCCCTCGAACAGGGCGGCGATCTTTTCCTCGAAGCCGGTGCGGGCATGCAGGCGCGCCACTTCGTATTCGTCCTTGTAGGCCATCAGCTTGAACAGGAAACGCGCCACGGATTCGGCAAGCAAGGTCTTGCCCAGCGGCGCCTCGACGGTGCGAACCTTCTCCACGAAATCGCGGTAAGCCTGCGCGTAGGCGGCATCCTGGTAGCCGGTGAGGAACTCTACCCGGCGCGCAACCAGCGTTTCCAGGGTCTCGCGCTTCTTGAACTCGATCACCTGCGCCGGCGCCAGCAGCTTCTCCACCTTGGCCCAGTCGTTGGCGGCACGGCGGCCCCACTCGAAAGCCGCCTTGTTCTTGTCGACTTGCACGGCGTTGAGCTCGATCGCCCGGAACAGTGCCTCGCGGCCAAGCGGCACCCACCCTTTTTGCCAGGCGTAGCCGAGCATCATCGGGTTGGTGTAGATGCTGTCGCCCATCAACTGTGTGGCAGCCATGTCGGCATTGAAGGCCGACACGCCCTGCGCACCCACGGCCTTGACGATCTCGTCGCCACAGGCCTGCGAAGGATCGGCCCAAGCCGAGTTCTTCACGAAGGCCGCGGTCGGCGTGCCATGCGCATTGAGAGCGACATGTGTGCGCCCTTCGCGCATGCGCAGCACGGTTTCCTTGCCCGCCGTGACGATCGGGTCGCATCCGATGATGAGGTCGGCGCCGGCCATGCCGACGCGCGTAGTGCGGATGTCGTCCATCTGCTCGCCGATCAGCACATGGCTCCAGGTGGCGCCGCCCTTTTGCGCCAGGCCCGCGGCATCCTGCGTGACGATGCCCTTGCCTTCGATGTGCGCGGCCATGCCCAGCAGCTGGCCAATGGTGATCACGCCGGTGCCGCCGACGCCGGCCACCACGATGCCGTAGGCGCCGTGGATCGCGGGCAGTTGCGGATCGGGCAACTCGCCCAGTTCAAACGGCGATGGCATGCCTTGCGACTTGGCCTTCGCCTTGAGCTTGCCGCCTTCCACGGTGACGAAGCTGGGGCAGAAGCCCTTCAGGCAGCTTGTGTCCTTGTTGCAGGTGCTCTGGTTGATGGTGCGCTTGCGGCCGAACTCGGTTTCCAGCGGCTCCACCGACAGGCAGTTGCTCTTGACGCTGCAATCGCCGCAACCTTCGCACACCAGGTCGTTGATCACCACCCGCACGGCTGGGTCGACCATGCTGCCGCGCTTGCGACGGCGGCGTTTCTCGGTGGCGCAGGTCTGGTCGTAGATGATGGCCGTGGTGCCGGGCGTCTCGCGCATCGAGCGCTGGATGAAGTCGAGCTCGTCGCGGTGGTGCACATGGACGCCGGAAGGCAGCTTGGCCATCGTGTACTTCTCGGGCTCGTCGGTCACCATCACCAGCCGCGTCACGCCCTCGGCGACCAGGCTGTGCGCGATCTGGATCGGCGAATGGCCCTCGGGCCGCTCCCCCACCGGCTGGCCGCCGGTCATGGCGACGGCGTCGTTGTACAGCACCTTGTAGGTGATGTTCACGCCAGCGGCGATCGACTGGCGGATCGCGAGCAGGCCGCTGTGGAAGTACGTGCCGTCGCCCAGGTTGGCGAAGACATGGTTCTCGGTGGTGAACGGCTGCTGGCCCACCCATGGCACGCCCTCCCCGCCCATCTGGGTGAAGCCCACAGTGGAGCGGTCCATCCATGTCGCCATGAAGTGACAGCCGATGCCGGCCAATGCGCGTGAACCCTCAGGCACCAAGGTCGATGTGTTGTGCGGGCAACCGGAGCAGAACCACGGCG
The DNA here is from genome assembly GCA_046595775.1 of Ramlibacter sp. Classification (GTDB taxonomy): domain Bacteria; phylum Pseudomonadota; class Gammaproteobacteria; order Burkholderiales; family Burkholderiaceae_C; genus Ramlibacter. Next base: position 18,353 of record JBKJOM010000100.1, on the reverse strand, counting down.
CGCGGTCGCCCTTGACTTCGAGCGCTTGCAGCGAGCGCTCCTTCGCTTCGAGGATCGCCAGCTGCACGTCGATGCGCGCGGCCAGGTCGCTGTCGACGCCGAGTTTCTTCAAGCGCTGCGCGATGGCGCGCGCGATCAGCGCTGGCGACAGGTCGGCATTGGCGCGCAGCAATGTGTTCTGCGTGGGATTGGCCTGCGACCACTCGCCACCGGACGTGTCGCCCTCCACTTCGTTGAACTTGCCCACGATGGTGGGGCGCACGTCGGCACGCCAGTTGTAGAGCTCTTCCTTCAACTGGTATTCGATGACCTGGCGCTTTTCCTCGACCACCAGGATCTCGCGCAGCCCTTGCGCGAACTCGCGCGTGCCTTGGACCTCAAGCGGCCACACCACGCCCACCTTGTGCAGGCGAATGCCCACGCGGCGGCAGGTCTCGTCGTCCAGGCCCAGGTCGATCAAGGCCTGGCGCGTGTCGTTGTAGGCCTTGCCGCTGGCAATGATGCCGAAACGGTCGTTCGGGCCTTCGATGACGTTGTAGTTCAGGCGGTTGGCACGGATGTACGCGAGGGCCGCGTACCACTTGGTGTCGAACAGGCGTGCTTCCTGTTCGAGCGCGTGGTCCGGCCAGCGGATGTGAACGCCGCCGGGCGGCATCACGAAGTCGGTCGGGATGCGGATCTGCACGCGCTCGGGATCGATCATCGCGGTGGCGCTGGACTCGACGATCTCCTGGATCGTCTTCATGCCGGCCCACACGCCCGCGTAGCGGCTCATGGCGATTGCATGCAGGCCGAGGTCGAGGATCTCCTGCACATTGGCCGGGAAAAACACGGGCAGGCCGCAGGCCTTGAAGATGTGGTCGCTCTGGTGCGCCGCAGTGGAACTCTTTGATACGTGATCGTCGCCCGCAACGGCGACCACGCCGCCCCATGGCGTGGTGCCGGCCATGTTGGCGTGCTTGAACACGTCGGAGGTTCGGTCCACGCCCGGCCCCTTGCCGTACCAGATGCCGAACACGCCATCGAACTTGTGTGTGGCCGGATCGGTGAAGCCCAGTTGTTGAGTGCCCCAAATTGCCGTGGCTGCCAGCTCCTCGTTCACGCCCGGCTGGAACACGATGTTCTGCGCCTTGAGGTACTTGCTGGCCTTCCACAGCGCCTGGTCGTAGCCGCCCAGCGGGGAGCCGCGGTAGCCACTGATGAAGCCGGCGGTGTGCTTGCCGGCGAGTGCGTCGCGCTGGCGCTGCAGCATCGGCAGTTTCACGAGGGCCTGCACCCCGCTCATGAAGGCGCGACCGTAGTCGAGCGAGTACTTGTCGTCGAGCGTGACGGTTTCAAGGGCCTTGCGGATGTGCTCGGGCAGGGGCGCGTTCATGGGTGCTGGGTCTCCGTGGGGATTGGCCAGTGTATGGCGCAGCTCCAGATATGTCTTTGCGTTTGATGCCGTAATAGCGCTAAGATGCGAAAGGATCTTGCTAAAAAACACATAAAATGGAAACGCTCGACAAATTTGACATCCAAATCCTTAACGAGCTTCAGGCCGATGCGCGTCTGACCAACGCGGAATTGGCACAGCGCGTGGGCCTCTCGGCCGCGCCTTGCTGGCGACGCGTGCGCGCGCTGGAGACTGCGGGCTACATCAAGGGCTACCACGCGGAGATCGACCGCCACAAGATCGGCCTGGGCGTGCTGGCCTTCGTGCGGCTGGACGCCGACCGCAACACCGGTGAGCGGACGCGCGAGATGGAAGAGGCGATCCGAAAGATTCCCGAGATCGTTTCCTGCCACTACATCAGCGGCGCGGGCACCTTCGAGCTGCAGGTCGTGAGCAGGGACCTCGACAGCTTTTCGCAACTGGCGCGCAAGGTGTTGATCAACTTGCCCAACGTAAAAGACCTGCACACCAGTTTTTCGCTGGGCGAAGTCAAGGCCAGCAGCAGCCTGCCGCTGTCGCATCTCGCGGCCAAGCGCGGCCCCTAGCTATTCACGCAGGCAACGGGTCTCCACGGCCGGTGTGGCGTAATTCAACTTCGCGCCCCGCCCCGCAGGATCGAGCCCGAATTCAGCTCTCAGCTTGGTGCTGCTGTAGACCGTCTGCTGCGGCGTGAGGCCACCGGCGTCTCGCAGCAAGGCCTCCTGCCCCAGGGGTCCGGCGTCGATGTCGGCCGTGCCGTCCCCGAACCGCACCGTGAAGGCAACGTTGTTGTCGCAGCGATAGTTCGGCAACGCGCCCGACGCGGGGGCGCTCGGGGAACGCGTTGCGGAAGGCGCCGGCGGGGCGGCCGGAGGCGACGAAGCTGGTGGTTGCGACGCGCACCCCGCCATCACAAGCACGAGGGTCGACAACAGAAAGCGAGTGCATGCAGGCATGGAGCCCCTCATTGTGGCGCCCCGCGCGCGCTTGGGGGGCTCAGCGGCTGCACTTAACGCGGCCACAACGCCCACAACCTCAGCGGCTGCTTCAAGCGCCCCGCGAGATCGCCGGCATCGGGGCCCCAGCCGGTGAAGTAATCGGCGCGCACCGCACCCACGATGGCACTGCCGGTGTCCTGCGCCAGCACCAGGCGTTGCAAGGAAACATAGGGACCGGGCGAAGCCAGCCACACCGGGGTTCCATAGGGAATGCTTTCACGATCGACGGCGATCGAGCGGCCCGGCGTCAGCGGCACGCCTTGCGCGCCGCGCGGGCCCAAAGCGGCATCGAGCGGTGCCAACGGCTCCTCGCGGAAGAACACAACGCGCGGGTTGGTCCACAGCAATTCGTCGACGCGTTGCGGATTCTGCTGGGCCCAGGCCTTGATGCCGGGCCAGGATGCATCGCGCACGCCGCCCTGCTGCAGCAGCCAGGTGCCGATGCTGCGATAGGGTTGGTCATTGGTGGCGGCGAACGCCAGCCGCACGGTGCGAATGCTGCCATCGGGTTCGGTGACGCGCAGGCGACCGGAACCCTGGATCTGCAGCATCAGGGCGTCCAGCGGGTCGGCCAGGTACATGATCTCGCGGCCGCGCAACGCTGCGCGCGCCTCGGGCAGCGTGTCGATCTCCTGCCGGGAGAACCACGGGCGGCGGCTGGCAAGCGAGGCCGGTGGGCGAAACAAGGGCACGTTGCTCGTCGCCGTCGCAGAGCGCGTCGCGTCCAGCATTGGCTCGTAGTAACCGGTAAGCAGCCCTTCGGACGCACCCTGCAAGGGATCGATCCGGTAAGGCTGCAGCCGCTCGACCATCCACGCGCGTTGCTCGTCGCCGCTTCCGATCGACAGCCGCCGCACTTCGGGACACAGGGCCGTGAAGGGCGCGGCCGGCCGTTCGCAGCTCTTGAGCCAGGCATTCCAGGCTTCGTGCATCGCGTCTTCATTGAAGCCGGGCAGCTCGGACCAGCGCACCGGCGTCCAGCGGCTCTTGCCTTGCATGATGGCTGGGCCCAGTGCGCCCGCTTCGGCAGGCGACTGGACCGCGGGTGACTGCGTCGCTCGCTGCGTTTCGCCGACGGGCGTCAGCGGCACCGATCCGCAGGCGGCCAGCGTTCCTACAATCGCCACAAAGGCCAGGAAACGAAACATGTTGCTGATTCTGCTTGAAGCACTGCTCGCGTTGGGCCTGCTGCTCTTCATCGTTTGGTGGACGATGTTCGCGGGGCGCAAGAAAGGCGAGCCGCCGCGCGACGACGATGACGACGTGCGCTAGAGGCTGCGCAGCAGGTTGGCCAGCTCGACCGCCGACTTCACTTCCATCTTGTCGAATACGCGGGCGCGGTGCACTTCCACCGTTCGCACGCTGATGTCCAGCTGATCGGCGATCAGCTTGTTGGGCAGGCCCTCGACCACCAGCCGCATCACGTCGCGCTCGCGCTCGGTCAACTCCGCCAGGCGCGACTGCAGCCGGCCCTTGCCACGCAGCGCCTCGATGACTTCGCCGGACCGCTGGAGGGCCTGCTCGACGCGGTCGACCAGTGCGTTGTCCGAGAACGGCTTCTCGCAGAAATCGAAAGCGCCGCGCTTGACCATGTCAACGGCAGTAGGCACATCGGCGTGGCCGGTGAGGAAGATGACCGGCAGGATCTCCACCAGCCCACGCGCCACCAACTTGTCGAACAGGGCCAGGCCGCTCATGCCGGGCATGCGCACGTCCAGCAGCAGGCAGCAGGGCTGCGCGGGGTTGAAGCCGCGCTCGAGCATCGCGTCGAATTCCTCGGCGCCGGCGTAGCTCTCGGACAGGAGGTGCCGCGAGCGCAGCAGCCAGGCCAGCGCGTCACGCACGCTCGCGTCGTCATCGACGATGAAAACGGTGGCGTTCAGGGAAGGTTGCATGGCAGCTTCAGGGGGGTGCGGGCGCGTCCACCGGCAGCGTGAACCTGAAAATCGTACCTTGCGGGTGGTGGTGCTCGAACCCGAGGAATCCCCCATGTTGCTCCACGACCGTGCGGCACATCGACAGGCCCAGGCCCATGCCCTCGGTCTTGGTGGTGAAGAACGGCGTGAACAGCTGCTCCTTCACTTCGTCCGGGATGCCGGGCCCGACGTCGGTCACCAGGAACTCCAGCCAGCCCTTGCCCGCCACCGGGTGGTCGATGCTGCCCGCCTTGCGCACCTCGATCACCAGCGAGGGATCGCGCACCTGCGCCTGGTCCATGGCCTGCATGGCGTTGCGCGCCAGGTTGAGCAAGACCTGTTCGACCATGGTGCGGTCGCACAGCACTGCCGGCAAAGCGGGCTTGACGCGCGTTTCGACGCGCACGCCGAGCTTGCGCGCCTGCAGCGACACCAGCGGCATGATCGCGTCCAGCAGCGCCTGCGGTGTCACCGGCTCGCGCTCCTTGTCGCGGCGCCGGACAAAGTCGTGCACGCTCTTGATCACCTTGCCCGCGCGCTCGGCCTGCTCGGCGATGCGGCGCATGGCCACTTCCAGGTCGCCCATCGGTTCCGCATCGCCGTGGCCCGACATCGCATGTGTCTTGAGCAAGTTGATCGAGCCGGTGGCGTAGCTGGAGATCGCTGCCAGCGGCTGGTTCAATTCATGCGACAGCAGCGAAGCCATCTCGCCGACAGTGGCCAGCCGTGCGGTGGCCTGCAGCCGCTCATGGCTGGCGCGCGACAGCTCCTCGATCTTGCGCTGCTCGCTGAGGTCAAGGAACGCGCTCATCCAGCCGGTCTGCACACCTTCGTGGTTGATGAGAGGCGCCTCGATGATCAGCACCGGGAAGCGTGAGCCGTCCTTGCGCATGAACACCGATTCGTAGCCTTCGCGCGGCGGGATGTGCTGGCCCGATAGGCGCACTTCCTGGCGTTTCCGGTATTCGCCCGCCAGCTCGGGCGGCCAATAGGGCGCGGGCACCGCGTGGCCCAGCAGTTCATCGGGCGTGAAGCCCACCATCGCGCAGAACGCGGGATTGACGTAAGTGATGCGGCCCTGCAAGTCGCGCGCGCGCAGGCCCGTGACGAGCGAATCCTCCATCGCCTTGCGGAAGGCCAGCGCGTCGGCCAGGTCCTGCTCGGCGCGCAAACGCCGCCGCGTGTCCTTGCCCAGCAACACCAGCACCAGCGCCAGCGCGATCGACATGGTGGTGACCAGCGCGGTGAGCACGTTGGGGAACAGCTCGGGCGCGCCGCGCCAGCTGTCCATTCGCAGCACGATCGTGTGGCCCGGCAGGTCCAGCAACTGCTGCGAGGTGAACACGCGGTTGCCGCGGCGCGGCGAGCCATGCAGCGCCAGGCGGGTGCCGTCGGCCTCGGTGAACGACACGTCCTGGCTGCGCGAGAGCTGCGGCGAGACCATGCTGGAGAGTATTTCGCCCAGTGCGTAGGTGGCGATCACGTAGCCGGTAAGCTGGCCCGCCGTTACCTGCGGCAGGCACAGCTCCATCACCTCGATGCCCAGGCCGTCGAGCTGGGGCAGGTAGTAGCTGCTCGAATAGGCCGGGCCGCTGGTGCGCCGCGCGTTGGCGCAGGCGAGTGTGACGTCACCATGCGCGTTGGCGCGTCCCAGGCGCGCGAAGACCGGCGAGCGGTACGGCGTCTCGGCGAATGCCACGACGCGCAGCAGGCTGTCGCGCCACTCGATGCGCATCCATTCGCGATGCTCGCGCAGGAGCGACGTGGCCTCGCCCTGCCACGCCGCCCGAAGCGGATTGGCCGATTGCAAAGCCTGCAGCGTCTGCACGTTGCGGGTGAGCGCCGCCCGGATGTCGCTGATCGCGTCGGCGTTGTCCCGCTCCAGCCTGGCCTGCACCTGGCTGGTCTCGTAACGGCCGGCCAGCCACACCAGCGTGACCAGCAAAGTGACCACCAGCACCACCAGCGCGCCCCACAGCGTCCAGCGCAGGTAGGCCGAACGACGGCGACGGCCAATGCCCGTGCCCGGCCCGGGCACCACTGCGATCATCGCAACACCCTGTGCTCCAGGGCCGGCAGTTGCGCTCGCAATCGGCACTGCCGTTCGCGATCGAGGTCCGCGATCACCACGCCCGCTTCGCTCTCGCGCTGCGCGAGCAATTGGCCCCAGGGGTCGACCAACATGCTGTGGCCCCAGGTGCGCCGGCCGTTCTCGTGCTGGCCGCCCTGTGCCGGCGCCGCGACATAGGCAAGGTTCTCGATGGCCCGCGCGCGCAACAGGACTTCCCAGTGGGCCTGCCCGGTCACGAAGGTGAAGGCGCTGGGCACCAGCAGCAGGTCCGCCTGCAGCGCACGATACAGCTCTGGAAAACGCAGGTCGTAGCACACCGACAGGCCGACGCGCCACGTGTGGCCGTCGCGCGATGGCAGGTTAAAAGCCAGCGGCAGGGCGCCGCACTCGATCACGCGCGTCTCGTCGTACTGCTCGCGGCCGTTGTCGAACTTGAAGAGGTGGATCTTGTCGTAGCGCGCCACACGCTCGCCGCTCGGCGAAAACGCCAGGCTGCTGCTGCGCACGTGTTGCGCGTCGCCTGCTTCCAGCGGCAGCGTGCCGCCAACGATCCACAAGCCCAGCTGGCGCGCGCTCGACGCGAGGAATGACTGGATCGCTCCTTCGCCATCGGCTTCGCGCACTTCTAGCTTGTCGGTATCGCGACGCCCCATCAGGCAGAAATACTCGGGCAGCACGGCCAGCTCCGCGCCTTCCCGCGCCGCCTCTTCAAGAAGCACACGCGCTGCATCGAGGTTGGCTGGCACCGAAGTGCCGGAGACCATCTGGAGGGCGGCGACCTTCATGGGTTGTTAGTTCGTGTTGCCCGCGCGCGTGGTGTCGGGCTGGGCCTCATTGTTCCCGGGCCTGCGAGGCACGCGCAGGATGCGCGGGTCGGCCCAGGTGCCGTCGATGTGGAACTCCTGCGTCGTGGCGCGGATCAGCGGCTGGCGCAGGAAGACCTGCGCCAGGAATGTGCCCAGGCCGATCGCCGGGTTGATCGCCGCCGCGACGAGCGATGCCGTGCCCGCATTGATCTCGGGCACCACCACGACCTTGACGTCCTGCGTTTCCTTGGAGATGTCGGCCTTGCCTTCCATCAGCACCGCGGCGTTCACGCCCTTCATCTGCAGGTTGTTGGTGGCGGCCATGCCGTCCTGGATGGTAATGTCGCCACGCACGAAATCGAAGGCGAAGCCTTCGCTGAACACGTCGCGGAAGTCCAGCGCGAGCCGGCGCGGCAGCGACTGCAGGCTAAGGACGCCCAGCAGCTTGGCCAGGCCTGGGTCGGCCTTGAGGAACTGACCGGACTCCATGTTCACGTTGAATGCGCCATCCAGCGAAGGGTAGTTGAGCGACAACGGCGAGCCGATCCAGGCCACCTGTCCTTCCATCTTGCCCTTGCCTCGCCGCACGACTTCCTTCATGCCAAAGCGCGCCAGCAACATGCCCGAGTCGGTAACGTCAAGCCGGAACTTCATCGCGGTGCGCATGCGGCCGGCCTTCGCGCCCGGCGCTGGGGCCGCCTGCGCGTTCAAGGCCGCCCAGTTGCCCGTGGCCGTGAACACCGCTTCGGGCACGGTGAGATTAAGCTTGTTCAGCCGCCACTCACGCGCGCCGCCCTCGCGCGCCGCCGTCGCCGCGCCGCGGTTCACAGCGTCGATTTCCAGCCGGCCCAGCTTCTTGCCGCGCAGTTCGAAGTCGTCCACCACCACATCCAGCGCGGGCAGGTTGCCCGGTTGCTCCTCCAGCAGCGACTCGACCTCCCTGGCGGCCGAAGCGGCGATCGACAGGCGGGCCAGGCGCGCATACAGGCGCCCGCTGCCCGCGCCTGTGGGCTGGCGGTATTCCGCATAGCCATTGAGCTCGTTGGCTTCGACGTTGGCGCGCCACGTGGGACCGTCGCGCGAACCGCCCACCACCACGTTGTGCAGGCTGCGCCCTTCGAAGAGCAGCTCCTTGGCGCGCACGGCCATGACTGTGGGCAGGTACGTGGACGCCGCGCTGCCGGGAGCGGCACGCATTGCGCCGCCCGCCGCACCAGGCGCGCCGGAGGACGCGCCCAGCAACTCCTCCCAGGTATCGAGGTTGACGCTGGCCAGGTTGATGTTCGCCATCACGCCCTGCTCGGGCAGCGCGACCGATTCACCGGCACCCAGCCCGACACCGATCGCGCCTCGCATCACGCGCGGCTCAGGCCCGGACAGGTCGCGCACGTACACCAGCGATGCAAGCCGCCCGATCTCGAACGTGACCTGGTCGGCTGGCTTGCCACCCGCGACCAGCGACTCGCGCATCAGCGAATTCTCGTAGCGCAGCGGCAGCGCGGCATCGGCCGTCTTGTTCAAGGGCGCCGGCAGGTTCAGCGCGAGCCCCTGCAGGTTGCTGGTGACCGACACCTCCGGCACCGCGCGCCGGAAGGCGACGGTGACGGCATAGCCTGCGCCGCCGGACGCGTCCTTGGCCAGCCGCGAGACGAAGCCCAGCTCCTTGGCTTGCCGCAAGCCTTCGGCCGTGGCCGTGCCTTGCGCGCGCAGGAAGATGTTGGCATCGGCTGGCGCGCGCACCGCAGGGGGCAACATCGCGCGCGAACCGCCTTCGATGCGGACGTCGCCGCCCAAAGCCCGCGCCTGCGCGCCGCTGACGAAGAAGCCGCGATCGGTGAAGGTCACAGTTCCGCGCGCCTTGCCCAGCACAGGCGTGTCCGGCGTGATCTGGATGTCGTTGCCCGCCAGCACCACGCTGCCCTGCAACTTCGACTTGTCGAGACTGGCAACCGGCAGTTCCAGCTTGAACTTCACGTCGGCATCGCCGTTGGCGCTTGCCTGCGCGAGCGACTGGCCGATCGCGGCGGAGAGCGGCGAGCCGTTGACGATGGCCAGCGCTTCGGCCAGCGGACCCTTGATGTCGGCGGTGACGCCGACCACTTTGGTGCGATAGTCGGCGATCTGCGCATCGGCCTTCACCTGCAGGCCCGGTGCGCCGATGAAATGCCCGGTAGCCCCGACGATCTGCATGCCGTTGCGCTCGAACACCAGTTCGGCGGCCAGCTGCGTCAAGGGCGGCCATGCCGGCCCGGTGCGAGTGCCCGAACGCGGCACGAATGCGAAGTTGACGTTGCGCACCTCGGTGCTGATGCGAAACTCGCCGGTGCGCGCGTCCTTGAAAGGAAAGTCGGCGAGATCGCCTTTGACATGGAACTTGCCCGCGCTGGCTTGCCCGCTCACGACCGACTCGTGCACGTAGTCGCGCGCCGCCTTGGCCACGCCCAGCGGCAGGTAGCGCCACACGCGTGCGCCATCGGCCCGGCTCACGCTGGCCTGCAATTCGAGCACGCCGGGAAAGCGCCGGGCGCCCACGCCGGTGTGCCACTGGATATTGGCCTCGCCCTGCGCGTCCGCGTTCGTAAACTTCATTTGCGAGATGGACGCTGACCAGTCGGATCCGTCGACTTTCCACGCCAGGTCAGCGGACAGTTCGTCGATCGGGACCACCGCGTCTTCGAACACACCAGGCACTTCGACCGCGCCGTGCCGGACCTGCACACGGCCGCGACCACCGGCCTGCGTGAAGTCGAACTCCACCGAAGCGCCACGAACGCCCGGCGTGCTGCCACGCACAATCCGCGCACCGCTGGCCGCCAGCGCCGGACGCGCCGCCACTTCCAGTCGCGAGGCGCGGCCCTTGGCTTCGTACTTCACCAACGCATCGATCGGGCCCTGCCATTTGGCTTGCAGTGTCTCCACGATGCCGCGCGGTGCGTATTCGGCCAGCGTGCGGTGCGCGGCCGCGCTCAGCGGCAGGCGCGTGGCGATCTGTCCCAACGCAAACAGGTCGAGCCGGTCGGCGCGGACTTCGCCCTGGGCCGGATGCGAGCCTTCCCCTTCGATCCAGCGGGCGAACACGTTGCCGCCCGGCCAGCGCAGGCCCTCGCGCGTCTGGAACTGCAGGCCCCTGGTCTCGAACTCGAAGCCGCCCTGCAGGCGCTTGCCGCCCACCCGCCCCGACACCGACTGCAATGCAAGTGGCGCGAGCCGGCGGCCGAGCGTAGTGCTCACGTCGGCCAGGACGATGTCCGCCACCCCACCGTCGATCTGGCCATGATCGATGTCGGCCCAGGCCCGCACCGCCCCGTGTCCTTCGCTCACCTGGAAACCCAGGTCGGCATAGCGACGCAACTGCGAGACGTCCACGCGCGTGAAGTCGCCGTGCAGCTCGCCCGACCAATCCTGCCAGTGACCATCGCTGGTTGTGAGCAAGGGCTGGCGCAGCAGTGCGCGCAGGCTGAAGCGGTTGCCCCAGGCCTGCGGCGGCGTGGCGTCCAGGCGCATTGCATGGCGGCGGCCGCCATTGCGCATCACGAAGTCGACCTGGTCCAGCTCCAGCGGCTGCACGCCCCGCAGCTCGTCGGTCCAGCGGATGGTGCCGTTGCGGATGACGAATTCCGCCTGCGAGAAGAACCAGTCGGCGGCCTGCCCGTCATCGCCCCGCGCGCGGGAAAAGTCCAGGCCGGCCACGAACAGCCGGCCATCCTTCGCACGGCGGATGTCGAGCTCGGGTCGGTCGATGTAGAGCTGCTCGAACCCGAGGTGGATCAGCGACCTGGGAGACAGCGCCGCCACCACGCGAGGCAGTCGCAATGCCGGCTGCCCCGCGGGGTCCAGCAGGGCCACATCGCTCAGCTCGAACGAGGGAATGAGGCCTTCGCTGCGCGCCTCGATTCGCCCGATCCGCACCGGTACCCCCAGGACCCTGGTGGCCTGTGCTTCCAGCTCGGGGCGAAGCTCGCCGATTCGCGGCACAATCCACGCATGAAGCGCCCCCCAGGCCAGCGCCAGCACCAGCCAGGACGCCAGCAGCAGCCACAGCGCGCCCTTGGCGACGGCTGCATACGCCTTCAGTCGGCGTGAGGGAAGCGGCGGGCAGTCGTCCATGAATACATCGGTCTGTCAGGAATTATGACCCCCGCAGGCCCTCCGGGTTCATTGCATACCAGCGTCGTTGTCCCTGGCCACGGCGCGGACGATGGGTCGGTCCCGCTTTCCGGCCACTCGCGCTTCGCACAACGCCTGCGCCGACGCTACGCGGAAGAACTGCAACTGCTGCCCGGCGGCGTGCCCACGCGCGCCGCAATGGAGCGGGCCTGCGAGGTCTTGCGCTTGCGCGGCCACGACCTTGGCTCGGCGCTGCGCATCGTGCGGCAGGTGGTGATGGAACACCTGGTCAGGCTCGATTGCGACCAGGGCGCGCCGCTGCGCGACATCACCGGTGCCGTCACGGAACTGGCCGAATTCGCCTTGGACCATGCCTGCCGCGCGGCCCAACGCGAACTCGATGCAAGGTTCGGCGCCCCGTTGCGGCCCGACGGCGAGCGCTCGCAACTGTGGATCGTGGGCATGGGCAAGCTCGGCGCCCGAGAACTCAACGTCTCGAGCGACATCGACCTGGTTTATGTCTACGAACAGGACGGTGAGACGGCAGGCGACCCCGGCGGGCGCGCGCGGATCAGCAACCATGAGTATTTCGCAAAGGCCGTGAAGGTCATATTCGGACTCATCGGCGACGTCACCGAGCATGGCTTCGTGTTCCGGGTGGACCTCGCCCTGCGACCCAACGGCAACTCGGGGCCGGCGGCGGTTTCCCTGGGTGCTCTGGAAGAGTACTTCCAGGTGCAGGGCCGCGAGTGGGAGCGTTTCGCTTGGCTCAAGAGCCGGGTCGTGGCGCCACAGGGCAGCATCGACGGCGGCTCGGCGCAGGGCCTGCGCACCGCGGTACTGCCTTTCGTGTTTCGCCGCTACCTCGACTACAGCGTGTTCGATGCACTGCGCACGCTGCACAAGCAGATCCGCGAGCATGCGGCCAAGCGCAGCGCTGGGCGGCCCGAGCGGGCGAACGATGTGAAGCTGTCGCGTGGCGGCATCCGCGAGATCGAGTTCACCGTGCAGTTGCTGCAAGTCGTGCGCGGCGGCCAGTTCCCGGAGTTGCGAACCCGGCCGACGTTGCAGGCGCTTCAACGGGTCGCGGCGGCCGGCCTGATGCCGCAGGCCACCGCCGATGCGATGGCACGCGCCTACGAATTCCTGCGCCGGGTTGAACACCGCATCCAGTACCTGGACGACCAGCAGACCCATGTGCTGCCTTCCGGATGCAATGGCGACGACGGCGACCTCCAGTGGATTGCGCGCACGATGGGCTTTGCCGATTGCTGCCCTTTCCTGCACGAGCTGGACAGTCACCGGGAGCTGGTCGCCCAGGAATTCGACACGCTACTGGGCGGCGCGGCGCCCTGCAAGGGCTGTGGCGGTCCCAAGGGCAAGTCCGCCGCGCCGGACCTGGACGCGTTGCTGGAGGAACTGCCCGCCGGCCTGCGCGAAAGAGTGGCGCAGTGGTCGCGGCATCCGCGTGTGCTGGCGCTTCGCGACGATGCGCGGTCACGGCTGGTGCGACTGGTCGCGCGCACCGGGCAGTGGCTGGAACAGGGCACCGTCACCGAGGAAGCCGCGCTGCGGATGGCCGACTGGATCGAGCCGCTGCTGCGCCGCGAGAGTTACCTGGCGCTGCTGGTGGAGCGCCCCGGCGTGCACGAGCGGCTGCTGCGCCTGCTGGGCGTCGCGCGCTGGCCGGCGCGCTACCTGTTGCAGCACCCGGGCGTGATCGACGAACTCGCCAGCGAACAACTGCTGTCCGAGCGGTTCAATGCGAAGGAGTTCGAAGCCGATCTCGAAGAACGCCGCCGTTCGCTGCAGATTACCGGCGAGGACGACGACGAGCGCCTGTTGAACCTGCTGCGCCGCGCGCACCATGCCGAAGTATTCCGAACGCTCGCGCGCGACCTCGAAGGCATCCTCACGGTGGAACAGGTGGCCGACGAATTGAGCGCGCTGGCCGACGCCGTGCTGCGCGTCACCGCTCGCTGGAGCTGGCAGCGTGTCAAGCAGCGCCATCGCGAATCACCCTGCTTCGCGATCGTTGGCTACGGCAAGCTCGGCGGCAAGGAACTGGGCTACGGCAGCGACCTCGACATCGTGTTCGTCTTCGAGGACGACGACGAACGGGCGCCCGAAATCTACGGCGCGTTCGTACGCAAGCTGATCAACTGGCTCTCGACCAAAACGTCCGAAGGCGACCTGTTCGAGATCGACACCGCCCTGCGGCCGAATGGGAATTCCGGCCTTCTGATCACCAGCTTCGAGTCCTACGCCAACTACCAGCAGCAACGCGGCAGCAACACTGCGTGGACCTGGGAACACCAGGCCATGACGCGCGCACGCTTCGTGCTGGGCATCGATGCCTTGCGGCCGCGCTTTGACGCCGTGCGCGAGGCGGTGATCACCGCGCCGCGCGACGTGGCGGCGCTCAAAAACGAGATCGTCGCGATGCGCGAGAAGGTGCGGGCAGCGCGTCCGGTGAAGGCCGGTCGCTTCGACGTGAAGCACAGCGCAGGCGGCATGGTCGATGCGGAGTTCGCCGTGCAATTCCTGGTGCTGTCGCAAGCGTCGCGCCATCCCGGGCTGGTCCCCAACGTCGGCAACATCGCGCTGCTGCAACGCGCCGAAGCCAGCGGCTTGCTACCCACCGGCGTCGGCGAAGCCGCGGCCGCCGCCTACCGCGAGCTGCGCCGGGCCCAACACCAGGCGCGCCTGAACGAAGAACCCACTCAGGTCGCGCCCGAGGCGATGGCCGTGCAGCGCGATGCGATTCTGGCGTTATGGCGAACCGTGTTCGCTTGAGCGTCCCGAAAGCGGACTCCTATACGCAGAAGACGCAAAAGTTTCGCAGAAGTCGCAGAAGGACTTCCTAGAAAAATTTTGAATTGGACTCTTTTGCGTCTTCTGCGAAACCTCTGCGACTTCTGCGTACGGGAGTCGGTATTCAGGATGCCGAAGTCGCCCTGATCTTCTTTACCAGCGCAGTCGTCGAATAGCCATCGACGAACGGAATCGCCAGCGCGCGGCCGCCGTAGGAGCGCACGACCTGCGCTTCGGCCAGTTTGTCCATGTCGTAGTCACCGCCCTTCACCAGTACCGCGGGGTGCAGCTCGCGGATCAACTCCAGCGGGGTGGCTTCGTCGAACCACGTCACAAGGGAAACGCATTCGAGCGCGGCCATCAACACCGCGCGATCCTGCTCATTGTTCAAGGGACGGTCGGGGCCTTTGCCCAGTCGCCTGGCCGACGCATCGGTGTTGAGCGCCACGACCAGGCTGGCGCCTTGTTCGCGCGCCTGCGCGAGGTACACCGCGTGGCCGCGATGCAGAACGTCGAAGACGCCGTTGGTGAAGACGACTGGTTGCGGCAGCGCCGCGACGCGGATGGCGGCCTCCTGGCGCGGCGCCAGCTTGGAGAGAAAGGCAGGCTGGGTCATGGATTGCGGGTCGGGCCCGCAATGAAGGCCGTTTGTTTCAAGCCGCGTTGGGCAGCGCACCGCCGCCGGCAGATCCCAGGCTGGCAGTCACTTCCTTGCGGAAGCGGTTGAGCTCCTGCACGCTCTTGAAACTGCGGTCCATCAGCAGGCTCATGTTGTGCAGGATGCGCTCGACAACCTTGCTTTCCCATACGGCGTCGAAGTTGATCTGCTTGTCCAGCCACTCTTCCAGCCACTCGGGGTTGGGCAGGCGCGACTGGATGGTGTCGCGCGGGAACAGCGCCTTGTTCACGTGCAGGTTGGTCGGGTGCAGCGCCTGCGCGGTGCGGCGCGCGCTGGCCATCAGCACCCCGATCTTGGCGAAGGAGGCTTTGGCTTCGATGCCGAAGTTATTGATGGCGCGCTTCATGTAGCGCAGGTAGGCGCCGCCGTGGCGTGCTTCGTCCTGGGAGAGCGTCGTGTAGATGTGCTTGATGACCGGCTCGGTGTGCCATTCGGCAGCGCGGCGATACCAGTGGTTCAGGCGGATCTCGCCGCAGAAGTGCAGCATCAGCGTCTCGAGCGCGGGCGCGGGTTCGAACTCGAAGCGCACTTCGTGCAGTTCGGCCTCGGTCGGCGCGAAGTCGGGGCGGAAGCGCTTCAAGTATTCCATCAACACCAGCGAGTGCTTCTGCTCCTCGAAGAACCAGATCGACATGAAGGCCGAGAAGTCACTGTCGTCGCGATTGTCACGCAGGAACATCTCGGTGGCGGGCAGAGCCGCCCACTCGGTGATGGCGTTCATCTTGATGGTCTGGGCCTGCTCGTCCGTCAGCTGGCTGGGGTCGAACGACGCCCAGGGAATGTCCTTGTCCATATCCCAACGGACGGACTCGAGCTGTTTGAACAATTCAGGGTAGAGCATGGGTGTTCTCGGTCTGTTACTGAGGATTTTAAGCCGCGGGCGCCAAAATAGGCCTTATTCAGGAATGACAGGAGACTGTGGTGCCGAAATCCTTCCGATTCATGACGATGGCCTTGCTGGCTGCAGCCGCGCTGGCGGGTTCCCCCGCCCGGGCCGCCGACTCGCCCCAGGCCGGGGGGTGCGCGGCCACCTTGAGCCACACCTTCCCCCGCCTGCAGGACGAAAAGCCCCAGTCCCTGTGCCAGTACGCAGGAAAAGTGCTGCTGGTTGTGAACACCGCCAGCTATTGCGGCTTCACGCCCCAGTACCAGGGCCTTGAAGCGTTGCACGAGAAATACAAGGGGCGCGGACTGGTGGTGCTGGGCTTCCCTTCCAACGACTTCGCGCAGGAAAAGGCCAGCAACAAGGACATCGCGGACTTCTGCGAGAACACCTTCGGCGTGAAATTCCCGATGTTTGCGGCGTCCCATGTGCGCGGCAGCGCTGCCAACCCGCTGTTCAAGCTGCTGGCCACGCAGAGCGGGACCACCGTGAAGTGGAACTTCTACAAGTACCTGGTGGGCCGCGACGGCAAGGTGCTGGCGGGCTATGCGAGCACCACAGGACCGGACGATCCGGCACTACTGAAGGAAATCGAGAAGCAGCTGGCCGCGCGCTGAGAGGGGCGGTTCACAAAAATTTACCTCAGCGATCGCCAACTCACTGGAACCGGGCGCCTTGGCCCCCACTCTATCGGTGGCAAGGGACGGAGGACCCCCAAATTTCAGTTACTGCTGCGAAGCCTTCCGGCTTGTCCCGATGCAATCCCGAGGCGACTCTTCTCCTCCTCCCTCCCTCCCTCCTTCGCCCCGGGGCGCTTCGCAGCATTTTTATTTCACTTCAAAAACACGATGTGTTTTTGAAGTGGCCTGATCAGATGAAGAAACCCGGCAGAGCCGGGTTTCTTCATGGAGTGTCCACGCTGCGCGTTGCTCCGCGCGGATGGGTGCCCGTGCCGGGGTAGAGGGCTACGCTGGCTTGGACTCGATGAAGCTCGGTCGCTGGATCAGCTTGTCGTACAGCTTGCCCAGGTTGGGGTGCGCCCCGCGCCAATCAATGTCGGGAAAGCGGAAGTCGAGGTAGCCGAGGGCACAGCCCACCGCGATGTCAGCCAGGCTCAGGTAGATCCCGGCGCAAAAAGGTTTTTCGCCCAAGCCCTGGCTCATCGCTTTCAAGCTGCCGTTGACCTTGCCCAGCTGCCGGTCGATCCACGCCTGGCTGCGCTGCGCCTTGCTGCGGCCGGCCCAGTTGGCTTCCAGGCGCGCCAGGATCGAGGCGTCGAGCACGCCGTCGGCCAGGGCTTCCCAGGTTTTCACTTCGGCACGCTCCCGGCCAACGGTGGGAATCAGCTTGCCCACCGGCGACAGCGTGTCCAGATATTCCACGATCACGCGCGAGTCGAAGAGTGCCTCGCCGCCTTCCATGACCAGGCAGGGCACCTTGCCCAGGGGATTGGATTGCACGATGGACGTTTCAGCGGACCACACGTCCTCCATAACGAACTCGTAGTCCAGTTTCTTCTCGGCCATGACGATGCGCACCTTGCGCACGTAAGGGCTGGTGATGGCGCCGATCAATTTCATGGGTGGCCCTGTGGTATTCGAGTTTTCGTTGCCGGCCATTTTAGCGAGAGGCCCGCGCTGCGCGGGCGGCGAGCGCCACTGGCTCGCGTAACGGCGAGTTTTGATGCGTGCCGCCTACAATTTGGGCCATGACGATTTCCACCATCTCCGCGCTGTCGCCGCTGGACGGGCGGTACGCAGCTCGCTTGGCGCCGCTGCGCCCCTTGATGAGCGAGCACGGCTACATGCACAAGCGCGTGCAGGTCGAAATCTGCTGGTTCATCGCCTTGTCCGATGCCGGCTTTGCCGAGTTCAAGCCGCTCACGCCGGGCGCGCGCACTTACTTGCTGGGCCTGGTCAAGAATTTCTCCGAGGCCGACGCGAACGCGATCAAGGAGATCGAAAAGACCACCAACCACGATGTGAAGGCGGTGGAGTACTGGATCAAGTCGCGCTTCGATGCGCGCCCCGAACTCAAGGCGGCCAGCGAGTTCGTGCATTTCGCCTGCACCAGCGAGGACATCAACAACACCAGTCACGCGCTGCAACTCAAGGGCGCACGCGAGCAGGTGATCCTGCCGGCGCTCGATGCGCTGGTGGGCAAATTGCGCTCGATGGCACATGCCCATGCCGACGTGGCGATGCTCAGTCGCACCCACGGCCAGACCGCCAGCCCGACCACCGTGGGCAAGGAAATCGCCAACGTCGTCGTGCGCCTGGCAGCCGCGCGCGAGAAGATTGCCGCCGTCATGTTGCTCGGCAAAATGAATGGCGCGGTGGGCAACTACAACGCGCACTTGTCAGCCTGGCCCGATTTCGACTGGGAAGAATTCAGCCGCAAGGTGGTCGAATCGCCCGAGCCGCTCGGTCTGGGCCTCACCTTCCAGCCCTACAGCATCCAGATCGAGCCGCACGACTACATGGCCGAACTGTTCGACGCGGTGGCGCGCGCCAACACCATCCTCATCGACTGGTCGCGCGACATGTGGGGCTACGTGAGCCTGGGCTACTTCAAGCAGAAACTGCGTGACGGCGAGATCGGCTCGTCGACCATGCCGCACAAGGTCAACCCGATCGACTTCGAGAACGCCGAGGGCAACCTGGGC
>JBKJOM010000071.1:0-10068 GCA_046595775.1 Ramlibacter sp. | reverse complement strand
TCACACCCGGAGAGGTGGATGAGCGGTTTAAGTCGCACGCCTGGAAAGCGTGTGAGGGTTAATAGCCCTCCGCGGGTTCGAATCCCGCCCTCTCCGCCAGGACACATCGAAACCCGCCCTTCGCGGGTTTCCCGTTTTCTGGTCCTGCGTTTTCTCCATGGGCCGATGTTGTCCCGAGGACGATGACCACAACTTCCCCTGCGACAAAAGCGCGAACCGGCCGCGGTGCTGGTGTCGGACGACACGGCGCGTCGCGGCCGTTGTCGCGCCGTCCAGCGGACGCGCGCTGCATTCGTCAACACGGTCGCCGGCCCTGCGAAGTGGGCTTCGTCCTACAGCGATGCGACTCAACTGTTGCAACAATCGATGCCCATTCAACCGCGCACTGCGCTTCCCGTAGGGGCATTCAATGACACAGGAAAACGGCGCGGTGCTAGCGCTGCTTGAGCAATCCCGCGACTCGATCGTCAAACTGTGGGTGGAGGATGCCGGCAAGGGCGTCTCCGAAGGTGCGCTTCGTTCCATGCGCGCCGAAGCCGCCGAGCTGGTTGCCGCCGTGACCGACGGACTGAAGCAAGGCGGTTCTGCTGACACCATCGACTCGCCCGCGTGGGCCCAGCTGCGTGATTCGCTCGAGGCCCTGTCGCGCTCGCGCGTTGCCCAGGGCCAGTCGGCCGGTGACACCAGCGCCTTCGTGCTGGCGTTCAAGCGCCCGATCTTTGCCGAACTGCAACGCGTCCACACATCGAATCCCCAATTGGTGATGTCGGCGATGTGGGCTGCCTCGGTGCTGGTCGACAAGATGGCGCAATGGACCGTCTCGACGTACCAGCGCACCCGCGAGGAAGTCATCCAGCGCCAGCAGCAGGAGCTGTTGGAGCTCTCCACGCCCGTCATCAAGCTGTGGGACGGCGTGCTCGCCGTTCCCATGATCGGAACCCTCGATTCCGCCCGCACGCAATTGGTCATGGAGACGCTGCTGCAGCGCATCGTCGAGACCGGCTCCCAGCTGGCGATCATCGACATCACGGGCGTTCCCACGGTCGACACCTTGGTGGCGCAGCACCTGCTCAAGACCGTCAGCGCGATCCGCCTGATGGGGGCGGAGTGCATCATCAGCGGCATCCGTCCGCAGATCGCGCAGACCATCGTGCACCTGGGCATCGACCTCCACGGCATCGCGACGAAGGCGAGCCTGGCCGACGCGCTGTTGCTGGCCCTGCAACAAACCGGCTATGTCGTCACCCGCTCTGGCCAGGCAGCCTGATGTACCGCATTCCCATCCTGCGGATCGGCGACATCCTGCTCGTCACGATCCAGGTGGACATGCAGGACCAGACGGCACTGGCGCTGCAGGATGACCTGGCCGAGAAGATCTCGCAGACCAGCGCCAAGGCCGTCCTGATCGACATATCCGCGCTCGAAATCGTCGACTCGTTCGTCGGTCGCATGCTGGCGAGTATTTCCGGCATCGCGAGAATCCTGGACGCATCGACTGTCGTGGTGGGCATGCAGCCCGCCGTTGCCATCACCCTGGTCGAACTCGGCCTTTCGCTCGAAGGCGTGCGCACGGCACTGAACGTGGAGCGCGGCATGGAAATGCTGCGCGTGGCATGCGGAGGGCGTCGCCTTGGCCATTGAACCCTCGGGTGAGATGCCGCTGCGCGGCGAAGCCGACATCGTTGCCAGCCGGCAAGCCGTGCGCCAGATGGCCGTCATGCTGAAGTTTTCCCTGGTCGATCAGACCAAGATGATTACCGCCGCCAGCGAGTTGTCGCGCAACACCGTGCGGCACGGCGGCGGCGGCAAGATGCGCTGGGAGGTGCTGGACGAAGGTGTGCGCCGCGGCCTGCGGCTGCACTTCGAGGACACAGGCCCAGGCATCAAGGACAAGTCCCTTGCGCTGACCGACGGCTGGACCTCCGGTGGTGGCATGGGACTGGGGCTGCCGGGCAGCAAGCGCCTCGTGCACGAATTCGAATTGCGCTCCGAACCCGGGGAGGGCACATGCGTTTCGATCACCCGATGGAAATGATCCGCAACGCGCACCACACTTCGTTCGCCATGGACGATCCCAGCAGCGTCGGCGAGGCCCGGCGCCATGCCACCCAGGTCGCGCATCGGTGCGGCATGGACGAAGTGCAGACCGGCCGGGTTGCCATCGTCGTGACCGAACTGGGGGGCAACCTGGTGCGGCACGCAAAGCGCGGCATGTTGCTGGTGACGGGCCACCCAGACCTCGCCGAGGTCGAAGTCATCGCCATCGACCGCGGGCCGGGCATCCCCGACCTCGCCCGCAGCATGGGTGACGGATTTTCCACCGGCGGCACGCCCGGCACGGGTCTGGGCGCCGTGCGCCGGCTGGCCCGCGAATTTGACATTCATTCAACCGTGCCTGAAGGCACGGTGATAGTGGCCCGCATCGGCGGGGAGGGCCGGCGCAATTCGCCCGACGATGCCCCGGCGGTGGCTGTCGCCGGAATTTCGGTGCCGCTGCGCGGCGAACTGGTCTGCGGCGACGCCTGGGCCTTTGCCGGCGCCGGCGCAGTGGCAACGCTCATGGTCGCCGATGGGCTGGGTCATGGGCCGGATGCGGCGGAGGCGTCGGCTGCGGCCCTCGACGTCTTCGCGGCGGAACCGATGCGTGAGCCGGCGGCCATGTTGGCCGCGACTCATGACAGGCTGCGCCGCACGCGCGGCGCGGCTGTCACGATCGTGCGCGTCGACACCCAGGCGTCGACGATCCGGGCTTGCGGCGCGGGCAATGTGATCGCACGGGTCATCTCGGGCGTGTCGGACCGTACCCTGGTCATGCAGCACGGCACGGCGGGCATGCAGATGCGCCGACCCGAGGAAGTCAACGTGCCGTGGCCGCCGCATGCCCTGCTGGCGGTGTTCAGTGACGGCCTGGAAAGTCGCTGGACCCCACAGCCCCTGATGCCAGTGCTCGGCCGAGACCCCTCTCTGGCGGCGGCGATCCTCCTGCGCGACCACAGCCGCGGGCGCGACGACGCGACGGTGGTGGTGCTTCGCAGAGGCACGTGATGATGAGCGCCGATCCGGATGATCCGGCGGCCCTGCGGGCCGAACTCGATGCGTTGCGGACCGAGCTCGACGAGACCAACCGCGGCGTCGTTGCGCTCTATGCCGAACTTGAGATGCAAGCCGAGGAACTGCGCGAGGCCACTGAGCTCAAGAGCCGCTTTCTGGCTTACATGAGCCACGAATTCAGGACACCTATCGGTTCCATACGCAGCCTCGCGCGGCTGCTGGTAGACCGGGTCGATGGGCCGTTGACCGAAGAGCAGGAGCGGCAGGTCCTGTTCATCCAGCAGCAGGCGACGGAATTCGCGGAAATGGTCGACGACCTGCTGGACCTCGCCAAGGTGGAGGCGGGTCGCGTCGAGATCTCTCCCGAGTGGTTCGAGATGGTCGACCTGTTCTCTGCACTTCGCGGGATGTTCAAGCCGGTGCTGACCAACGCCGAAGTCAATCTGGTGTTCGAGGAGCCGGTGGACGTCCCCAAGCTCTTCACCGACGACCGCAAGCTGTCGCAAGTACTGCGCAACTTCATCTCGAACGCGCTCAAGTTCACGCCGAAGGGCGAAGTGCGTGTCTCGGTAGCGCGGACAGACGAAGACCATGTGACATTCCGCGTGGCAGACACCGGCATCGGCATCGCCCCTGAGTACCATCACACCGTGTTCGAAGACTATTCCCAGGTGGAGTCGACGTTGCAGAAGCGGTTGCGTGGAACCGGGCTGGGGCTGTCGCTGAGCAAACGGTTGGCTGAGTTGCTGGGCGGCCGCGTGACGCTGGAGAGCGAGCTCGGCAGCGGTTCGGTGTTCTCTGTGACCATTCCCGTCCGTCACCAGGACGGAGGTGGAAGCGCGCGATGATCGATAGCGATGTGATCAACGCCAGCATCGACCGGTCGCTGCATGAAGTGCTTGTGGTCGACGACAACCCGGCCACCCGCTACACCACTTCGCGGGTCCTGAAGGCAGCGGGCTTTCGCGTCAGCGAAGCCGGGACCGGCGCGGATGCCCTGCGCCAGGCGCGGCAAGGCGTCTCTGCAGTGGTTCTCGACGTGCACCTGCCGGACATCAGCGGGTTCGAGGTCTGCAGCACCCTGCGGAAGGAAGAGAAGACCGCCACGCTGCCGATCATCCACCTGTCAGCCGAATTCACGCGCAACCAGGACCGCGTTGCCGGCCTGGACGCCGGCGCGGATGCCTACCTGGTGCATCCGGTCGAACCGCCGATGCTGGTGGCCACGCTGCAGGCGCTGGTGCGTGCGCGCACCGCTGAAGAGCGCCTGCGCCGCAGCGAATCGCGGCTGCGTGCCATCTATGACCAGGCCCCTAGCGGCATCGTGGTGCTGGACCTGGACGGGCGCGTGGTGGATGCCAACCCCGCCATGCAGCAATTGCTGGGCCGTGACCGCCAAGGCCTGCTGGGCCAGCGATTGCCGGAACTGGTGCCGATCGAGTGGCGGGAAAGCGCTTCACTACAGATCACGGCGCACGGGCCCGACACCTCGCCTTGGCAGGGTCGCTTTCCCTTGCTGCGTTCGGACGGCTCCGCCGTGCTGCTGGACTGGAGCATGTCGGGCCATGTGGAGCCCGGGCTGCGCATCGCGATCGCGAGCGACGCTTCGGAGCGCGAGCAGCTCGAGGCGCAGCGGCGGGAAGTCCTGGAGCGCGAGCAGGCCGCCCGAGCGACCGCCGAGCGCCATAGCCGCACCAAGGACGACTTCATCGCCGTGCTGTCGCACGAGTTGCGCACGCCGCTCAACGCCATCGTCGGGTGGGTTGCCATCCTGATGCGCCGCAATCCCACGCCGGAGTCGGCCAAGGGCCTGGAGGCGATCGAGCGCAACGTCAAGGCACAGGCCCGGATCATCTCCGACATCCTCGATGTGTCGCGCATCAACTCCGGCAAGCTGCGGCTCGAGCGTGAGCTGGTGGACCCTGCGCAACTGGTCAAACACGCCGTCAATGCGCTGGCCACGTCCATCGAGGAAAAGAAACTCGACGTGGTGCTGGACGTGGATGCGGCCAGCGAAGCCGGCTGGCTGGACCCGGCCCGCTACCAGCAGATCGTCTGGAACCTGATGACCAATGCCATCAAGTTCTCTCCGGCGGGTTCCCGAATCGATGTGTCGCTGCGTCGGGCGGTCAACCGGCTGGTGCTGGTCGTCAAGGACCAGGGGCAGGGTGTCGAGCCCGACTTCCTCAACCGCTTGTTCGACCGTTTCTCGCAGAGCGACGACCCGGGCAACCGTATGCACGGCGGGCTCGGGTTGGGCCTGTCCATCGTGCGGCACCTGGCCGAACTGCACGGCGGTACCGTTGGCGCGAGGAGCGCCGGCCGCGGCCTCGGGACCGAGATGGAAGTAGAAATCGACGTGGCGGTGGCCACGGCTGACGGCGACCTGCCGCCGGGCGACGAAGAGGCGGGTGGCCGGCCGCTCGACGGCCTGGACATCCTCGTGGTCGAGGATGACAGCGATGCCAGCGAGATGCTGATGGTGGTGTTGACCGACCGGGGCGCCCGTGTGCGACTGGCAGGCGACTACCACTCGGCCCTTGCCGGGCTGCGGCAGGCGTGGCCGGACGTGCTGCTCAGCGACATCGGCCTGCCCAAGATCGATGGCTACGAGTTGATTCGAGAAGTGCGGCGGCTGCCATTGCCGCCGGGGCGCGCTCGCCTGCCGGCCATTGCGCTGACGGCTTTCGCCCGGCCCGAGGACAAGGCCCGGGCACTGCGGGCGGGATTCGACAACCATATCGCCAAGCCATTGAATCCGCACGCCCTGGCGATGGCGATCCGTTCGGCGTTGCGCACCTAGGACGACAGGCAAGGCCCCCGAGGGGCTAGAAGCTCGCTTCCAGTTCGTCCACCAGCGAACCGACGTAAGCGATCGCGGCGCGGATGGGTTCGGGCGAAGAGAGGTCGATTCCCGCGGCTTTCATCAAGTCGATCGGCTTCATCGTGCCGCCGGCCTTCAGGACCTCCAGCCATCGCTCGAACACAGCGGCACCCTCGGTGCGCGACTTCTCTGCGAGGGCTGTGGCTGCGATCAGGCCGACCGAGTAGGTGTAGGGGTACAAGCCGAAATAGTAGTGGGGCTGGCGCATCCAGGTCATGGCCGCGCCATCGTCTATTTCAACCGCGTCGCCCCAGAACCTTTGCAGGATCGCGCGCTTGTGCCCGTTCAGCACGGATGTCGTCACGGCATTCCCGTCCTGCGCCAGCGCATACATCTCACGCTGCAACTGGGCCTCCAGCATGTGCGTCACGAAGTTGTGGTGGTAGGTGCCCAGCACCTGCATGATCACCCAGCGGCGCATCCTCGCGTCGGTGCTGCTGGCCAGGATATGGCGGGCCAGCAGGGCTTCGTTCGTGATCGACGGAGCCTCGACGAAAGTCATCGCTGGCCGGGTATTCACGTAGCGCTGGTGGCGCCCGGCCATCGTGAAGTGGGCGCCGTGGCCCAGTTCGTGGGCGAGGACGAAGGCGTCCCGCATGCTGTCCGTCCAGGTCACCAGGATGTAGGGGTGAACCTTGTAGGGCGATGCGCAGAACGCGCCCGACGACTTGCCGACGTTGCTTGCGCGGTCGATCCAGCGACTGGCGAAAGCAGTGCGGATGATCTCCTGGTAGTCGGCGCCCATGGGTGCAACTGCTTCGAGGATCAATTGCCCGGCTTCCTCGAAGCCGATCGAGGGTGCGTAATCAGGATCGAGCGGCGCCTTGATGTCGCAATAGAGCAGCTTGTCCAGGCCCAGCACGCGCTTGCGCAAGTTGGCATAGCGGCGCATATGCGGTGCAATCTCCGACTGGACGACCTCCACAATGTTGGTGTACATCCCGAACGGAATCTTGTGGTCCTGCAGCAGGAAATGTTCCGCACTCGGGTAGCCCCGCAGGCGCGCGAGCACGACGTTCTTGCTGACCTCGGTCGCGAATGTCGCGGCGTAGGTGTTCTGGTAGGGCACCAGCCCGTCGCAGAAGGACTTCCAGCCGGCCCGGCGCATCGCCGTATCCCGATGATCCTCGTAGGTCCACTCGAACAGGTTGAAGGAATTCGGGTGCGTCGCGCCCGATTCGTCGGTGAACGAAGCGAAGCGGATGTCGCTCGCCTTCGACCGGCTGTAGATCATGTAGGGCGAGTCGAGCACCTCGCCCAGCGACGTCAGCGCTTTCTCGGTCTCGGCCCCCAACATGTGCGGCTTGACCGCCAGCAGGTGGTCAAGGTCGGTGCGGTGTACGTCCAGGGCGGGTTGCTCCGCGAGGAAGCGCTCGACAGTGCCGTCGGGCAGCGAGAGGATCTCCGGGTCGACGAAGGAGAGGGCGGCGCCGACCTGTGCGCCGACCGTCGACGCGCGGGCATCGGCGGCCTGGTTGGCAGCGTTGGTGGCATCCGAGGCGAGGCGCAGGCCCGCATAGATGCTGGCCCTTTGCAGGCGTGCCATCAATCCGTCGCGGGCGTCCAGGCAGGCAAGCAGGGTGGCGGCGTGTTCGCCCAGGTGTCCCTGGTGCCGCGCCACGGTAGTGGTGGCGGTGAGGATGGCATCGAGTTCTGTCGACCAGTCTGCCTCGGTGGGAAAGAGGTCGGCAAGGTTCCAGGTGAGGTCGGGTGCGACTTGATCGCGCGTCAGCGGCTTGTTCATGCCTGGACGACCTTCGTGCCTTGCACCATGCGCATCGCCGAGGCGATCAGCGCCGACACTTCGCTCATGTTGCTGGGAACGATGAGGGTGGTGGTCGCGTCTTGCGCGACACGGCTGTAGGCATCGACGGCGCGCTCGGCGACTTTCAGCTGCACGGCCTGCTCGCCACCGGGCATGCGGATGGCGGCGGCGATCCGCTCGATGGCGCCGGCCGTGGCGTTGGCCACCGCGGTAATAGCGCCGGCCTCGCCTTCCGCCTTGTTGATCTGCGCTTGCTTCTCCCCCTCGGAGCGGGCAATGAAGGCCTCGCGCTCGCCGGTGGCGATGTTGATCTGCTCCTGGCGCCGGCCTTCCGACGCAGCGATCAAGGCGCGCTTCTCGCGCTCTGCCGTAATCTGCGCCTGCATCGCATGCAGGATTTCCTTGGGCGGCGTCAGGTCCTTGATCTCGTAGCGCAGCACCTTCACGCCCCAGTTGAGCGCGGCCTCGTCGATGGCCTGCACCACCTGTGCGTTGATGATGTCACGCTCCTCAAAAGTCTTGTCCAGCTCGAGCTTGCCGATCACGCTGCGCAGGGACGTCTGCGCCAACTGCGTCACGGCAACGATGTAATTGGACGATCCGTAACTGGCCCGCATCGGGTCGGTCACCTGGAAGTACAGGATGCCGTCCACCTGCAGCTGCGTGTTGTCGCGCGTGATGCAGACCTGGCTGGGAACGTCCAGCGGGATTTCCTTCAGGCTGTGCTTGTAAGCCACCTTGTCGACAAACGGGATCAGGAAGTTCAGGCCCGGCGTGAGCGCGGCGTGGTACTTGCCCAGCCGCTCCACAACCCACGAGTTCTGTTGCGGGACGACCTTGATCGCGCGGATCACGAAGATCACGGCGATCACCAAAATGACAATGGCGATTTCTTTCATGGAACCCTCTTTTTTCAGTTAGATTTTTTCGACGATCAGGCGGCTGCCCACAACCTCGCGCACCCGGTGCGGCCCGCTGGTGGGCGGGGTGCCCGGCGCCGCAACGACGGTCCAGTTGGCGCCGCGGTACTGCACGTGGGCGGTGCCGTCGGCTTTCCAGTTGTGCACCTGCACGGTCTCGCCGATGTCGAGGTTGACGTCGCGGTTGGTGGAGGCGCCAGCTTCCGGAGGCCGGCGCAGGCGCTGGAGGTGCCAGGCGACGACCGCGCCGCCCCCGATCACTGCTGCGGTCACCAGTTGTGCGGGCATGCCCAGCCCGGCGTGCGCTGCCAGCGCTGCTGCCGCCAGCCCGATGGCCAGCATGAGCAGGTAGAAAGTCCCGGTCATCAGCTCTACGGCGACGACGACGCCAGCCATGAGCCACCAGATGGTCGAATCGGCCACGAACCCCTCCGTTTGTTTGGATCGCACTAGCATTGTGGGTGAATTCGGCGGGGGTGCAAGGATGTCGGCCGGCGAAATGCATACACTTCGCGCCTGTTTTCCGCTTTTTAGCCCCACGCTCCCCGAGAGGCACCTGCATGAAATTCCGCTTTCCCATCGTCATCATCGACGAGGACTATCGCTCGGAGAACTCTTCCGGGCTGGGCATCCGCGCGCTCGCGCAGGCCATCGAGACCG
Organism: Ramlibacter sp.; assembly: GCA_046595775.1. Classification (GTDB taxonomy): domain Bacteria; phylum Pseudomonadota; class Gammaproteobacteria; order Burkholderiales; family Burkholderiaceae_C; genus Ramlibacter. The sequence goes on along the minus strand of JBKJOM010000071.1, from coordinate 788 downwards.
AGGGCTTCGAGGTGCTGGGCGTCACCAGCTACGGCGACCTCTCGCAGTTCGCGCAGCAGCAAAGCCGCGCCAGCGCCTTCATCCTGTCGATCGACGACGAGGAGTTCACGCCCGGGCCGGACCTCGATCCCGCCGTGTTGAACCTGCGCAAGTTCATCGAGGAGGTGCGCCGCAAGAACCTCGAGGTGCCGATCTACGTGTATGGCGAGACCAAGACCTCGCGCCACATCCCCAACGACATCCTGCGCGAGCTGCACGGCTTCATCCACATGTTCGAGGACACGCCGGAGTTTGTGGCGCGGCACATCATTCGCGAGGCCAAGAGCTATCTGGAGGGCGTGCAGCCGCCGTTCTTCAAGGCACTGCTCGACTACGCGGAAGACGGCTCCTACTCGTGGCACTGTCCCGGTCACTCCGGTGGCGTCGCATTCCTCAAGAGCCCTATCGGCCAGATGTTCCACCAGTTCTTCGGCGAGAACATGTTGCGGGCCGACGTCTGCAATGCGGTGGAGGAACTCGGCCAGTTGCTGGACCACACCGGTCCGGTGGCGGCAAGCGAGCGCAATGCGGCGCGCATCTTCAATGCCGACCATTGCTTCTTCGTCACCAACGGCACCTCAACGTCCAACAAGATGGTCTGGCACCACACGGTGGCGCCGGGCGACGTGGTGGTGGTGGACCGGAATTGCCACAAGTCCATCCTGCACGCCATCATCATGACCGGGGCCATCCCGGTGTTTCTGAAGCCGACGCGCAACCACTTCGGGATCGGGCCAATGATGCCGAAG
>JBKJOM010000342.1:0-8326 GCA_046595775.1 Ramlibacter sp. | reverse complement strand
CGGCATCACTTCGCGCGGCAGCCAGAACCGCCTGAAGCTCACGCGCAAGCAATCCGATGGCCAGATGTTGGAGCTGCGCCCCAGCCTCACCGACACCATTCAGGCGGGGGATGTGCTTTTCGTTCGGGAAAGTATTTTCTAACCGGTCACCCTGAAGCAGCCGGCTCCCAGCCCGTGGATGTCCGGATCAACTCCGGCATGATTTGGTTCACTCCGGCAACTTGTCCAGATCCCCCGCGACGATGAGGTTCAGCTTCTCCGCACGGAAGTAGCGCTTCATCGCCGCGTTGGCCTGGTCCCGGGTGACGGCGCGAATGCGGTTCGGGTACTCGTCCAGGTAAGGGGGCCCGAAGCTGTAGCGCTCGGCGGCGACCAGCGCGGCGGCGATCCCCGCATTGGAGCCCAGCGCCACCTGGTAGTTACCGGCGAAGAAACTCTTCTGCACACGCACTTCTTCCTCGGTGGCACCTTCGCGCGCGTACTTGTCGATCTCCTCGCGCGTCGACTTCAACGCCTTGGACAGGTTGGCCGGCGCGAGATTCACGTTCACGTACCAGACCCCGTCCAGCTCCTCGCTCATGCCAAAGCGCGAGAAGAGCGAATAAGACAGGCCTTCGGTATCGCGCACCCGGCGGCCGATGCGCGAGGTCAGCGCGTTCTGGCCCAGGGCCGCGTTGCCAACCAATGCAGCCTCGTAGTCCGCGTCGGTGCGGCGCAGCCCGCTGGCCACGCCCAGCATCAGGTTCATATTGGCCTTGCCGGGCATCGCGACGATCTCGCGGGCCGGTTGCGGCGGCGCAGACACCCGAGCCAGTGGCGATGCGTCGACGCGGCGGCCAGCGGGCAACGCGCCCAAGGCCTTCTCCACCAGTGCAATCGCGCTTGCAGGATCGACATCGCCCACGATGGCAATCACCAGGTTGGCGCCGGTGTAGCGCTGCGCGTGGAAGGCGCGCAGGTGCTCCGCCGTGAGTGCGCGCGTGCTGGCGACGTTCGCCGCGCGACCTGCGGCGTAGTACGGATGCGTGGGCGAATACGACAGTTGCACCAGGCGTTCGAACGCGCGCTGCGAGGTGTTGTCGTCGGCGCGCAGGTAGTCGGTCTCCAGCTCCTTGCGGGCCTTGTCCAGTTCTGCCGGCGCGAAGGCGGGCTGGCGCAGTTCCTCGCCCAGCACCTCGACCATCAAGGGCAGGTCGCGCGCCAGGCCGTTAAAGGCGATGGCGGTTTCGCCCAGGCCCGTCGCATAGCTGCGCGTCGCGCCGGCCTGTTCGAGGACGCGGCCGATCTCTTCCTTATTGCGCGAGATTGTGCCGCGCGAAAGCATCTTGGCGGTGAGTGCGGCTGTGGCTGGCTGGTCCGCAGCTGAGGCCGAATCACCCGCGAAGGCCATGCCGCGGATCGCCACGGTGGGCGCGGCTGGGTTGCGCACCACGTCCACCACGATGCCGTTGGGCAGCACGCGGCGCTCGGTGCGTTGCGCGAATGACACCTTCTGCGTGGCCGCAGTGGTAGCTGGTGGCGGTGTGGCCGAGCGCGCTACCTCGCGAGCGGGCGGCGTGGCCGGAATCGACTGCGCGCGTGGCGCATTGGCGGGCTGGGGCACGAACCAGCCGACTGTGGCGCGGTCGGGGACGAGGTAAGCCTGCGCCACGCGCTTCACATCGGCGGCGTTCACTGACGCGATGTCCTGCGGCAGCGTGACGAAGCGCTTCCAGTGCGCCGAGGCCACGGCCTCACCGAGCGTGCGCGCATAAGCGTATGCGCCGTCGCGCGATCGGATGTGCGCCACTTCGATCTGGCTGCGGGCGCGTGCGATCTCCGCATCCGTCACGCCGGCGGCCAGCACTTCCGCCACCACCGCCTTGATCGCGCGCTCGGCCTCCTCGTGCGTGCGTCCGGTGGCCAGCGTCGCGTTGATCATGAACGGGTAGGGGTCGCGCAACTCGAAGTTGGAGACGCCCACTGCCGTGGCGATGCCCGTATCCACCAGCGCCTTGTACAGGCGCGAGTTGACGCCTTCGGACAGGATCGTGTCCAGCAGCATCAACGGGTAGAAGTCTGGATGCATGACACCCGGGCGCATGTAGCCCACCATCACCAGCCCGAAGCTGCCCGCACGGCGCACGACGGTGCGGCGCTCGCCTTCCTGCGGCGGTTCCACCGTGATGACCTGGGGAATCGGGTTCTTCGACCTGGGCAAACCGCCGAACTCGCGGTCGAACATCGACAGCGCCTGCTCCGTGTCGAAGTCGCCCACCAGGATCGCCTCGGCGTTGTCGGGATGGAAGTAGGTCTTGTAGTGCTCGCGCAGCTTCTCGGTCGTGACGCCCTCGATGTCGGACTTGTAGCCGATGGTGGACCAGTGGTAGGGGTGCGCCGTGATCGCTGTGGCCACCACATTCTGGAACAGCACGCGCGTCGGGTTGTTCTCGCCGATCTCGTACTCATTGCGCACGACGGTCATCTCGGACTGGCGCTCGCTGTCCAGGATCAGCCCGCGATTGAGCCGATCCGCCTCGATCTTCATCGCGATCTCCAGCTTGTCCGAAGGCACGGTGGAGTAGCCGTTCATGCGGTCGTACCAGGTGGTCATGTTGGTGTTGCCCGCGTCCGAGCCCACCTCGTACAGCACTTCCTGAAAAGTCTTGTGGCCCTTGGCCCGGCCGAAGTTCTCGGTCGACTTGTTGAAGATCATGTGTTCCAGCAGGTGCGCGCTGCCGGTGTTGCCCGGCGCCTCGTTGCGCGAGCCCACGTGGTACACGACCATGAACGTGGCTATCGGCGCGGCACGCTCTGCGTGCAGCAGGATCGTCATGCCGTTGGACTTGAGCCGGTATTGCGAGATGCCGCCGAGGGTCTCGACATGTTCGACGTTGGGGGGCAGGGCGCGCGCGGTGATGGACACCAGGGCGAGCAGGAGGACGGCAAGGATTCGCATGGGGGGCACCTCTCAATCGAGCCGGCAATGCTAATCCAAGGAGCCCCGTCTGGACGCTCGCGACGGCCCCATGCATACTTCGGCGCACTCCCGCAGCCTCTTTTCCAGGAGCCGCCATGCAGCTGGTCCCTTTCCCCTTGCGCGGCATCGCCGCCGCCATTGGCGCCTTTGCGCTGCTCACCTCTTGCGCCAGCCTGTTGCCGTTCACCCCCGACCGGGACGCCAAGGCGCCCGGGTTCAGCGGCTTCGGCAGCTCGGATATCGCCATCACCTCCGCGATCCCGGCGGCGCGCCGGCTCTTCAATGAAGGCGTGCTGCAGGCCTATGCCTTCAACGAGGTGGAAGCGGTGCGGCAGTTCAAGGCCGCGCTGGCGGTCGACCCGCAATGCGCGATGTGTGCGTGGGGTGTGGCCTGGCAGCTAGGCCCCAACATCAACGACAACTCTCGCGACCGCACGGCGGAAGCGCTGAAGTACGTCGACTACGCTTTGCGCCGCCTGGACGGTGCAACGCCGCGCGAGCGTTCGCTGATAGAAGCCTTGGCGGTGCGCTATGCACACGCCAGCACCGCGAAGGAAACCGCGCCGCTCACCGCCGCAGTCTGCGGCCAGGGCAAGAATGACGACAAGGCCAATCCGCTGGACGTCGCGTATGCCGAGCGCATGCGCAAGCTTGCGGACACCTACCCGCTGGATGCGGACATCCTCTCCCTCTACGCCGAAGCCGAGATGATTGCCACCGAGGGTGACGACCTCTGGGACAAGGCGGGCAAACCGGCGGGGCGCATCGGCGAAGTCACCACGCGCGTTGAGAAGTTGCTGCCAGCACGCACCCAACACACCGGCCTGAACCATTACTTGGTGCACTTGACCGATGCACAACCGGTGGCGGCGCGCGCTGTCGCGGCGGCAGACCGGCTGGGCCTGCTGGCGCCCCTCTCGCCGCATCTGGTCCACATGCCGGCACACACCTACGTGCACGTTGGTCGCTACGCCGACGCGACGCGTGTCAACCAGCAGGCGGTGGCATCGGACGTGACGCTGGCCGATTCGCAGAAGGCGCAGGGCTTTACCGTGAGCAAGGACTGGCGCGGGCACAACTCGCACTTCCTCTGGTACGCCGCCGTGATGAGCGGCCAGGAGGAGGCCGCGCTGGCGGCAGCGGCCGGCATGGAGGAGCAGGTCGCCAAGGACGAAACCACGTTTGCCGAGTACGTACGCAGCCTGCGCCTCATCACGCTGGTGCGCACCGAACGCTGGGACCAGTTGCTGCAGGAGCCCGCGCCGCGTGGCGACAAAGGAATCGCGGAGATGTTCCACCAGTACGCGCGCGGCGTGGCGCAGGCCCGCCTGGGCAAGTCCGCGGATGCGGCCGAGTCCTTGTCGCGCGTGCAAGGGGCGACATCGCGCATCCGCAAGGACTTCCCCTCCGATTCGGGACGCCACAAGAACCTGCGGTCGATGGCGGACTTCGCCGAAAGCGGCCTGCAGGCCGAGATCGCGCTCGCGCAGGGCGGCTGGGACGCTTCGATCGAACAGCAGAACAAGGTGGTCCAGGCCTTGGCAAAACTGGACGCGCGGGAGCCGCCCATGTTCGCCGATGGCTCGCGGCTTGCGCTGGCGCATGTGCAGGCACGCGCCGGGCGCTTGACCGATGCGGAAGCCGGCTATCGCCAATCGCTGGTGGAGCATCCGGGCAGCGGCTGGGCGCTGCGTGGGCTGGCCAAGGTGCTGGCTGCGCAAGGCAAGCGGCAGGAGGCGGAAGCCGTGCAACGCGAGCTGGCGCGTGCCTGGTCGCAGGCGAGCCCGCACCTCAGGGCGCCTGCCTAGGAGAGTGGCCCGATGCAAAACCGACCCCTCGGCCGCTCCGGCCTTTCCGTTTCCCCCCTCTGCCTCGGCGGCAATGTCTTTGGCTGGACTGCCGACGAAGCCACCTCGTTTTCCATCCTCGATGCCTGGGTGGACGCAGGCTTCAACTTCATCGACACGGCCGACGTGTATTCGCGCTGGGCGCCAGGCCACACCGGCGGCGAATCCGAAACCGTGATCGGCAAATGGCTCAAGGCCAGCGGCAAGCGCGACAAGGTGGTAATCGCCACCAAGGTCGGCTTCGACATGGGCGAGGGGAAGGGCGGCCTGTCGGCGAAGTGGATCCGGCAGGGGGTTGAGGACTCATTGCGCCGGCTGCAGGTGGATCGCATCGACCTGTACCAGGCGCACAAGGACGACACCGACACGCCGCTGGATGAAACGCTGGAGGCCTTCGCGAAATTGATCGAGGAGGGCAAGGTGCGCGCGATCGGCGCCTCGAACTATTCGGCGGCGCGGCTGGAAGAAGCGCTGGCCACCAGCAAGCGACTGGGTCTGCCGCGCTACGAAAGCCTGCAGCCGCTCTACAACCTGTACGACCGCGCAGTGTTCGAGCGCGACCTGCAGGCTGTGTGCGTCAGCGCGGACGTCGGCGTGATGAGTTTCTACGCGCTGGCAGCGGGCTTCCTGTCGGGCAAGTACCGCACGCCGGAAGATGCGGACAAGAGTGCGCGAGGCGCCAACACCGTCAAGAAATACCTGAATGATCGAGGCCTGAAGATCCTCGCCGCGCTGGACGAAGCCTCGAAGCGCACCGGCGCCCCGCAGGCCCGCATCGCCATCGCGTGGGTGATGGGCCGCCCCGGCCTCACGTCACCGATTGCCAGCGCGAGCAATGTGGCGCAGGTGGCGGACATCGTGGCGGCTTCGAAGCTGGTGCTCGATGAACAGACGCTGTCCCTGCTCGATCACGCAAGCCAGGAGGCGCCTGTCAGCCCCGAGTGAATTCGGACAGCCGGACGCAGAGGGCGCAAAGACTACGCAGAGGACGCAAAAAAACAGCCAAGAAAATATTTTTTGGAAGTCCTTTTGCGTCCTCTGCGAATCCTTCGCGTCCTCTGCGTCCGGCTGCCCGCACCCGCCTTTAGTTGCGCGACGACAATTTCATCTGCAGCCCCACCGGGTACATCGCCAGCGCGATCTGTTCATCGGGTTCGCCGCCCGAGGCTGTCCCGACGGATGCGATGTCGAAATTGGCCAGCAGCATCGCCGCCGCCATCTTGATCTCGGCCAGAGCGAGATAGCGGCCCGGGCACATGCGCGGGCCGGCGCCGAAGGGCATCGCCACGCGCTTGGCGGAGCCCATCGCGTTGGCGGCCGCGCCTTCGCCCAGCAGCCAGCGTTCGGGGCGGAACGCTTCAGGCTGCGCGAAGTGGCTCTCGTTCATCGAGGGCGCGCGCATCAGGCACACGACGATGTCGCGCCGCGACAGCGGCACGCCCGCCACTTCGCACGACCGGCTGGCCTCGTTGAAGATCAGCGGCGCTACCGGCTTGAGCCGCATCGCCTCGTTGGCGCATGCCTCGATCCATTCCAGCTGCCCGAGTTGCTCCAGGCTTTGGGGACAGGTCGCGCCCTGCAACACGCGCCGCGCTTCTTCGGTTGCGCGTTCGCACGCGGCCGGATTGCGCGCGAGCAACCAGGTGAGCCACGCCAGCGTGTTGGCCGTGGTGTCTTCACCCGCGAGCAACATGGTCAGCACATTGCCCGAGACATCGTCATCGGACAGGCCCGCATCCTTGTCGCGAAGGGCCACCATGGCCTGGATCAGGTTGGCGGGCTTGTCGCGCAGTTCGGGTTGCGCATCGAGCCGGGCGCGGGCCTTGGCAATGAACGACTGCACCGCCGCGCGGGTAGCATCGAGGTGCCCTTGCAGTGCGCGGTCCTCCTGGGTCGGAAACCAGCGCCAGGTATCGAAGGGCGACAGCGCGCGGCGCACCAGCGCGGGCAGGATGCAGTTCAAGTGCTGCTGGATCGGGTCTTCGTCGTTCTCCAGCGTGTTGAGGTCTTCGCCGAAAGCCAGCGCCGTGGTGACGTCGACCGTGTAGCGCATCAGGTCGGCCTGCAGGTCGATGGGTGCCGGCTGCTGCGCGGCGCGTTGCCAGCGGCGCGCCAGGCGCTCCGTCACGCCCACCAGCGTTGGAAAGAAATCCTTGATGTGCGCCGGGTCGAAGCCGCCGAGCACCATGGGACGCTGGCGCCGCCAGGTGTCGCCGTTGGCGGAGAAGAGACCGAGAAAGCCGAACTCGCGCGAGATGCGTTCGATGCGACTGGGCCGGCGAAAGCCATCGGGCCGATCACGCAGCACCTTCGCGATGACATCGGCTTCGCTCACCACCAGGAAGCGTCGCGTGGCGATACGAAAGCGGAACAGCCTGCCGTACTGCCGCGCCCAGTTCTCGAGCTGGCGGTGCAGGTGCATCCGGTCCAGTTGCAGCGCATTGCCAACCACCGGCCAGCCCCGGGGGCCAGGCAGGGATTCCCAGGGACGGGGGTGGGTGACGATCGCTTCGTTCATGTGCGGCGCCTGAATGAGTTGCGGCATTGTGCGCCACTCACCTGCGACGCTGCTACACCTCACCAGGTGGCTTGCATCGAATTCCGGTCGAACTTCGGATGGCTTGTGATGGGCCTTGTGTCCACGAACTCCATGTTGCCGAGGTTGAGCGTGCGCAGCTGCTGCCACGCGGTCGGGTCCCACCCGTCGCTCGGCTCGCCTTGCACGAAGAAGTCCTGTCCGTTGTCCGCGACGTAGAGGCCGTACCGTTTGAACGCGTTTGCCACGGCCTTCGCCTGGGGCGACCAGTTGTCGGGGATCACGAAGTCGGCGCGCAGGCGCAGCAGGGAGCCGAACGGGATGTTCTGGTCCATCTCCAGGCCGATGCCAGTGCGTGCCGGCCAGTTGTACTTGACCGACATGAACTGGTTGCGGAAGGTCACGCGCATCGCATGGCGGATCTCGCCCGTCGCTGCTTCACTCGATTTCGCCAGTAGCGGCAAGATCGGCAGGCCGGCCGCGTCAGCAGAGACCGAGTCCAGCGGGCGCAGCGCGTTGGAGCGCAGGTCCCACGTGGCGGTGGTCACCGCATTCCACTGGCCGTTGCCGTAGTTTTGCGCGGAGAAGGCTTCCCACAGGCGGCACGTGCCGCGGTCGATGACAAGAACATGCTTGTCGTCGTTGCCTTCTGCAAGCACCGTTCCGGACGGGAAGGGGAATCGGCGGGCGTCGGCCGGCTGGTTGGAGCAGTCGAAGATGATGCCGCCGCCGGCCGACGTGGCGCAGTCGCTGCGGTGCGGGTAGCCGCCGTTGTAATTGACGATCGGCCATTGGGTCTGGGAGGAATCGATCACGTTGATCGGGATGCCCCAATAGTCCCAGGTGCGCGAGGGGTTGCTGCTGTTGCCCCAGTTGGGCATGAGCGGCGTGGCTCCGCCCACCAGGTTGATCCAGTTGTAGCTGTTGCTGTGCGCGGGCAAGCCGTCAATGCGGGTGTTGAAGATGGCATTGGACGGGAACATG
>JBKJOM010000339.1:0-5856 GCA_046595775.1 Ramlibacter sp. | reverse complement strand
ATGCGGCCGGCCTTGAGGTACTGCGCCGCGGTGGCCTGGGCAAAGGTGCTGGTGTGCGCGTCGCTGAACTGCTTGCACATGGTGGCCTTGGCCAGCAGCTCCGCGGGGCCGATCATCCAGCCCACGCGAAGGCCCGGGCTCAGCACCTTGCTCATGCTGCCGCAGTGCACGATCCACTCGCGCGAGCCGGGCACATCCTTGCTTAGCGCCAGGATGCTCGGGGGCGGCGGCTCGCCGAAGTACAGGTCGCCGTACGGGTCGTCTTCGATGACGAGCGTCGTGTACTTCGCGGCCAGCTCCAGCACCTTGATGCGCCGCTCTTTGCTCAATGTCGCGTCACTTGGGTTACCGAAGGTGGGGACCAGGTACACGAACTTCGGCTTGTGATCCACGATCAGTTGCTCGAGCTTGTCGACCTGCACGCCGTTGGCGTCGATGGGCGCGGTGACCAGGTCGGCGCCGTACAGGCGAAAGCACTGGATCGTCGCCAGGAAGGTGGGCGCCTCCACGATCACCTTGTCGCCGGGGTCGATCATGGTCTTGCCGATCAGGTCCAGCGCCTGCTGGCTGCCGGTGGTCACGATCAGGCCTTGCGGGTCGAGGTCTTGCACGCCCTTGGATTTCATGAAGGCGGCCAGCTGCATCCGCAGGGGCTCGTAGCCTTCGGTGGCACCGTATTGCAGGGCGCCGCCGGGTTCTTCCTTCAGGGCCAGCTGGCTGGCTTCGGAGATGCCGGCCACGTCGAACATCGCGCTATCCGGGAAGCCGCCGGCGAAACTGATGATGCCGGGCTTGCCAAGCAGTTTGAAAAGCTCGCGGATGGCGGAGGTTTCTACGTTGTTCAGGCGTTGGGCGAAGGGGATCATCGTGGGGGTGGTCCGGAAATGGGGTCAGAGCCGAAAATCGCCTGATTATTGTGGACCTTGCCGAAAGCCGCGCCGGCGATATTCGGATCTGACCCCATTTCCTGCGCCATTTCCTGCGCGAAGGACGGATGACAAGGCGGCGGTTCGTCGCCACAATCGCTGAGCTATGCGCCGCCACCAAGCCGCCCTGACCGATGCCGAGATGCTTGCGGCCGGCTTCAAGCCGATGCCTGCCATCCAGCGGAAACGGCGCTCGCCGCTAGTTGCCGTCGCCATTGGCCTGGCGATCGTTGCCTTGGCCGAGGCCGGCGTTGCCGGCTGGAAGATATGGCAGGCCAGGCGGCCGCCCACGACGCACGCTGCCATCGCCGTGCTGCCCTTCAAGACGAATGCACCGGACGGGGCGGCCGATTGGTTCGCCGAAGTGATTGGCGAGGACGTGACGCGGGAGTTGTCGCGCATTCCCGGAGCGATGATGGTCGCCCGCGCGTCCACGCAGCCGTTCGCGGCCGATAAGCGCGACCTGCGCGAGATCGCACGCGAACTGGGCGTGCGGTACCTCGTGACCGGCAGCGTCAGCCGCACCGGCGAGTCCGCGTCGCTGCGGCTGACCCTCATCGACGCCAAGGACGGGGCCAGCCGCTGGTCGGGGCGCATGGACACACCGGTGGTGTACCTGCCCACCGCGGAACGGGCCATGGCCCAGCGCATTGGGTATGAACTCAATCTGAGAGTCGTGGAATCGGAGGCGCCGAACCTGTTCACCGGCGTTCACCCCGATGCCGCCCACCTCGCCCTGCAGGCGTGGTCTGCCTCCAATCGCGACACGGCGCCCGAGGCCGTGCTTGCAAAGTCGCTCGCCCTGAAGGCCCTCGAGGTCGACGAAAAGTCGGCCATGGCGTGGAAGACGCTGGCGAGCTGGCATCTGCGCGCGAGAACGACGAACGAAATCCCCGCCGAAGAGGCGGTTGCCGGCGCGGCCAAGGCCGCGGAACGGGCCCGCGAGATCGGGCCGAACAATCCATTGGTCAACATGGTGTATGGCGCCTCGCTGGTGCTTCGCGGGAAGCATGACGAGGGCCGCACTGCGCTGGAGCGCGAGATCGAGACCAATCCGTCGCACCCTTTGGCCTACCACTACCTCGGGCTCGCGCACTTGATGGCCGGGCGCGCGGCCGATGCGGCGCGCGCATGGGAGCGGGCCATCGCGGTGAGCCCGCGTGATCCGCGCATGGCGCGATTCCGGCGTCACCTAGCGATGGCCTACCTGCACGCGGGCAAGTTGCCTGAGGCGCGCACGCAGGCGCAGGAGGCGCTTGCGGCGCGCCCGGGCGACATGCCCGCATTGGCCATGCTCACCTCTGTGTGCGTGCAGCTGCAGGAAGCCCAGTGCTCGACAGAGTCGGCCGCGGCGTTGCGCAAGGCAGCGCCGGACTTCGACGTAGCGAAAGCCGAATCCGAATGGCCGCCCGCCCAGGGTCCCAACTTCGAGGCGCAGCACGCGCCTTACCTGCGCGGGTTGGAGACGGCGCTGCGCGCACCCTGAGCCACAGCGCGCGGGGCGGCATGGCGCTCCACTAGAATCGCGCGTTTTGCAGTACCGGATTCCATGCTCAAGACCGCTTCATTTTTTCGTATCGGGCCTGACTATGTCATGCCACCCCTTGACGCCCTGGAGGAAGTGCTGCAGGCGCAGCGCTTCGTGCCTTGCGGCCCCACCCAACCCGAATCGCACGGCTGGATTGAGCCGCGCGGCAACAAAAGCACCACGCTGGCCGAACTCGTCAACGGCAAGTTGATCCTCAAGCTGTGCACCGAGCGGCGCGCCCTGCCCGCTTCGGCCGTCAAGGCAGCGGTCGAGGAGAAGATCGAGCGCTACAAAAAAGAGACGGGCCTGGAGCGCGTTGCCTCGAAGATCAAGCGCGACTTCAAGGACGAAGCCATCCTCGACCTGCTGCCGCGCGCCTTCACCAAGAAGTCCAGCCTCACGCTGTGGCTCGATGCCACCAGCAAGATGCTGGTGGTGGGCACGGGCAGCCTCACCGGTGCCGACAAGGTGATCACCGCGCTGATGGAAGCGCTCACGGTGGTGCCGGGCTCGCGCCCCGCCATCGTGTTCAAGCCGGTGCAGACGCAGCAGACGGCCAGCACGTCGATGGCCCAGTGGCTCTCCACGCAAGAGGCACCGTTCAACTTCACGGTGGATCGTGATTGCGAGTTGAAGACGCCCGACGAGCACAAGGCCACGGTGCGCTACTCGCGCCACACGCTCGAGATCGACGAGGTGCCGCAGCACATCGCCGCCGGCAAGGTGCCCACGCAACTGGCGATGACCTGGAACGACCGCCTGTCGTTCGTGCTGACCGAGACGGCGCAGGTCAGGAAGATCCAGCTGCTCGACGTGGTGCTGGAAGGCGTCGACAAGCCGGGCAAGGACGACGACGGTTTCGATACCGACGCCGCGATCATCACCGGGGAGCTGTCGGGGATGATTCCGGACTTGCTGGAGGCGCTGGGAGGTGAGATGGGGGAGACGGCGGTGGAAGAGGCTGCACCTGCCTGAAGTCTTACTCTCCATAAGGAGTTATTTGACTTAACTACTTTTAAGACGTAAAGTCAGTTAACTCCACATGGAGGGTATCAGTGTACCCCGTCGACACACCCCAACAACTGCGCACTATCCTGCGTTCGCTGCGCCAGGCCCGCGGGCTAACGCAAGTGCAACTCGGCGCGATGCTCGGCGTTAGTCAGAAGCGCATTGCCCGCATCGAAGCCGCGCCCGAGGTTACCGCGTTCGACCAGATTGCGCGCATGGTCTCGGCCCTGGGCTACCGGCTGGTCGTCGAAGAGCCGGCCACACAGCGCGCCGCGGAAGAGCCCGCGAAGTACACGCCAAGCTGGTAAGCCGTGGCCACATTCCGCAGGCCACGCACCAATCCCCGCGACAACATGCTGGGTGTGTGGACCAACGGCGAGCGCGTCGGCACGTGGTCCGTGCATGGCAGCGCGCACCAGCTCCAGTACGTGCCGGCCTGGATGAAGTCGCCATCGGGCCGCCGCCTGTCGCTGTCGCTGCCATTCACTCCCGACAACGTGCCGCACAAGGGCGAGGTCGTTAAAAACTTCTTCGACAATCTGCTGCCCGATAGCGAAGCGATTCGCCGGCGAGTGGCCGAGAAGTTCTCGGCTGGCAGTGCCGACACGTTCGACCTCCTGGCCGCCATCGGGCGCGACTGCGTGGGGGCCGTGCAGCTATTGCCGGTCGATGAGGAGCCGCAAGGCTTCGATCGCATCGATGCCACACCCCTCAACGAAGCGGGGGTCGAAAGGGCCATCGACTCAGCGGTGGGCAGTGCGCGCGCGTTGGGTCAGATTGATTCCGATGACTTCCGCATTTCAATCGCCGGCGCGCAGGAAAAGACAGCGCTGCTGCGGCAAGGCGGCAAGTGGTGGCGCCCCATGGCAGCCACTCCCACCACCCACATCCTCAAGCTGCCGCTCGGACTGGTCGGCAACATGCGCGCCGACATGTCGACCTCAGTCGAGAACGAGTGGCTCTGCAGCCGCTTGATGGCCCAGCTTGGCTTCGCCATCGCGCCGACGGATATCGCCATCTTCGGACACCGCAAGGTGCTGGTCGTCGAGCGCTTCGATCGAATCCTGGAGTCTCCACCGGGCCGGCCGGCCTGGTTCGCACGCCTGCCGCAAGAGGACTTCTGCCAGGCGCTGGGCATGCCCAGCCACAAGAAGTACCAGTCGGACGGCGGCCCGGGCATTCGGGATGTTCTGCGCGTGCTCGACACCAGCTCGAACGCCGCGGCGGACAAGACCACATTCGCCCTCGCCCAACTCGCCTTCTGGCTCATGGCCGCCACCGATGGCCACGCCAAGAACTTTTCCATCCACCTCGAGCGCGGCGGCGGCTACCACCTCACGCCGTTGTACGACGTGCTCTCGGCGTGGCCCATTATCGGCAACGCGCCCAACCAGATGAGTCCGAGGAGGGCCAAGTTGTCGATGGCGCTGCGTGGCAAGAACCAGCACTATCACCTGCACGAAGTGCGCACGCGGCACTTCGAGGCGCTGGCGCTGCAGACCGGAGTGCCAGATGCTTTCGATCGCATGGTGGCGCTGGTGCTGCAGGTGCCCGATGCGCTGCAGCGCGTACAGGCTGAGCTGCCGGCGGGGTTTCCGCGGGGCGTGTTCAGCGCGGTGCGCAGGGGGATGGTCGCGCAGGCGGAATCGTTTGTTCAGGAGCTGGGCTGAAGCCGCCGGATTGCACCACAACGCAAAGTTCTCTGACAGACTGGCAACCCGCCTCCAATGACCATTGCGGCATGATCGGCCCCAAACGCTTCTTCAACCTGTTCCTCAAGGCCATCCAGGCCTGGTCGGATGACTTCGCTCCCAGCATGGGCGCGGCGATTTCGTACTACACCGTCTTTTCCCTGGCGCCACTGCTGGTCATCGTGATCGCGATGGCCGGCGCGATTTTCGGGCGCGACGCGGTGTCGGGCCTGATCGTGGCGGAGCTCGGCGGGCTGATTGGCGAGCAAGGCGCGACGCTCATCCAGACCATCGTGGCCGGGGCCAGCGATACCAACAAGGGGCTGATTGCCGGCATCATCAGTTTCTTTGTGCTGCTGATCGGCGCCACCACCGTGTTCGCGGAGTTGCAGAGCGCGCTCGATCGCATCTGGCACATACCGGCCGCGCAAAAGCCCAAGGGATTGTTCGCGCTGCTGAGAGCGCGCCTGCTGTCCTTCGGGCTGATCCTGGGCCTGGTGTTTTTGCTGATGGCCTCGCTCGTCGTGAGTACAGCCGTCGCCGCTTTCAACACCTGGTCGGGCGGCATTTTCCCGGGCTACGAGTTGCTGGTGCAAGGCGTCAACCTGCTGGTGGGGCTGGGCGTCGCCACCCTGCTATTCGCGATGATCTACAAGCTGATGCCATCCACGCCGATCGCATGGCGCGACGTGTGGGTGGGCGC
>JBKJOM010000327.1:0-9050 GCA_046595775.1 Ramlibacter sp. | reverse complement strand
TCATCGGCAATGCGCTGCATCAGGCGCAGTCGCACGCGCCGAACTGCAGCTGAGTCGTCGTCAGCCATTCGCGGAAAGCCGAAGGCGGTCATCCCGTGTCTACGCACCAAGGGTCTTGCCGGATGCATCCACCCGGGCGGCAGGCACGTCATCGCACACTGTCCAGCTTCGAAGGAGACCGCCATGTCCTTGAAGCAAAGGGGCTACTGCCCCGGCACTCGCGCTGGCGGCGGCGATAATTCGCGCTCCTTGTCGCAGGAGCGTTTGTGGATCTCGTATTGCTGATGAAGGCCGCCATCATGGGCGTGGTGGAGGGGCTGACCGAATTTCTTCCCGTGTCCAGCACCGGCCACCTCATCCTGGCCGGGTCGCTGCTGGGCTTCGACGACGACAAGGCGAAGGTCTTCGACATCGCGATCCAGACCGGCGCGATCTTCGCGGTGATCATCGTTTACTGGCAGAAGATCCGCGACACGCTGGTGGCGCTGCCCACGCAGAAGCAGGCGCAACGGTTCTCGCTCAATGTGCTGATCGCGTTCTTCCCAGCTGTCGTGCTCGGCCTGCTGTTCGGCAAGGCCATCAAGGCGCATCTCTTCACGCCGGCCGTCGTTGCCTCGACGTTCATCATCGGCGGCTTCATCATCCTGTGGGCCGAGCGCCGGCAGCAGGCAGTGGTGCGCATCAACAGTGTCGACGAGATGACACCCTGGGACGCGCTCAAGGTGGGGCTGGTGCAATGCCTCGCGATGATCCCCGGGACCAGCCGCAGTGGCGCGACCATCATCGGGGGCATGTTGCTGGGCCTGTCGCGCAAGGCGGCGACTGACTTTTCGTTCTACCTGGCCATCCCGACGTTGATCGGCGCCGGCGTGTACAGCCTGTACAAGGAACGCGCGCTGCTCTCGCTTGCAGATCTGCCACTGTTCGGTGTAGGCCTGGTGTTCTCGTTCGTGAGCGCCTGGCTGTGCGTGCGCTGGTTGTTGCGCTACATCTCAACGCACAGCTTCACGCCGTTCGCGTGGTACCGCATTGCCTTCGGCATCGTTGTGCTCGCGACGGCCTGGACTGGCGTCGTGCACTGGGCGCAATAGCGGGCGAGCCGTTCGCTCAGTTGCGGTGCGCCGCTCGCTTCGGACGGATGGCTGACCAAAAAACGCTAGATCAAGCGCTCGTCCGGCCGCGTGATCTTCTTCAGCGGCTTGCTGCGGCCGTCCACCTTCAGCGGCACGTCGGTGTGCTTGTCGTCCCACACCGGGTCTTCGAGGCTGTCGAACACTTCGCGCAGCTTTTGCCCCCAGCTGTTGTGCAACATGCGGTAGTAGGGGTTCTGCATGTCGATGCACACCACCTGGTCTGTGGCGAACTTGTTGGCTTCGTACACCACCAGGTCCATCGGCGGCCCCACCGAGAGGTTCGACTTCATCGTGGAATCCATCGACACCAGCGCGCACTTGGCGGCTTCGTCCAGCGCCGTGTCGGGCGTGATCACGCGGTCGAGCACCGGCTTGCCATACTTGTACTCGCCAATCTGGAAGTAAGGCGTCTCGGGTGTGGCCTCGATGAAGTTGCCGGCCGAATACACCTGGAACAGGCGCATGTTCTCGCCGCGGATCTGGCCGCCGAAGATCAGGTTGACGTTGAACTCCACGCCGGCGCGTTCCAGCGACTTGGAATCGCGGTCGTACACGTGGCGCACCGCGTTGCCCAGCACACGGCAGGCGTCGAACATGCTCTTGGCGTTCCAGATGGTGACGGCCTCGCCATCGTCTTTTTCCTTCAGCTGCTCGACCTGCAGGATCTCGCGCACCGACTGCGAGATGCTCAGGTTGCCTGCCGACAGCAACACCATGAAGCGGTCGCCCGGCTTCTCGTACACGATCATCTTGCGGTAGGTGCTGATGTTGTCCACCCCTGCGTTGGTGCGTGAATCCGACAGGAACACAAGGCCCGCGTTGAGTTTGATACCGACGCAATAGGTCATGACGGATCTCCTAGCTTTTTCTTCAGGGCGTACAGCGCATCCAGCGCTTCACGCGGGCTCATCGCATCCGGGTCCAGTGCCGCGACTGCTGCTTCGACCGCGCTGGGCGCGAGTGCCTCAGCTGCGGGCGGGGGTGCAAACAAGTCTACCTGCTCGCGGCTTTGCAGTTGCTGGTTTTCCAGCGACGAGAGGGCGTGCCGCGCATGGTTGACCACGCCGGCTGGCATGCCGGCGAGCCGAGCCACCTGGATGCCGTAGCTGCGACTGGCGGGGCCGGGCTGGATTTCATGCAGGAAGACGATGTCCGCGCCCGACTCCACCGCGCTCACATGCACGTTCACGGCGCAGTGGTGCTTGGCCGGGAACTCGGTCAGCTCGAAGTAGTGGGTGGCGAACAAGGTGAAGGCTTGTGTCCTGTCGTGCAGGTGTGCAGCAATGCCCGAAGCAAGTGCGAGGCCGTCGAAGGTGGAGGTGCCGCGGCCGATCTCGTCCATCAGCACCAGCGACTGCGGCGTCGCGGCATGCAGGATTTGCGCGGCTTCGGTCATCTCCAGCATGAAGGTCGATTGCGCATTCGCCAGGTCGTCGGCCGCGCCGATGCGGGTGTGGATGGCATCCATCGGGCCCAGCCTGCAGGCTTGCGCGGGCACGTACGAACCCATCGCGGCCAGCAGCGAGATGATCGCCACCTGCCGCATGTAAGTTGATTTGCCGCCCATGTTGGGACCGGTGATCACCTGCATGCGCTGCTTCGGGCCCAGGCGCGTGTCGTTGGCGATGAAGTTGCCGCCGGTCGTCTCGGCCAGGCGCGATTCCACCACCGGGTGTCGTCCCGCCGTGATCTCGATGCCGGGCTCCTTCATATATTGCGGGCGCGACCAGTTCAGCGTGAGTGAGCGTTCGGCCAGGGCACAGAGCGCATCGAGCGAGGAGAGCGCGCGTGAAAGTCGGGTGAGGGCGGGCACGTGCGCCTGCAACGCGTCGAGCATCTGCTCGTAGAGCCACTTCTCGCGAGCCAGCGCGCGGTCCTGCGCGGACAACGCCTTGTCCTCGAAGGCCTTGAGCTCGGGCGTGATGAAGCGCTCGGCGTTCTTCAGCGTTTGCCGGCGGCGGTAGTCAGCAGGCACCTTGTCGAGCTGGCCCTGCGTGATCTCGATGTAAAAGCCGTGCACCTTGTTGTACTGCACGCGCAGGTTGGCGATGCCGGTGCGGGCCTTCTCGCGCGTCTCCAGCTCGAGCAAGAAGCCGTCGCAGTTGTCCTGGATGGCGCGCAGCTCGTCGAGTTCCGCGTCGTGCCCCGTGGCAATGACACCGCCGTCGCGCACCAGGGCGGCGGGCTCGTCGAGCAAGGTGCGCTGGAGCAGTTCGCCGCAGCCCTCGGGTGGTGTCAGGCCCGCCGCGATTTCGGCCAGCAAGGTGTCCTGTCCGCCCAGCCGGCGCGCCAGCACCTGCGCTTTTTCCAGCGACTGGCGCAGGCCGACCAGTTGACGCGGACGCACTTGCCGAAGCGCGATGCGCGCCGTGATGCGCTCCACGTCACTGCAACCCTTCATGTCGCCGCGCAGCGCCTGCCACAGCCCCTCACGCAGCACGGCGATCGCTTCCAGGCGGAGGATCGCCTGCGTGCGCTCGCGCCGTGGCTCCAGCAGCCAGCACTTGAGCATCCGGCTGCCCATGCCGGTCATGCAAGTGTCGATCAGCGAGAAGAGCGTCGGGGAATCTTCGCCGCGCAAGGTCTGAACGAGTTCCAGGTTGCGCCGCGTGGTGACAGGCAGGTCGACCAGCTCGTCGTTGCGCTGCACCTCGATGCTTTGCACGTGCGACAGCGCGCGGCCCTGCGTGTGCTCGGCGTACGAAAGCAGTGCGCCGGCGGCAGCGTGCGCGCAGAACATCTCGTCCGCACGCCACGCGGCCAGCGTCGCGCTATTGAGCTGCTGCAGCAACTTGCGCAGGCCCAGGCCCGCTTCGAATTGCCACTCGGGCCGCTGCGTCAGCGAGAACGACGTCGCCAGTCTCATCGCTTTCAGACGTTGCTCGAAGACTGGTGTGACGTCGGCACTGAACAGCAGTTCGCTCGGCCCGATCCGCGCCACCCACGCTTCGAGTTCGTCGCCCGCGCACTCGGCCAGCTGCAGCGCGCCTTGTGTCACGCTGAACCAGGCCAAGCCCAATTTATGACGCGAGCCTTGGTGCACGGCCAGCAGTATCGCCTCGGCCTTGTCGTTCATCAGCTCGGTGTCGGTCAAGGTGCCAGGCGTCACCACGCGAACCACCTTGCGTTCGACCGGGCCCTTTGACGTGGCAACGTCGCCGACCTGTTCGCAGATCGCGACCGATTCGCCCTGCTTGATCAGGCGGGCGAGATAGCCTTCAACGGAATGAAAGGGCACCCCGGCCATCACGACGGGCTCGCCGTTCGAGTTGCCGCGCCGGGTGAGCGTGATCTCCAGCAGGCGCGCGGCCTTTTCCGCGTCGCTGTAGAACAGCTCGTAGAAGTCGCCCATGCGGTAGAACACCAGTGTTTGCGGGTGGTCGGCCTTGATAGCGAGGTACTGCGCCATCATCGGTGTGTGGCCGTCTGTCTTGGGGCCCTTGGCCCCTGGCGCCTTTGAAATTTCCGTGCCGCTCGACAAGTTGCGTCCGTTCTTGGTGGACCGATCGGAATCGGTGTTGGCCGCAATTATCTGGCTTCGGCCAAAGAAAAAGCCTGGGCTCAGCCAGGCTTTTTTCGGGGTGGCAAGTCGCTTTACTTGCTGCTCTTGCTTCCTGTCGACTTCTTTTCGCCGCCCTGACTCGACCGCTTGCTGCTCGCGCCGCCGCCGGACGCCTTGGCGCTGCCGGAAGACTTGGAGTCGGTCGTCGCCTTGCGGGTGGACGTGGAATCGGGGGACTTGCTGGTACGTTTCGGCATCGTTTGCTCCTTGATGTTGGATTGCGCGACCAGTGATCTGGCCCGCACTCGAAATTAGCGAACCGGCTGCCGGTGCGCGTCATCCATCTTCAGGAGCCCGTGTAAGAAGTCTCTGCGTCGGCTCACTCGTCGCCAGCGGGTTCCGCGGTGTTGACCTGTGCGCCGGGCTTGGTTTGCGGGTCGACCAGTTCAGGCACGTTGCGCAGCGCCGCCTTCTCGGTGGCACTGGCGAACTTGCTGTACTTGGACAGGATGCCCACCAGTTGCCCGTAGATCTTCGGGTTGCCGGCCACGCACTCCTTCTGCTCAAGGAATTCCGATTCGCCGGTGAAGTTGCCGACCAGGCCGCCAGCCTCGGTGACCAGCAGCGAGCCTGCGGCCACGTCCCACGGCGACAGCCCGGTTTCGAAGAAGCCGTCGGTGAACCCGGCGGCCACATAGGCCAGGTCGAGCGCGGCCGCGCCCGGGCGGCGCAGGCCGGCGCTGCGCTGCATGACATCGGCCATCATGCGCAGGTAATTGTTGAAGTTGTCGCCCGGTCGGAACGGGAAGCCCGTGGAGATCAGGCTGTTTTTCATGTCGATGCGCTTGGAAACCCGCAGGCGGCGATCGTTCATGTAGGCGCCGCGGCCCTTGGTGGCCGTGAACAAATCGTTGCGCGTGGGGTCATAGATGACGGCCTGTTCGACCTTGCCCTTGACCATCAGCGCGATGCTGACGCAATAGACCGGGAAGCCGTGGATGAAGTTGGTCGTGCCGTCCAGGGGGTCAATGACCCACACGTGGTCCGAGCCCTGGCTGCCATGGGTCTTCCCGGATTCTTCGGCCCAGATCGCGTGTTGCGGGTACGCGGTGAGCAGTGTCTCGATGATGGTCGCCTCGCTGGCGTGGTCCACCTCGGTCACAAAATCGTTGACCTGCTTTTGCGAGATGCGGACGGCTTCGACGTCGAGCGCCGCGCGGTTGATGATGGCGCCGGCGGCGCGGGCGGCCTTGACGGCCACGTTGAGCATGGGATGCAGGTTGGGGGACGACATGAATTTTTTGAAGAACGGGAAGGGCGTACCCGGCGATGCGGGACGGCGACAATGTGCCCATTTTACCGGACAGCCGGTTTTTCGCCCTGTAGGACCGCAATGACAACCCGCTTCATCCTGATCCGTACCAGCCACGCGGGCAATGTCGGCGCGGCGGCGCGCGCGATGAAAGTGATGGGCTTCGACGACCTGGTGCTGGTTGCGCCGCGGTGGGAAGACGTGCTGCTGCGCGAGGAAACCATCAACCGGGCCAGCGGTGCGACGGACGTGCTGGACAAGGCGCGCATCGTGGCGACGCTGGACGAGGCGCTGGAAGGCGTCGACTACCTGTGTGCCACGGCGATGACGCCACGCGACTTCGGCCCGCCGACAGTGGCGCCGCGTGAGCACTTGCCGGGCGTCGCAAAGTCCGGCCACAACGTGGCGTTCCTGTTCGGGTCCGAGCGTTTCGGCATGGCCAATGAAGACGTGTACCGCTGCCATGTGACCCTCACGATTCTCACCAACCCGGACTACGGATCACTCAACCTCGCGGCGGCAATCCAGCTGGTGGCCTACGAGTGGCGAATGGCGCTGGGTGGCTTCCCCCCGACAAGCTCAGGGCGAACGGGAGAGGTCTTTGCCGATGCGCAATCGGTGGCGGGCATGTTGTCGCACCTCGAACAGGCCTTGGTCGACATTGCCTTCCTCGACCCGGCCGCGCCCAAGAAGCTCATGCCGCGCCTGAACCAGTTATTCAATCGAGCGCAACTCACCCCCGAGGAAATCCACATCCTGCGTGGTGTTGCCAAGGCCATGCGCCAAGCGGCGGCCGGTGTAAAACGATAGACTGAGTGCGCTTAAGCTCATAGCGCAAACCCATGTTCAGCCGACTGCGTTCCGACATCCAGTGCATCCTCGACCGCGATCCTGCCGCGCGCAGTACGTGGGAGGTGATCACGTGTTATCCGGGGCTGCATGCAATCGTCATGCATCGCGTCGCGCACTGGTTGTGGACGCACGGGCTCATGTGGCTGGGGCGCTTCGTGTCGATGCTGTCGCGCTGGTTCACCGGTATCGAAATCCATCCCGGCGCCGTGATCGGCGAGCGGGTGTTCTTCGACCACGCAATGGGCGTCGTCGTTGGCGAGACGGCCGAGATCGGTGACGGCTGCACCATCTACCAGGGCGTGACGCTCGGCGGCACATCGCTGTACAAGGGCACCAAGCGCCACCCCACGCTGGGCCGCGACGTGGTGGTGAGCGCGGGCGCCAAGGTGCTCGGCGGCTTCGTGGTGGGCGATGGCGCCAAGATCGGCAGCAACGCCGTGGTGATCAAGCCCGTGCCCGCGGGTGCAACGGCCGTGGGCATTCCGGCGCGCATCATCCCGTCCAAGGAAGACACCAGCGTCGACGTCACGGGCAACCCCAAGTTCTCGGCCTATGGCATCACGCTGGACGACGATCCGCTCGGCCAGGCGATGAAGGGCCTGATCGACACGGCGTCGTCGCAAGATCACCAGATCGCGCTGCTCTGGCAAGCGATCGAGAAGCTCTCGGCCACGCGCAAGGAGGGCGACTGCGTGCCCGACGATGCAGCGCTGAAGGAATGCTTCGAGGCCGAGAAGTTGACGCAGCTCGTCGGCAAGTAAGGCTCAAGCGGCGGGTCGCACCGCCGACTTGGGCCGGAAAGCCTTGCAGATCTCATCGTGGGTCTCGAGATAAGGACCGCCGATCAGGTCAATGCAGTACGGCACCGCCGCGAAGATCCCCGGCATCTCGGGCAGTCCCTGCAGCGTCTCCTGGATCGACTTGGGTTGGCCGGGCAGGTTGATGATCAGGCTCTTGCCGCGGATCGCCGCGACTTGCCGCGACAGGATCGCGGTGGGCACAAAGCGCAGGCTGATCTGGCGCATCTGCTCGCCAAAGCCGGGCATCTCCTTGTCGGCGATGGCGAGCGTGGCCTCGGGCGTGACGTCGCGTAGTGCAGGCCCGGTACCGCCGGTGGTGAGTACCAGCGAGCAACCTGCATCCACCAGATCGACCAGTGCCTTGCTGATGCGGTCCTTCTCGTCGGGAATGAGCCGCGCCTCGAAGGTAACCGGGTTCTTCAGTGCGCGCGTCAACCAGTCCTGCAGCGCGGGCAGGCCCTTGTCTTCGTAGACGCCGCTGGACGCGCGATCGCTGATCGACACGATGCCGACGCGGACCGGCTCATGCTTGCCGGGGGTCATAGCTCGCGCCATCGTGTTCGGGCCGGCGATTCGCACCCGTCAAGCCGTCCTTCACCAGCTGGAAGATGTCGCGATAGGCGCGTCCGTGGCGCGGCGCAAGGCCCTTGGAGATCGATTCCTGGGTCTCCTGGGTGTCCTTGCGCGCCTGGCGAATCAACGCGCGCAATTGCTGCGTGTCGGTCTCGGGGTGTTCGGCCAGCCAGCGCTCGAGTGCGTCTTCCTTGGCGATCAGGTCGTCGCGCCATTGCTCGGCCTGGTGCAGGGCCAGCGCATCGCTGGCCGAGCCCTTCTGCTGGATCTCGAGCGCACCCCGCACGCAGGCGAGTACATCGTCATCGAGCTTGCGCATCAGCTTGCCGATGAACTGCATCTGGCGGCGCTTGCCCTCGAAATTGGTGATGCGGCGCGCCTCGCCAACGGCATCGACGAGCTTTTCGGGTAGGGTGAGTCCGGCCATCAGGTCTGCGCGGAGGGTGAGCAACTCGGTGCCGAGCTTCTGCAAGTCATCGCTTTCGCGCTTGAGATCGGTTCGGCTGGGTTCGGTTCCCCCTTTGAGCTCAGCTTTGAGCTCCAGGTCCAGTTCGCTGCCTTCGGCGACGAACTGTCCGCGGACGTAGTAGCCCTTCTTGGGTTTGCGTGACATATAGGGAGTGTGGGGCGGCAAGTATCATAGCTTCCGACATGAAACAACCCAACGACCGCGCTCCTTTCGGCTTTTCCTTCAGCCGGGCCCATTTCGAAGAACTGGTCGACACCGCCCTGGCCCACGCCAAAAAGCTTGGCGGCACCGATGCCGGCGCCGAAGCGTCGGAGGGCTGCGGCCTTTCGGTGTCGGTGCGCAAGGGCGAGCTGGAAAACGTCGAGCGCAACCGCGACAAGTCGCTGGGCGTCACCGTGTACATCGGCCA
>JBKJOM010000300.1:0-2672 GCA_046595775.1 Ramlibacter sp. | reverse complement strand
GGGAGTCGCCAAGTTGGTAAAGGCACTGGATTTTGATTCCAGCATGCGAGGGTTCGAGTCCTTCCTCCCCTGCCAAACCGTTCAGTTGGGTCTAAAACATCCCGGGGTTTGAAACATCCCGTTTTCCATGCAGGCAGCACCCACTCCCGATTTCATGGTCTTCACCGGCAATGCCAACCAGGCATTGGCCGAGGAGATCGCCGGCCACCTGGGCATCTCGCTCGGCGCGGCCAACGTGGGCCGTTTTTCGGACGGCGAGGTCACGGTCGAGATCAACACCAACGTGCGGGCCCGGGATGTGTTCGTGGTGCAGTCCACCTGCGCCCCGACCAACGAAAACCTGATGGAACTGCTGATCATGGTCGACGCGCTCAAGCGCGCCTCGGCCGAGCGGATCAGCGCGGTCATTCCGTACTTCGGCTACGCCCGGCAAGACCGCCGACCGCGTTCCAGCCGCGTGCCGATCTCGGCGAAAGTCGTGGCCAACCTGCTCGAGACCGTGGGCGTCCAGCGCGTGCTGACGATGGACCTGCACGCCGACCAGATCCAGGGCTTCTTCGACATCCCGGTCGACAACATCTATGCCTCGCCGGTGCTGCTGGGCGACCTGCGGCAGAAGAACTACGAAGACCTGATCGTGGTCTCGCCCGACGTCGGCGGCGTGGTGCGCGCCCGCGCGCTGGCCAAGCAGCTGAACACGGATCTCGCGATCATCGACAAGCGCCGCCCGCGTGCCAACGTGAGCGAGGTGATGCACGTGATCGGCGAGATTGACGGCCGTAACTGCGTGATCATGGACGACATGATCGACACCGCCGGCACGCTGGTGAAGGCGGCAGAGGTATTGAAGGAGCGCGGCGCGAAAAAGGTCTATGCGTATTGCACGCACCCGATCTTCTCGGGCCCCGCCATCGACCGGATCGCCAAGGGCACGGCCCTGGACGAAGTGGTGGTGACCAACACCATTCCGCTGTCGGAATCCGGCCACGGGTGCGCCAAGATCCGCCAACTGAGCGTGGCGCCGCTGATCGCCGAAACGGTCCAGCGCATCGCCAAGGGCGAGTCGGTCATGAGTCTGTTCTCTGACCAGGAAAATTTGTTTTAACTTTCAAATCGCTTCGCGATTCGAGAGTTTTTGTAGCCGCCTCCGCAAGGAGGTATTTTGAAATGGAAGCCACACTGGTCGCGGTGGGCTTCTTACTGGAGTCAAACATGAAATTCGTCGCTTTTGAGCGCAACCTGCAGGGCACGGGTCCGAGCCGCCGTCTCCGCAATTCGGGCAAGGCGCCCGGCATTGTCTACGGTGGCGAAGGCCAGCCGCAACTGATCGAGCTCGATCACAACGCGCTGTGGCACGCCCTGAAGAAGGAAGCGTTCCACTCCACCATCCTGGACATGGAACTGGGCGGCAAGGAAGGCAAGGTGCTGCTGCGCGATGTGCAGTACCACCCGTACAAGCCGCAGGTCACGCACATTGACTTCCAACGCGTGGACGCCAAGACCAAGCTGCACATGAAGGTGCCGTTCCACTACGTCAAGGCCGAAGAGTCGCAAGCCGTGAAGTTCGAGAATTGCGTGGTCAACCACGTCATGTCCGAGCTCGACATCTCCTGCCTGCCTTCCGACCTGCCCGAGTTCATCGAGGTGGACCTGTCGGGTATGAAGAAGGGCATGTCGCTGCATCTGAACGAAATCACCCTGCCCAAGGGCGTGACGGCCGTGACGCGCGGCAAGCCGAACCCGGTGATCGTCTCGATGGTGCTGACGGGTGGCGAAGAGCCGGCCGATCCGACGGCTGCCGTCGCTGCCGATGGCGCCGCGCCGGCTGCAGATGCGAAGGCCGCTCCGGCCGCCAAGGCCGCTCCGGCCAAGGACGCGAAGGCAGCGCCCGCGAAGGATGCCAAGGCCGCCCCGGCCAAGGACGCCAAGGCGCCTGCCAAGAAGAAGTAACTCCTTCACAGGATTACAGGTAAAACGGCCCGCTTTTGCGGGCCGTTTTCTTTTTCGGCGCACCGATAATCGCCGCATGATCCAACTCTTCGTCGGCTTGGGAAACCCCGGCCCGGAATACGAAGCCACCCGCCACAACGCCGGTTTCTGGTGGGTGGACGCGCTGTCGCGCGAGTTCAAGGTGCCGCTCGCCTACGAAAAGGGCTACCAAGGCCTGACAGCGAGGGCCAACGTGCATGGCCAGACCGTGTGGCTGCTTGAGCCGAAAACCTTCATGAACCTGTCGGGCCGCTCCGTCGCGGCGCTGGCCCGCTTCTACAAGATCCAGCCCGAGGGCATCCTGGTGGTGCACGACGAGCTCGACGTGGCTCCCGGCCAGGCCAAGCTCAAGTTCGGCGGCAGCCACGCGGGCCACAACGGGCTGCGCGACATCCATGCGCAGCTGGGCACGGGTGACTACTGGCGGCTTCGTATCGGTATCGGCCACCCGGGCGTGAAGTCCGAAGTGGTGGACTGGGTGTTGCGCAAGCCTGCGCCTGAGCAGCGCACCGCCATGGAAGATTGCATCTCCCGCACGCTCAAAGCCGTGCCCGCGCTCATCGCCGGTGAGATGGAGAAAGCCACGTTGCTGGTGCACACCAGCAAGCCGCCCCGGCCCAAGCCGCCGCGGCCCGAGGGACTCAAGGAGGAGGGAACACCATGAAGATGATCGTCGCGGCCCT
>JBKJOM010000250.1:0-3598 GCA_046595775.1 Ramlibacter sp. | reverse complement strand
GTGGAACCGGCTTTGCCGGGCCACTGGTGGCGCCCCCTCGAGGGAGAGGCACCGCAGGCGCTTCGGGGGTGGGGCATTTATCGCGCGAACTGGTTGAGCTGCATGATCGGCAACAGCACCGAGAGCATGATCAGGATCACCACCACGCCCATCGCGACGATCAGCAGAGGCTCCAGGATGGTGGCGAGGCGCAATGCGCGGCGCTGCACTTCGCCGGAGAGTTGCTTGGCGGCGCGCTGCAGCATCGGCGCCAGCTGGCCCGTCTGCTCGCCGATTCGGGCGAACATCGAGATGAGCCCGGGAAAGCGCTTCTTCTGCCCGATCGCGGAGGCGAGCGACGCTCCCTCGCGCACCAGCACCAGTGCATCCATCGCGTCGGCACGCATCGCGCGGTTGCCCAGCGTCTCTGCCGCTGCCTGCAAGGCTCGCAAGATGGGAACGCCGGCGCCGGCGAGGATCGCCAGCGTACCGGCGAAGCGCGCCGCGTTGTAGCCGCGCGAGAGGCGACCGATGACAGGGATCGTCAGCCACATCGCGTCGAAGCGCTCGCGCGTAAGCTCGTTGCGCAGCGACAGGCGCAGCACGACGAAAGCGCCGGCGGCCACCAGGGCAATCACCCATCCCCAGTGGCGGATCGCGGCGCTTGCCCCCAGCGCCATCACCGTCAGCAACGGCAGCGCACGCTTGGAGCCGACGAACACGTTGGCGATTTGCGGCACCACGTACGTCATCATCACCATGACGATGAGGAAGGCGATCGCGATCACGATGGCCGGATAGAGCGCTGCGCCAAGCAGCCGGGCATTGAGCGACTGTTGCTCTTCCAGGTCGTCGGCCAGGCGTTCGAGCACTTCGCCCAGCGCGCCGGTCTGCTCGCCGGCACTGACAACGGCCACATAGATCGCCGGGAACTCGCGCGGAAAACGCGACAGTGCCTTGCCAAAGGGCGAGCCCGCGTTCACTTCTGAGCGCAGCGCGGCGACCAGGTTGCGCTCGCCTTCACCTTCAGCTTCGTCGGTCAGCGCGGTCAAGGCGCGCTCCAGCGGCAGGCCGGCACCGACCAGGCCGGCGAGCTGGCGAGTCCAGATGGCCAAGGCCGTGCTGTTGAACACAGCCCGGGTAAAGGCTTTGCTGGCCCAGCCGGCATCGGGATCATTGGCCGCGCCGGAACCCACGGGCTGCACCTGCAACGGCACCAGCGCCTGCTGCCGCAACATGCCCCGCACCGCCTTGGCGGTGTCCGCCTCCATCACGCCCTTGCGCGTGGCGCCCTGGGCGTCGAGTGCTTCAAAGGTATAGGCAGGCATGGGGGTGATTATGAGGCGCAGCGCCCCCACCCCAGCCCCCCCCCGGAGGGGGAGGGCGTCAAGTCTGCCTGAGCTTGAACCGCTGCAGCTTGCCGGTCTCGGTGCGCGGCAGCGCGGCCACGAACTCGATCTCGCGCGGGTACTTGAACGGCGCGATGCTGGCCTTTACATGGTCCTGCAGCGCCTTGACCAGCGTGGCGTCGCCAGATTGGCCGGGCCGCAATACGCAGAAGGCCTTGACGATCATGCCGCGCTCCTCGTCCGGCTTGCCGATCACGCCACATTCGGCCACGGCCGGGTGGCGCAGCAGCGCGTCCTCGACTTCGGGCCCGCCCACGTTGTAGCCGGAGGTGATGATCATGTCATCGGTGCGGGCCTGGTAGACGAAGTAGCCCTCCTCGTCCTGCAGGAAGGCGTCGCCGGGGTAGTTCCAGCCTTGCTTCACGTAACTGGCCTGGCGCGCGTCGTCGAGATACTTGCAGCCGGTGGGACCGATCACAGCCAGTCTGCCGATGGTGCCGCGCGGCACCTCGTTGCCCTCCTCATCGACCACCCTACAGGTGTAGCCGGGCACCGCCTTGCCGACAGCACCACGTTTGGCTTCGTCGCCCGTCGACGAAATGAAGATGTGGAACAACTCCGTGGCGCCGATGCCGTCGGTCATCTCGATGCCGCTGGCCTGCTTCCACAACTGCCGCGTCGCATCAGGCAGGCCTTCGCCGGCGCTCACGCTGATGCGCAACTTGCCCACGCCGTGCTCGCGCGCAAACGGCGCCATCTGCCGGTAGAACGTGGGCGCGGTGTAGCAAATGGTCGCGCCCACTTCATTGATCGTCTTCACCATGGTCTCCGGCGTGTACGGCGCATCCGGGAAGTACACGCTGGCGCCGGCCCACATCGGGAACATCAGTAGCCCGCCGAGGCCGAAAGTAAAGGCAAGCGGCGGCGATCCCACCACGATGTCATCGGGCGTCGCACGCAACACATGGCGCGGCCACGCTTCGCAGGCGGCGATCACGTCGCGATGCGTATGCACCGCGGCCTTGGGTTTGCCGGTGGTACCGGAAGTGAAGGCCATCATCGCGATGTCGTCGGCGGACGTGGGGCAGGCAGCGAAGCCGCCCTGCTTCTGTGCCGAGCGAACCGCGAGTGAGCCGGGTTCGTTGGGCGCATTGAAGGACACGATGGTGGCGAGCACCGGTCGCTCCTGGCGCGCCAGCTCCAGCTCTTCCAGCAGTCGCGCGTCGCACAGCGCCACAGTCGGTTGAGCCTTGTCGATGATGTCACCCAGTTCGCGCGCTCGCAGCAGCGGCATCGTGGCCACGGCGATCAGCCCGGCCTTGACGACTGCCAGCCACGCGAGGGCCAGCCCGATCGAGTTGCCGCCACGCAGCAGCACACGGTTGCCGGGCACCAGGCCCAGGTCTTCGGTCAGCACGCGGCAAATGCGGTCGACGCGGTCGCGCACGTCGTCATAGGTCAAGGTGATCTTGCTGGAGCGCAGCAGCGGGCGCGTGCCGGAAGCGCGCGTCGCAGCCTTGTCGAGCAACTCTTCCACCAGATTGAGCTGCGGAGAAAGGCGCAGCTCGGGCAAGTCGTAGCGCATCGTGGGCGATTGATCGCGCGCCGGCATGCGCTCGTGCGCGAAGCGGTCGAGCTGCACCGAAGCGACTTTCTCGGCAGCGTTCACACCGCGCCTTCCGTCAGTACTTGCGCGTGCGCTTTCGCTTTGCCCAGCAACTTGTGCAGTGCCGAAATGTCCTTGCCCGACAGGCCGGAGAACGCGTCGACAATCCATTGCTCGTGCTGGTGCGCCATCTCGTGGAACAGCTTGCGGCCCTTGGCCGTAAGCCGCACGCGATAGGCCCGGCGGTCGCCTTCGACGTCGACGCGATCCACCAGGCCCTCGGCCACCAGCTGATCGGTGATGCCGGTGACATTGCCGCCCGTCACCATCATGCGACGCGAGAGCTCGTTCATCTTCAGGCCTTCGGGCGCACGCTCGAGCTGCGCCATCAGGTCGAAGCGGGGCAAGGTGGTATCGAAGCGTTCGCGCAATTGCGAGCGCACCTTCTTTTCCACGATCTGGGTGCACGTGAGCAGCCGCAGCCACAGGCGCAGGGCCTCGGGGTGTTCGCTGTGCGCTCTGGCTTCCATGTCCATCGTCATTTCCTTTCTTCCGCTGCTATGATTTGAGGAGCTGCTTGCGCCCGTGTTTATTGGGATAAAGCTTTGTTTCGCTTGAATATTTCGCGATAGAGCTGGTCCCGGCCGCTGAGGTAGGGCAGCGG
>JBKJOM010000199.1:0-8910 GCA_046595775.1 Ramlibacter sp. | reverse complement strand
CCCGGCAGGTCCGACAGCAGCAGCAGACGTTCTTCCAGTGCCGTGACCTCGATCACGTCGCCACCTGCCAGCCCGGCGAGTTTGCCGCGCGTCGTGCCTTCGCTCAGCCCGGCGCTGTTGCGCAATTCGATGTTGCCGTAGCGGCCCTCGTTCACGGCGATCGTGACCGAGTTGTCCTGGATGTCCTGCGCGGGCAGGTAGGCGTACGCGACGAAGTAGCCTCTCGCCCGGTAGTAATCGGTGATCCGGCCCGCCATGGCCTGCAGCTGCGACAGGGTCAGCGCGCTGCCCGGCACGAACCCGGTGACGGCGAGCAGGTCCGCTTCTGGGTACAGGCTGGCGCCGGTGACGCGCAGGCGCGTGACCCGAACGCTCGCCTCGCCGGCTACCGGCGGTGGGGGCACGGGAAGCGGCTCGATCCGCATCTGGGGAAGGGCTCGCGGCGGTGCCTGCGGTGCTGGGATCTGAAGCAGCTGGCCCCCGCCGGTAGGCGGTTGCTGTGCGAGCAGCGGCTGGCCGAGCACCAGCAGGGCGAAGGGCAGGAGTTTCTTGTTGAGCATGGCGGTGATCGATGGAGGTGGCGGGCCAGGCCGGGCTGTTGGAGGGCCTAGCGGCGTGATACCAGCAAGCCGACGACGAGGCCCGCAACGGCGGCGGCCCCGATGGCACGCCACGGATAGCTGTGCACATAGTCCTGGGTTGCAAAACGCAGATCGGCAACGCTGCCTTCAGCCGCTGCCTTTGCATCCACCACGGCGCCCTTCGCGCTTTCAAGCGTCTGGGTGCCGAGGTTGCGAACCAGCTCGCCAGCTTCGCGGGCCGAGTTGGCCAGGTCGTGCGTGATCTTGTCGCGGCTGGTTTGCAGGTCAAATTTGTCGTTGGGGGTGTTCATCGAAGAGCTCCTTGACGAGTGGAATTTAAACGAAAACGCGGTGGCCACTGAGAAGCGACCACCGCGAAGCGGGGTGGCCTTCGGCCAGGGAAGCACGCTTCCGGTTAGATCACCTTGCGGCCGCTAATGATGCGCAACAGCACGACGACGACGGCGATCACCAGCAACAGGTGGATGAGCCCACCCGCGGTGACGGAAGTAACCAGTCCCAGTGCCCACAGGAGGATCAGGACGATGGCGATGGTGTAGAGCATGTCAGGCTCGCGCTTACTTCACGCGCATGTCGTTGGCGACCGAGGTCACGCCGCTCACGCCCTGCGCAACCACGACGGCGCGGTCGATCCGGTCGCGGGAGCTGACGAAGCCGCTCAGTTGCACGCGGCCCTTGAAGGTCTCGACGTTGATTTCGGCCGACTTGAGCATCGGGTCGTTGAAGATGGCTGCCTTCACCTTGGTGGTGATGGCCGTGTCGTCCACGTACTGGCCGGTGCTCTCCTGCTTCTGGGTGGAGGCACAGCCGGCCAGCGCGGTGAGGGCGACGGCGGCAACGAGGATGGAAGTGCGTGCGAATTGGTTGGTCATGATGTTCTTTCGGTGGGATGGATGAGGGGGGTTGCGGGAAAGGATCGGGCGGGCCGCGCTTTACACGCGGGGTTCGCCGTTACGGTTGACGGAAATCGTGCGGCCCGGCTGGTTGGCCATCTGCACACGGTGTTCGATGCCGGAATAGTTGTAGGTCACGTCCCAGTAGCTGGGCGTGGCCTGCGCGGCGTTGCCATCGCAGCGGCGCACATCCTGCGTCAGCGGCTGGATCTGCGCCTGCTGGTCATTGCGGCCGTACTGCGCGCCCAGGGCAGCTCCGCCGACGGCGCCGCCGACAGTGGCGAGCTGCTTGCCGGTGCCGCCGCCCACCTGGTGACCCAGGACGCCGCCGATGACGGCGCCGATCGCGGCGCCGGGCAGGTTGATGGGGCCCTTCTGCGGCTGTTGCTGCACCACTTGTTCACGTTCCATCCAGCAGCGCTGGGCGGGAGTGCCGACCACGGCGCGTGCCGAGGTCACCTGTGCTTCATAGAGGGGTTCCTCGCGGCGGCGGCGGAAATCCTGCACGACGATGGGCATCGGCGCGTAATCGCTGTCGGCCACGCGCTCGTTGTTGCGAATCGGGCGCATCGAGGAGATCCGGTCATTCAGGCCCATGGCCTGCAGCGACGGATACTGGCCGGGGCGCAGCACCATGCAATGACCCTGGAAGTTCGCGTCCTCGCAGGCTTGCCAGCGCTGCCCGACAACGACCACCGAGGAAGCGCGGTCGTTGAAGCCCAGGCGCTGCAGGTTGCGCACGGATTGCTGGGAGGAGAACGTACGCCCCTGGAAGCCCTCGTTCTCGTGCAGCGTCAGTTGAGCAGCCGCGTGGGCGCTGAAGGCTAGAGTGGTGATGCCCATCAGGGCCTGGAATTTCTTGTTCATGGTTGACCTCTTTCAACCCGCAGAGTAAGACGGCTGAAGCGCTTCGTCTGTTCGCTACCGCACGCGGCGTGCAAACAATTCACGCAAGCCCATTGTTGAGCTGGGCAGGCACCGCAGACCAGCGAGGATGGGGTATGGATGAGCTGCGCCGCGACTTTGCCCGCAGTCATGCAGCGTCGAGGAAGTGCTGGCGATAGCGCGGCGCCATGTCCTGCAGCCGCATCATCATGGGCAGGTCGGCGGTGTTGAACGCGGCGTCATGGGCAGGCGGGCCCAAAACCCGCGCGCCGCACCGCAAGTACCCCTTGATGAGGGGTGGCGCGTCCCGTAACGCGCGTGTGGTCGCGCTGCTGTTGGCCAGCGCGATCCCGTTCGCACCCGGCAAGGGGCAAAGCGGCCGGACCTGCCACTCGGATTGCGTGAGGTGTGTTTGGCGCAGTCGCTCCCACAGCGACAGTGCAGGTCCGGGGCCATCGGCCATGCCAATGCTCGCGCAGCCGATCATGGTGTCCAGCCCGCGACGCAACATGTATTCGGCCAGGGCCGACCACATGCCAAGGATCACGCCGCCCAGGCGCCAGTCTGCATGCACGCAGGAGCGGCCCAATTCCACCGCACGGGGCCGTAAGGCCGCGAGCGGGGCGAGGTCGAATTCCGTATCGCTGTAGTAGCCGCCTGCCGCACGTGCCTGCGATGGGGACAGCAGCCGATAAGTGCCGACGACTGCGCCGCGGCCTCCGGTGTCGGGGTCGATGGCCCTGACCAGCAGGTGTTCGCAAAACGGGTCGAACCGGTCAACGTCCAGGCCCTTCGATGCGCTGTCGGCGTGGTCGAGCTTCGCGCCCATCTCGGTGCTGAACACGCGAAAGCGAAGGCGCTGCGCTTCACGCACGTCATCTTGCGAACGTGCCCACTCCACGATGAACTGGCGAGCACCTGCCGGCTCTGCGGGCACCGCCCCGGGGGGCCTGACCGTGGGAGCGAAGTCGATCGTGGTTTCGCAGGCGTGCACGGGCGTGCCCTCAGTTGGACGGCGGGTAAAGCCCCACCAGCCGGCACTGCCGGCGATTGAGGCGGACCAATTCAAGCAGCGGGATCGGCCGCACGCCTTCACGCCGGCGCGCATCGCCTATCGCGAACAGCAGCGCCTGCTTGCGAAAGATCATGCGCAAGCCCTGCAGCAAACTGGTGTGCGGGTCCCAGGCTTCGATGGCTTCCGAACCTGCCCCATTAACTTCCATGATCCGCACGCCTTCACCCGCACGAAGCCCGGCCAGGGTGTCGAAGCGAACGTCGAACCGGCCGAAATGAAATTGCGGCATGTCGCGCGCAATGGCATCGATGGTCGCAACCAGCTGCGGCGTGATGCAGGCTGCTCCATCGAGGTAGAGGCCGCCGACGCGCGTGGAGCCGATCGTCGCGAGCCGCACCGCGTCGCCCGCCCGGGGGATTTCGTGCGGATGGAACGCACACTCGTGGCGAACGGATGCGAGCAGGCGCCGCGCTCGCGTATCGGCCTGCACGAGTTGCCCAACCGTCCTCACACCGTCCCCGATCACGCGCGGGAAAGTGCGTAATGCCAGGCCGATGATCTTTCCCTGCCCATCTTTCGGGTCGCGTGCGTAGAAGATTCCGGCCTCGCCCTCCTGTGGCAGGTATTCCTGCAGCACGACTACTTCGCCCCGGGGAAATGTCGAAAGATATGTCAGCAAAGAGGCGAGGGTGTCCACACGCCGCACGCCGTGGCCGCACAGGCCGAGGTCCGGCTTGGCAATCAGCGGGAAATCCAGGCCCAGTGGAGGCAGCAGCGCCTGGAGCGATCGCTGTGTGTGCGTGCCATCGTTGAGCAGGCCCAGTGACCTGGCGGTCGCGGCTCGCGCCAGCGACCCCATGCCGTTGAAGTACTCGAGCTTGCCTTCACCCACCAGGCCGCCCGACGTGATGGCGGGATTCGCCGCCGAAGGCAGCGTGAGGCTGCGATACCGCAGGCCAAGCCACAGCCACTGGATCACCAGCGGCACGCAGATCAGCCACTTGGGCATGCGCTCCAGCATGCTGCGTCGCTCGACATCCGGCCGACTGTGCCGGTACGCAGCGGGCTGGTCGAGGGTTGCCGGCATCAGCGCCTTCCGGCTTGCCTGGCACCTTGACCCGTCGCTTCGATGCGAGCGGCGCGGTCATTGGCGAACCGGGCGCACGCGCGTTGATGATCAGGGTCGAAGGGGTCGCAGCCGAATGTCATCAGCCAAGAATGCCATGCGGATGTCGGCGCGTGAGGGCTGCTGGCGTTTGGGACGTGTAGGACGGTGGCTCAACTTGCCCAACCCCTCCTCGCGGCATGCATGTTCGTTCGCCGCGTGTGGCCGGCAGAATTTAGGCGCGATTTGCGAATTTATCTGACAGTGTGATCGCCCCAGCCGCACGATGCTGGCGGCGATGAACCTTGCAGAAAGCGCGCCCAGCGCCCAGACGTCTTACCTGGTCGAAATCGGGAAGTGGCTGCGCTCCACCGGCTATGGTTTCGTCACGCCCACGCCGGCCACCCACGCCCGCGTCAACGGCCGGGCTGGCACGCAGCAGGCCACCTGCGCGCGAGACATCTTTGGGTGGAGCCGTGCATTCGAGCCCAACTTGCTGCCTCCCCACGTCGCGCAATGCCTGCTGGCGGCCGGACTGGCAGAGCAAATGCCGGAAGGCCTGTGGCGCAGCGGCGTCCGGTACTCGTCCCTTGGTGAGAACCTCTACGCGCATTCGGCTTTCCCCACTGAGCGGGCGGATTCCGTTTTTTTCGGCCCCGACACCTATCGCTTCGCGGCACTGGTGTGTGCGGAGATTGAACGCACGACCCTTCCTGTGGGCGCACGCATTCTCGACGTGGGTGCCGGCGCGGGTCCCGGGGGCATCGAGGCGGCTCAGGCGGCGAAGCGCAGCAGTCCGTCCCTGACCCTCACAGACATCAACGCTGCCGCGCTGCACTTCGCCTCGGCCAACGTGGCGCTGGCCGGGGTCGGCGCATCGCTGGTGCTGGGCGACCTTTTCGAGCCGGTGGACGGTGAATTCGACCTGATCGTCTCCAATCCCCCTTACCTGAACGACGGGGCCGCGCGCACCTATCGGCACGGTGGGGGTGACTGGGGAGGCGCGCTGTCAGAACGCATCGTGCACGAAGGCATTGATCGCCTAGCACCCGCCGGGCGCCTGGTGCTCTACACAGGCGCTGCGGTCGTGGACGGGTGCGACACCTTCCTGGAAGCGCTGCGCGCGGGCCTTGACGCGCGCAGCTGGCCGTGGCGCTACCGCGAGCTCGACCCCGACGTCTTCGGTGAAGAACTCGAGCAACCCGCCTACCAGCGTGCGGACCGCATCGCTGCCGTCGCACTTGTCGTGACCCGACCTGTGAAATGAGGATCCTGGGCATCGGGGAGTACAACGATCTGGCGGCGATGTACCACGGCATGGTGCAGCGCGGCCATGAGGTGAGGGTTCATGTGGCCGACCCGGCGTGCCGCGACGTGTTCGAAGGCATGCTCGACTTTGCCCCCGATTGGGAGCAGGAACTCGGTTGGGTTCGCGGGAGAGGTGATGACGCCGACCAAGGCCTCATCATTTTTGAATCGGCGATCCATGGGTCGACGCAGGATGCGCTGCGCCGCGACGGCTTCAAGGTGATCGGCGGCAGCGAACTCGGCGACAGGCTCGAGGCCGATCGCCTCTTTGGACAGTCCGCACTCTCGGCCACCGGCATGACGACGGCGCCCAGCCTGCGATTCACCGATTTCCGTGTGGCATCGGACCATGTTCGCAGCCGCCCGGGCCGCTACGTCCTCAAGTTCAATGGCGCGGACAGCGAGCGATCACGCAACTTCATCGGTGAAATGGAAGACGGCGCCGACATGCTTGCACTGCTGGGCCTGTATGCGTCGCGGGCGTCGCCGGGTCAAGAGGTGGACTTCGTCCTGATGGAGCACCTGCAAGGCGTGGAGGTGGGCATCGGCGCCTACTTTAACGGCCATGAGTTCCTGGAGGCCGCCTGCATCGACTTCGAGCACAAGCGATTCTTCCCCGGCGAGCTTGGTGAACTCACCGGCGAAATGGGGACGATCGTCTCCTACCGCGGATCGTGCCCGCTCTTCGAGCGCGTGCTCGCCCCACTGGCCGGCATGCTGCGCGATGGCGGGTACTGCGGCTACATCAACGTGAACCTCATCGCGAATGAAGCCGGCCTCTGGCCCCTCGAATTCACCAGCCGGTTCGGTTATCCAGGGTTCGCCATCTGCGAAGCCCTGCACGTTGAACCCTGGGACGTGATCCTCCGGCGCATGGCCGGCAGGGACACGCTCGCGCTGCCAACCCACGACGGTTTCGCCTCCGGAGTCGTGCTGACTGTGCCGCCCTTTCCGTACCGCCACGGTTATGCGCAGCTGTCCAAGGGCCTGCCGGTGTGCCTGCGAAAAGAACTCGATGCGCCGGCCCTGCGGAATCTGCACTTTGCGGAGGTCGCGTTTACACACGGCCAGCTCGTCACCAGCGGTTCCTGCGGCTATGTGGGTGTCGCCACCGGCGTGGGCGCGACCGTGCAGGCCGCCAACAAAAACGCGCTTGCCGTGGCCCGGGGCGTCGTCGTTCCAAACCTGCGCTATAGAACCGACATCGGCGAGCGCGTTGCGCGCGATCACATCGAAAAGCTCGCAGCGTGGGGCTGGCTCGGCCACTGAGTAGGAGGCTGCCGACCTGCTATCGGCCCGATTCCCGATAGGCGCTGCGTGGGGGTGCGGGCCAAATTGCTGCATCCCCACGAACCCCGAGAACGATGTACGCCGGTCCCCAAGAATGGCAACGCCCCCAACCAGCTTCAGCCCCATCCTTGCTGGTGCCGGAGGGGCAAAGCAATGAACTCCAGGCGCCGTACCGGCGCCTGATGCAAACCCCCGAAGAACAAACGCGCGCGGATGCGACGCTGTACCTGCGCCATGAATTGGCGGTCGCTGAAGAACAGGCAGACGAGCTGCCTCTGTGCGCAGACGAGCTTGTGTCGTGGATGAGCGCCAACACGCAGACAGTCCATGGCCAATACGCCTCGTACCTCGCTGAACGCAAGGCGGGCTCGCCACGGCGCTTCTTCACCAGCCGGGCGCATGCGCTCTACGTGCTGCGCACCCTCGCGCCGACCAAACTGGTCGATGGCGCCTGGTTGTATGGCCTGGTGAAACACGCGTGCAACCCAAAACTGTCGGACCTGGTGCGAACGTATGTCGAAGAACTGGGCGAAGGCGACGGGAGCAAGAACCATGTGGTGCTCTATCGTGAGCTGCTCAATCGCTACAACCTCGACCCGCTGGACGACCTGGACGACGCGTTCTATCGCCAGGGGCTGATCCAGTTGGCGCTCGGCTGGAACGCAGAAGAACTCCTGCCAGAGGTGATTGGGTTCAACCTCGGCTATGAGCAACTGCCCTTGCACCTGCTCATCACCGCGCACGAACTCGACGAGCTGGGCCTCGACCCCTATTATTTTTCCCTGCACGTCACCGTCGACAACGGTGACACGGGCCATGCACGGCGTGCCTGCCAGGCGGTGCTGGACATGTTGCCGCGCCTGGCCGATGGCGACGCGTTCTGGCGGCGTGTGCGTGCAGGCAACAAGCTTGTCTCGGCAGGGCTCGGCACCAATGACGTGATCAAGGGCTTCGACATCGGGCAAGAAGTGGTTCGCATCCTGGCGCGGAAGGCAGAGACGGGCCATGGTGCCCACTCGGACTACTGCCGCATTGCCGGCAAGACCGTGAACGAATGGCTGGCGCAGCCTTTGCAAGCGAGTGATTTCCTGGCGGCGCTGCAGGCGGGCGGATGGATCAAGCGGGGCAGCCCCGTCGAAGAAAGCCGCTTCTGGGGCCTGTTGCAAGGGCCGCGCGCGCAGATGTTCGGTGTCTTTTCCAGCTATGAACTGCAGGTGATCCACGACTGGATCCGCGGTGATGCAAGCAGCGATGGCCGGGCGTATAGCGAGGGTGTCGCCCCTGGCGGACGGTACCGCCGCGCAACCTATCGGGCCTTGCAGCGCGTCAAGCAGGGAGTAGCAACAAGCATGGCCGGTGAAGCCGACGTGCTTGACCCCGACCTTGATGCGCTGAAGCTGCGGCTAAAAAACGAGTGCGAACCAAGGCGCACCGACTTGCTCATCGACCTGATGTCTCCAGGTGTTCACTGGACCCCGGCAGGGCTCCTGGCGACGCGCGAGTTCTGGTCGGGGCGGTCCGGTTGCTGAACTGCGTCCACGCAACTTCGGGTGTCGGGAGAGGACAAAAAAATGCCTCGGCGACGCGAGGCACTGGCTATTGGCGGAGCAGGTGGGATTCGAACCCACGGTACGGCATAACCGTACACCGGATTTCGAGTCCGGCGCATTCGACCACTCTGCCACCGCTCCTGATTTCGGTTCGCGTGGTGCGAAGCCTGGGAGTTTAACCGATCACGGGGCGATGGCCGCGAGGCCGCCCATGTACGGTCGCAGCACTTCGGGCACCGTCACCGAACCGTCGGCGTTCTGG
>JBKJOM010000117.1:0-26531 GCA_046595775.1 Ramlibacter sp. | reverse complement strand
GTCGAGACCACGGCGATCGATCCCAAGGGCGTGCTGATCGGCACGGTGCTTGTCGTGCGCAGCGAGAAGGAGTGCGGCGGCCAGCCCTGTGCGCCCATCCTCGATCCGGGCCTGTCGCAGCTGTCTTTCGGTTGGGCGGTGATCGACAAGACCAACCTCGCCCTCCAGCCCGAGTCTTCCCAGCGGCAATATGCCATCGCGCAGGATCAGGCCAGGGCGAGCCGCGCCGGCTTGTGGCGCGGCCCCAATTTCCGGATCAATTCCGAGGTGGTGCAGGCCCGCTAGCGCGTCGTGCGATCAGCCCTGGCCGGCGGCGAGGCAGGCGGCCACGAGGAACCAGGTCAGGATATCGGCGGCAAGCACAAAGTCTTTCACGGCAACGATTTCGTTCACGGTCGGTCTCCGGAGGGGAAAGCAGGTACTGTTTATTTATACAGTATACCGCCCTGCCCTGCAACTGCTAGCCTCGCGGCATGCCCTCGCTCGATGAAATCCGCGCCGCGGCGGCCCGCATCGCCGGCGCCGTAGTCCGCACCCCGCTCCTGCCCAGCCGAACGCTGTCGGCGCTGACCGGCGCCGAGGTGTTCCTCAAGTTCGAGAACCTGCAGTTCACCGCATCGTTCAAGGAGCGCGGCGCCTGCAACAAGCTGGTGCAACTCACCGAGGAAGAGAAGCGCCGCGGCGTGATCGCCATGAGCGCGGGCAACCATGCCCAGGGTGTGGCTTATCACGCGCAACGCCTGGGCCTGCGCGCCGTCATCGTGATGCCGCGATTCACGCCGGGCGTGAAGGTGGAACGCACGCGCAGCTTCGGCGCGGAAGTGGTGCTGGTCGGCGACACGCTCGAACAGGCGCGCACGCACGCGCTGGAACTTGCGCAGCAGCAGCAACTGGTCTTCGTGCATCCCTACGACGACGAAGAGATCGTCGCGGGGCAGGGCACCGTCGCCCTCGAGATGCTCGCTGCGGTGCCGGAGCTGGACACGCTGGTGGTCGCCGTCGGCGGCGGTGGATTGATTGCGGGGATCGCGGTTGCGGCCAAGGCGATCAAGCCGTCGATCCAGGTGATCGGCGTGCAGATGCTGCGCTTTCCGAACATGTTCAACGCGGTGAAACATGCATCACTGCCGCAAGGTGCCAGCACCATCGCCGAAGGCATCGCGGTGGGTACGCCGGGGCGCATTACGCAGGCCATCATTGAGAAATATGTCGATGACCTGCTGCTGGTCGATGAGGGCGACATCGAGCAGGCCATCGTGATGCTGCTGGAAATCGAAAAGACATTGGTGGAGGGCGCTGGCGCCGCGGGCCTGGCCGCCTTGCTGAAAGAGCCATCGCGTTTCGCGGGCCGCAAGGTGGGCTTGGTGCTGGGCGGCGGCAACATCGACCCGTTGCTGCTGGCAGCGATCATCGAGCGCGGCATGGTCCGCGCCGGGCGCCTGTGCCGCGTGCGCGTGAGTTCGCGCGACGTGCCGGGCTCGCTGGCCCGGATCACGGCCATCGTCGCGGAGGCCGGCGCGAACATCGACGAGGTCCACCACCAGCGGGCCTTCACGCTGCTGGCGGCACAAAACGTGGAGATCGAGCTGGTGCTGCAGACGCGCGGGCGCGACCACATCCGCGCCGTGATCGAAGCGCTGCATGACGGCGGATTTTCAGCCGAGGAACAATGATGGAATTGCAGACACTGCAGTCGGCGCTTGATGACTTCTTCGCTCCCTGGGTGCAGGAACTCGGCATCCGCCCGGAATCGTTCAGCGCGGAGAGCGTGACCCTGCGCATGCCGCAAAGCGAGCGGCTGTCGCGCGTGGGCGGCATGTTGTGCGGCCAGGCCATGATGGCGGCTGCCGACACGGCAATGGTACTGGCGCTGGTCAACCACTTCGGCGAATTCAAGCCTTGCACCACGGTTCAGATGAACACCAGTTTCTTGAAGCCGCTCTCCAGTCAGGACGCGCTCATCGAGGCTCGGGTGATCCGCGCCGGCAAGTCGCTGGCCTTCGGCGAGATCGACATCCGGGGTGCCGTGGACGGCAAAAGCGTGTGCCGCGCCACGGTCACCTACGCCCTGCTCTGACGCCGCGCTAAAATCACCGGCTGGACGAACGCCTTTTCAGGAAAAGAACCATCATGGCCAGCCACGAATCCCACGCCGAGCAAACCCCTCCCGCCGATGGCGTCGAGGCCATCGTGCCGCTGATTCCCATCGTGCTGCCTGTGGTTGGCGGGGTGCTGATGTTCCTATTGGCCTTCATCGCCATCTACATGGCCTGAGCCAGCCCCAGCCTTCTCCAAAAAGCCGCGTGGCGCCCTGGCGCCCTCGCGGCTTTTTTGCCTTCGGCCTGAAGCGTGGCTGTTATGCATAACCTCATGCAAGTTATGCATGGATTTCGGGCGGCGCGGCAGCCTAGGGGGGAGCCGGTTTCATAAAATCGTCTTTCCCAGCCGACCCGCGGAATGTGACCTACCCCTCACGCCCCTGCCGCTGCCTACTCACTGCAGCCCCGCCCGTTGACTGAGCCCGAAGCCCGATTTCAAAAAGGCAGCGCTCGTCAAAGACCCCCCTTCTTTAAGAGCTCGACCCTTCTGAAACCAGGTTTTAACTTCAGGAGCTTTTTTCGATGAACTCTCCCGTGATGCAGGGGCTGAATTTGAACGCGCCCTCGTTCGTGAAGAATGCAAGGCTGATCGCATGGGTGGCCGACATGGCGGCCCTGTGCAAGCCCGAGCACATTCACTGGTGCGACGGCAGCCAGGAAGAGTACGACCGGCTCTGCCGGCAACTCGTTGAAGCCGGCACGTTCCGCAAGCTCGACCCTGTCAAGCGCCCCAACTCCTACCTCGCCTGCTCTGACCCGAGTGACGTCGCTCGCGTGGAAGATCGCACCTATATCTGCTCGCAGAAGAAGGAAGACGCTGGCCCCACCAACAACTGGATGGCGCCTGCGGAAATGCGCCAGACCCTGCAGCCGCTGTTCGACGGCTGCATGCGCGGCCGCACGATGTATGTGGTGCCGTTCTCGATGGGGCCGCTCGGCTCGCCGATCGCGCATATCGGCATCGAGCTGTCCGACAGCCCTTATGTGGCCGTGAACATGAAGATCATGACGCGCATGGGCAAGGCGGTGTACGAGGTGCTCGGCGTGAATGGCGAGTTCGTGCCTTGCGTGCACACCGTCGGCGCCCCCCTGGAGGCCGGCCAGCAGGACGACTCGTGGCCCTGCAACAAGACCAAATACATCGTCCACTACCCCGAGACGCGCGAGATCTGGTCGTACGGCTCGGGTTATGGCGGCAACGCGCTGCTGGGCAAGAAGTGCTTCGCGCTGCGCATCGCGTCGTGCATGGGTCGGCAGGAGTCTCAAGGCCCCTCCGGTAGCCTGGGCTGGCTGGCCGAGCACATGCTCATCCTGGGCGTGACCAACCCGCAGGGCAAGGAGTACCACGTCGCGGCGGCCTTCCCCTCAGCGTGCGGCAAAACCAACTTCGCGATGTTGATCCCGCCCAAGGGTTTCGAAGGCTGGAAGGTCACCACCATCGGCGACGACATTGCGTGGATCAAGCCGGGTGCGGATGGCAAGCTGTACGCAATCAATCCGGAAGCCGGCTATTTCGGCGTCGCGCCAGGTACCAACTTCCAGACAAACCCCAACTGCATGGCGAGCCTGGACA
The DNA here is from genome assembly GCA_046595775.1 of Ramlibacter sp. Classification (GTDB taxonomy): domain Bacteria; phylum Pseudomonadota; class Gammaproteobacteria; order Burkholderiales; family Burkholderiaceae_C; genus Ramlibacter. Next base: position 22,859 of record JBKJOM010000117.1, on the reverse strand, counting down.
AGAACGTGATCTTTACCAACGTTGCGTTCACCGATGACGGCGACGTGTGGTGGGAAGGCATGGGCCCCGCGCCCGCGCACGCGATCGACTGGCAGGGCAAGGACTGGACCCCGGAGATCGCCAAGGAGACCGGCGCCAAGGCCGCGCACCCCAACGCGCGCTTCACCGTGGCTGCCACCAACAACCCGGCGCTCGATCCGGCCTGGGATGACCCGAAGGGCGTGCCGATCGACGCGTTCATCTTCGGTGGCCGCCGCTCGACGACCGTTCCGCTGGTGACCGAGGCGCGCAACTGGGTCGAAGGCGTGTACATGGCCGCGACCATGGGCTCCGAGACGACGGCGGCAGCGGCCGGCCAACAGGGCGTGGTTCGCCGCGATCCCTTTGCGATGCTGCCCTTCACCGGCTACAACATGTCTGACTACTTCCAGCACTGGCTCGATCTGGGCAAGAAGCTGCAGGCCTCGGGCGCCGTGCTACCGCGCATCTACACGACCAACTGGTTCCGCAAGGGCGAGGACGGCAAGTTTGTCTGGCCCGGCTATGGCGAGAACATGCGCGTGCTCAAGTGGATGATCGACCGCATCGAAGGCACAGCGAAGGGCACCGAACATGTGTTCGGCGTGAGCCCGGCCTACGAGGAACTGAACTGGACCGGCCTGGACTTCAGCGTCGAGCAGTTCAACACTGTGACCAGTATCGACAAGGCGGCGTGGCAGAAGGAATTGCAATTGCACAGCGAACTGTTCCAGCAGCTTGAATATCACTTGCCGCGCGAGTTGGGAGAGACCAAGGCCGAGATCGAAAAGCGCCTCGCGGCCTGATCGACCCGACCCAATGAGAAAGAGCCACCTGAGGGTGGCTCTTTGTTTTTGCTTTTTTCAGTTTGCCTTGGCGGGATGCTGGCGCCTGTCGCGCCGCTTCATCGCCTGCCGGCGGGACCACGCATCAAGCGAGCGATGCAACGGCCCCGGCAGAAGCTGGAGGGCGCGGACCAGCCAGTCGCTGAAGCGGGTGACTGCCATGGCGCGGCCGCTCAGTAGTACTGCTTCAGGTCGCTGACGGCCGAGGCGCTCATGGCGCGGCTGATGTCAGCCATCACCCGCGCATCGGTCAGCGCCACTTGCCAAAGCTGCTCGTCCTGCGCGGCCTGGCGGCGATGTGCGGCGTAAGCGCGCAGGTTCGAACGCAGCAAGTTCGCAGCGCGGCGTGCGGGTGTTGCCAGTAGCGCAAGCGAGGCGAAGGCCACGACCCACGTCACGACCCAGGCGGCGAGCAGATGGCCCTCGGTCCAGGTGTCGATCAGTTGGCTGGCAACGACAAGCAGCGCAGCAACGATGGCCGCGAGCAGCATGCTGGCAGTGGCCCGGGCGCCGTCGAACCCGTGGGCCAGGTTTTTGACGCCTCGTGCGATGCGTTCGGCACGGGCAACGCCGGGATGTTCGGCGGGATAGTGAACGTGGACGAAGCTGGTCATGTTTTTTTCTCCTTGTGAGAGCCGCTCTGGGGTGGGATTACCCGTCGCGTGACCACATATTAGGGTTATCACTGATATATTGCTAATTTAGATTGGTGATGGATATCATTCATGAATATGATGAAATCGACCAACTTCCGTACGCTCGACCTGAACCTGCTGAGGGTGTTCGACGAAGTCATGTCCGAACGCAACCTCACCCGGGCCGGGCGCAACCTCTCGATGACCCAGCCCGCCGTGAGCAATGCGCTCAGCCGCTTGCGCGAGGCCCTCGGGGACAAGCTGGTGACCCGCAGCGGCTACGGGGTGGAGCCCACGCCCCGGGCATTGACGCTCTGGCCTGCGGTGGCCGACGCGCTGCGCCAACTCGAAGTCTCGCTGGTGCCGGGTGACTTCACGGCATCCGAGGCCAGGAACACCTTCGTGCTGGCGATGGCCGACGCGACCGCTGCGGCGCTGATGCCGGGGCTGGTCGAGATCATCGAACGCGACGCCCCTGGCGTATCCGTCCGGGTCCTGCCGCTGACAACCCGAGATCCGCGACGCCTTCTCGACGAGGGCGCCATCGACCTGGCCGTGGGCTTCTTTCCACCTGTGCTGGCCGACCTGTCTGCGCAGGCACAGCAAGGCGGAGTTGCGCCCTTCGACCACCACCGGCTGTACAACGGTGAATATGGCTGCGTGATGCGGCAGGGCCATCCCATGGCTCGCGGACCGCTCACGATCAAGCGCTATTGCGAAGCGCATCACCTGCTGGTGAGCTTTTCCGGCCGCCCGTTCGGCTTCATCGACGAAGCGCTGGCATCGCTGGGCCGGCAGCGTCGGGTGGTGCTGACGGTCAACCAGTTCTTCACGGCGGGGCGCGTAGTGGCCGGCTCCGACCTGCTGACCGTGCTGCCCCGTCACTTTCTCGACGTCACGGGCTTCAAGGACCAGCTGGCGCTGCGTCAGTTGCCGTTTGACGTGCCACCGGTACACGTCGATTCGCTGTGGCATCGGCGACAAAGCCAGCGCAGTGATCATGCGTGGCTGCGGCTGGCCGTGGCCGCGGCCTCGCAAAAGGCCTTCGAAAAGTTTTAGCGCGATGCTGGTTTCAGCGGACGACGCTCAGGTACACGAACGCGGCGCGCCGCAATTCACGCGCCTGGCGCGGGTTGCTGCCCGCGCGGGCACCGGCGTCTTCCAGCAAGTTTCGCGGGATGGCGGCGTTGCCCAGCCGGACGCCTTTGACAGCAATGAACCGGCTGATGCGGGCGAAGATGGCAGACATGATGAGGTCCCTGGTTGAGGTGATAACTTCAGGATAAGGGTTTTCCCTAGAAATTCAACCTCAAACTCGGCCTTGGGCGATGCGAATCGCGCATGACCTCGGACGCCTTGCTACATGAAGCAGGTGCGATCCACACTGCGCAAGCTCAGCCGCAAACGCTATGCTCGCTCGCATGGATGCCGCGCCCCCCACCGCTGCCGTCGGCGACTGGCTTGCCCAGGTGGCGCAAGCCGTCGACGAGATGCTGTGGGTCACGGATGCCTCGGGCCGCGTGCTTTACGCCAACAACGCCTTCGAACGCTTCTGGGGTGCCGATGCCGCCGCGGCCGGCCAGGAGGCACTGCTCGCCCGCGTGCACCCGGAAGACCACCCGCTCCTTCGCATGGCGATCAAGATCGCCTCGCGTGCGCCCTTTGTGGAAGAGTACCGCGTGGTGCTGCCGGCAGGCGATGGCCAGAAGACACGCTATGCGCGACTGCGCGAGCGTGGCTTCGTGGCCCCGGGCATTGGGGGCAAGGATTGCCTCACCCATGTAGCGCGCGACATTTCCTGGCAGGTCGACACGACTGCGCAGCTGCGCGCGGAGATCTCGCGCCGCACCGATGCCGAGCGCCACCTGAGCGATGCCACGCAGCGGTTGCAGTCGCTGGTGGCGAGCGCGAACGACGCGATCATCAGTATCGACGCAGCCAGCACCATCATCGACTGGAACAAGGCTGCCGAACGGATCTTTGGCTGGAGCCGCGATGAAGCGCAGGGGCGCAACCTCACCGAACTGATCATCCCGCCGCCGCATCGCAAGCACCACAACGCGGGGATCGAACGATTCCTGCGCGACGGCAGCGGGCAGATCTTGAACCGCCGCGTCGAGACGATGGCGCTGCATCGCAGCGGCCACGAATTCCATGCCGAACTCTCGGTGTGGCCGGTACGCACTGCCGACGGCTACACATTCAGCGCCTTCGTCCGCGACATTTCGCGGCGCAAGGCGAACGAGCGGCTGATCGAAGAGTCGGAAGCCAAGTACCGCAAGGTGGTGGAGAACGTCAACGAGGGCATCCTGGTCACTGCGGGTGGTCGCATCCTCTATGCGAACCCCAAGGCGCTTGCGCTCACCGGCCTGGACGACGAGACGGCAAAGTCCAAGCCCTTCATCGAGTTCATCCACGCCGACGACCGGGAGCGCGTGCTTGGCAATCACCTGCGCCGCCTGCGGGGCGAATCGGTGGAAAACTACTACCAGTTCCGCGTGATCCCCAGCAATGGCGATGTGCGATGGCTGGAGATCAGTGCGGTCGTCTTCGAGTGGCAAAACCAGCCCGCCACATTGAACTTCCTCACTGACGTAACCCAGCGGCGGCAGAGCGAGCAGGACATGCGCGCTGCGCTGGCGCGAGAGCGGGAACTGTCGGAGCTGAAGTCGCGTTTTGTCGCCGTGGCCTCGCACGAATTCCGCACGCCGCTTGCAGCGATCCTCTCGTCGATCGAACTGCTGGACGACTACGGTCCGCGCCTGCCCGAGGACGAACGCAAGGAGATCGTCGGCCTGGTGAAGGACGCCGTGGCGCGAATGAACCGGATGGTGGAGCAGGTGCTGCTCACCAGCCGGCTCGAGTCGGGCAAGTTCGACTTTGAGCCGCTGCCGCACACGATCTCCGCCCTGCTGGTGCAAGTGGCCTCTCAGATGGACCAGGCACACCCGCAGGCCGCGCGCATTTCGATGCAGTGCGATGGCATCGACGCCGCACGCCTGGTCGATCCGCGCCTCCTGAGCCACATCCTGGTGAACCTGCTGGGCAACGCATTGAAGTATTCGCCGCCCGACAGCCCGGTGACTTGCACCGCGTTCGCGCAGGGCGATGAGCTGCACTTCACGGTCGCCGACCGCGGCATCGGCATCCCCACTGCGGACTTGCCGCGCCTGTTCGAGAGCTTCCACCGCGGCACCAACGTCGGCAACATCCAGGGCACCGGCATCGGCCTGCACATCGTCAAGGAATGCGCGGAACTGCACCGCGGCGTCGTCGAGGTCGAGAGCGTCGCCGGACAAGGTGCGACTTTCCACGTGCGCGTTCACGCTCCGCCTGTCACTTGAAGGCAAAGCGGAACCGGCAAGGAGTTGCTCGCGCGTGCGCGCGACCAGGTTCCTGCAGTTCATGGAGATCGCCCGCACAATCGGGCGGGTGAAAATCCAGCTGCTCTCGGACCTGCATCTCGAGGTCCATCCCCATTTCCAGCCCCGTCCCGCACCGCAAGCCCAGCTCCTGGTGCTGGCCGGCGACATCGGCTCCTACCAGGCGGGTAGCCGGCTGCAGGGAGATGACTTTGGCCTGGAGCGATTCTCGCCGCTGCGTGGCTGGCCGGTGCCGGTGCTGTACGTGCCGGGCAACCACGAGTACGACAACCTCGACTTCGACGCCACGCACCTGCGCCTGCGCGACACGTGCGAGCGCCTCGGCATTACCTGGCTGGAACGCGAAGAGCTGGTGATTGGCGACGTGCGCTTTGTCGGCACCACTTTGTGGGCCGACTTTGATGCCTTCGTCACGCCCGAGGATCGCGCGGCCGCCAGCCCGGCACCACTGCTGCGCAAACGCGAGAAGGCGTTCCGCGCCGCCAATTTCTATTTGCGCAAGACCGGCACGACCCGCGACGGCGAGCCGTGGCTGGCCGATGGCTGGCGCGAGCAGGCTCTGGTGTGCGAGCAATGGCTGCGCGATGCACTGTCGCAGCGCTTCGAAGGCACCACCGTGGTGGTCACGCACTTCGCGCCGAGCCTTCGCAGTGCGGATCCGCGGTACGGAATGACACCCGGCACCGCAGGATTCTGCAATTCACTGGATGAGCTGCTATCGATGGCGAAGTGGTGGCTGCACGGCCACTTGCACTGCCAGCACGACTACGTCATTGGGGATTGCCGCGTGCTGGCCAACACACTGGGCTACGCGAGCAAAGGCGAGCAGGCCGGCTTTCGCGAACAGTTCGTGTTCGACGTCAGCCTCCCCCGTTTGCGGTAGAGCTCCGGCGCGCATCTTGCGTGACAGCACTGCCCTCGTTGCGGGCGACGTTACGAACCCCTACAACTGGCTCGTGCTCTTTACACACTCGACAAGACGCAGTTGAGTTGCTGTGAAACACTGAGTGCTCATGGAAGCCACGATGAAAAAAACAATCTGGACCCCGACTCTCGCATGGCTTGCTGCGGTCAGCGCCGCACTGATGCTGGCGTTCGCCGCTCCGGACGAATCCATCGTCATGGGCCGCGTGGCAACGATCTCCGCGAAGCGGCTTGACCAGCAACCGATGGTGGTGCCGCATCAGCTGCCGGCGGAACGCACGCTCGCCCTGGTGGCGTACACGCGCACACAGCGCGGCGAAATCGACAGCTGGGTCCGTGGCCTCAGCCTCGACAGGGACGACAGCATCTCCTGGTTCCGCATGCCGGTGCTGAACGACCCCGGCAACGAGCAGGGCCGCAACCAGATCGAGAGCAGGCTGCTCGAGCGGCACCCTACTGAGGCGGCCCGATCGCGCCTGGTGCCGGTGTTCACCAACCGTGAAGCCTTCATCCGCGCAGCGGGCATCTCCAGCTCGGAACACGCCTCGGTGCTGGTCCTCAACCGCGAGGGCAGGGTGCTGGCGCGCGCAGAGGGCGAGTACGACGAGGCCAAGGCCCGGGCTCTGCGTGAAACGCTGCTCGCCCGCGGCGACTAGCGCCAGCTAATCCAGCGCGGCCGCGGCCGCTTCCGTCAGCGCACGTGTCAGGGCATCCAGCACTTCGCTTTGCAGGTTCCAGCAGTGCCAGTACAGCTGGACCGGCTGCACATGGTCCGGTGCCACGTTCACCAGTCGCCCCTGCGCGATCAACGCGCGCGCCAGCAGCTCGGGCACCACGCTGACACCCCACCCGGCCAGCACCGCACGCACCTGGCCTTCGGAGCTGGGGACGAACAACTGGTTCACCGAAACGCTGCGCAGGCCGAAAGCCCGGCTCACGAATTCGCCCTGCATGTCGTCCTTGCGGTTGAACGCAATGAACGGCTGGTCGCGGAAGTTGTGGGCGGACAGGCCCTTGGGTAAATGCTCTTTCGCAAAAGCCGACTCGGCGACCGCGACGTAGTTCATCGCGCCCAGGGCCACCACCTTGCAGCCGCGAAGCGCTTGCTTGAGCGTCGTGACGCAGCCCAGTACCTGGCCCTCACGCAACCACTCCTGCGTGAAGTCCTGGTCGTCGGCGATCAGCTCCAGCGGCAGGCCCTGCCGCGCCAATTCATCGATGGCTGGCAGCGCCCAGGTGGCAATGCTGTCGGCGTTCACCGCAATGGAGATTCGCTCTTCTTCCCGTCCGCCACCGGTGGAGCTGGGCGCCAGGTCCTTGAGGTCGCGTTCGAGGTCGGCGCGCAGCAGCCTCAGCTGTTTGGTGTGCTTGAGCAGCAGCTGCCCGGCAGCTGTGGGCTTGAGCGGCCGGCTGCGGACGATGAGCACAGTGCCGACCTGGGCTTCCAATGCCCGCAACCGTTGCGAGACCGCGGACTGGGTAATCGAGAGCCGCCGGGCCGCCCGTTCGAAGCCGCCCTCCTCGACAATAGCGGCCAGGCACTCGAGGGCATCGGGGTCAAAAGTGCTCATTAGCAATCCTGATGAATTCCCAAACAGTTTAATTTCACTTTTGTTGGGCCGCAAGCCGCGAGACACTCGCGGGCATGAGAGTCCTTGTCCTCGGCGCCGGAATCATCGGCACCAGCACCGCCTGGCATCTGCGCGAACGTGGCCACGAAGTCACCCTGGTCGAGCGCCAGCCCGCAGCCGCGCGCGAGACCAGCTTCGCCAACGCGGCGCAAATCTCGGTGAGCTATTGCGAGCCCTGGGCCAACCGCAGCGCGCCGGCCAAGCTGCTCAAGTGGATGTTTCGCAATGACGCGCCGCTGCTGTTCCGGCCGCAGCTGGACTGGCAGCAATGGCGCTGGGGCTTGCAGTTCCTCGCCCAGTGCAATGACGCCGCCTTCGAGCGCAACGTGCGACAACTGGTGGCCCTGGGTTCCTACAGCCACCGGGCCCTGAAGGAAGTCGTGCGCGCCACCGGCATCGATTACATGCGCCTCGAACGCGGCATCGCGCACTACTACACCGACCAGGCCTCATTCGATGGCGCCGCCGAAGCTGCGCAGTTGATGCAGAAGTACGGCGTCGAGCGCAAGGTGATGAGCCGCGAAGAACTGTTCAGGATCGAGCCGGCTTTCAAGTCGTTCGCCCATTCGATCGTCGGTGGCACGTACACCGCCAGCGACGAAAGCGGCGACGCGCGCCTGTTCACCGAGCAATTGGCGCAGCGCTGCGAGCAGCGTGGCGTGCAGCTCCTGTACCGCCACGACGTGCTGCGTCTGGACAAGGCGGGCGGCGCGGTGAACGCGGTGTGGGTGCGCGACCGGGGAACGCAGTCGCAGCGCAAGATCGAGGCCGACGCTGTCGTCGTGGCCTGTGGCTCGTACAGTGCTCCCTTGCTGCGCACCGTGGGCGTGGACCTGCCGATCTATCCCGGCAAAGGCTACAGCGCCACCTTCAAGATCAAGAAGCCCGAACTCGCGCCCTTCGTCAGCGCGATCGACGACGAAGTGAAGTGCGCGATGAGTCGGCTGGGCGATGAACTCCGCGTCGCTGGCACCATCGAACTCTCTGGCTACGATCTGTCGCTCGACACGCCGCTGGCCAAGGCACGCTGCAAGATGCTGGCGGACCGCATCGAGCAGGTGTTGCCCGGCGTATGCGATACGCGAACCGATGAAGAAGGCGGCAACCCGCGCTTCTGGACTGGCCTGCGCCCCGCGACGCCAACGAACATCCCGTACATCGGCCGCACCCCGGTGCGCAAGCTCTGGGTGAATGCGGGCCACGGCACACTCGGCTGGACGCACGGCGCTGGCTCCGGCAAGGCAATGGCCGAGTTGATCAGCGGTGAAGAGCCGCAAGCCGCATTCGACTTCTACGGATTCGAAACGCCTTCGCGACGTTTCGCACCCGCCTGACCTGTCCGTGGTAGCCGTAGATATGGCTCCGCCGGTCTACTGGCTGCGCCCCTTGAGGGGAGGCGGCGCAGGCGCTTCGGGGTGGGCGTCAGATCCCGCCGTACCAGTTGTAGCCCTGGTCTTCCCAGTAGCCGCCGCGTCCGCCGTTGATGCTGGCGAACTCGCTCACCAGTTCGACCCGCTGCAGGTACTTGGGCTGCTTGTAGCCCAGTTGCCGCTCGATGCGCGCGCGCAGCGGTGCCCCGTTCTCCACGGGCACCGGCTTTCCATTGAGCTCCCACGCAAGGATGGTCTGCTCGTGGAAGGCGTCATCGAGGTCCACGCTCTCGTAGTAGGCGCTGTCGGCGTCGTCCGCGTCCATCTGGTCCAGGCAATGGAACACGACGAACTTCGCCTCGGGCTTGACCTGCGCGAGATTCAACACGTGCGACAGGCGCGGACCTTTCCATTGGCCGATGCAACTCCAGCCCTCGACGCAATCATGGCGTGTGATCTGTGTGCGCGCGGGCATGGATCGCAGATCGGCCAGGCTCAACTCGAGCGGCATGGCGACCAGGCCATCCACGGTGAGACTCCAATCAGCGAAGTTCGAGGCGACCATCGTCGCATAGTCCTCGCCCATCGGCATGGTCGTGCCGTTGGCGCGGAACTTCGGCGCGACATCCGCGGGCTTGAACTCCTGAGCCATTGCGCGGCGTCCCAGCACACGGTGAACCGACTCGGTGAGCTTCTCGGCGCTTCGCAGCACTTCCACCGCTGTCTCGTTGTGGCTGAGGGCGTCGCAACCGGCGAGCGCGCCGCCGGCCGCCACTACCAGGCCGGTCCTCAACACGTTGCGCCGCTCACGCCGCTGCTGGAAGAAAGGCGGTTGGTTTTTCATTTGGGAAGTCTCCAGTAGCCGGTCAACATCGAGCGCAGGTTGTTCACCAGGCCCGTGACGATCACCTCGAACACGTGCACCAGCACGAAAGCGACGAGCAGCAGTGCGGCCAGGAAGTGCAAGGTGCGCGCGGCCTGGCGTCCGCCGAGCCAGTCGACCCAGCCGGGTACCCACGCATCCATCATCGGCGACATGGCCCAGCCGCCGAGGACGATCAGCGGCAGGATCACGAACACGACGCTCAGGTAGGCGATGTTCTGCAACACGTTGTAGCGGCGCGCCTCCTCGCCGTGGGCATGGCGCAGCCGCACGTGGTCGAGGATGGACCGGCCGATGCCGCGCCACTCGCTTCGCGTGGGGATGAGGTCGCGCCGCAGGTGGCCGCTGAAGGCGGTCCATGCCACATAGGCAAAGCCATTGGCGACGAAGAGCCAGGCAAAAAAGAAGTGCCAGAGCCGCGCCATCGAAAGCCATTGCGCACCCGGGATCGTGGCCCAGGCGGGGAAGGCGCGTGAGGCGTACTCTCCCGCATCGTTCTTCGAGGTGCCCAGCACCCCATGGGTGTCGAATTCGGCGGAGCCGACCCGCATGACGCCACGCCACTGCCCGTCCACTTGCTTCTGCGTGATCTGGAACACGCGAGTCTCGTCGCGGGAATCTGCGCTCCAGTACAAGGCCGGATGCGCGTTGAAGATCTGCAGGCCGCTGCCCAACAGCACAACGATGCACAGGACATTGATCCAATGCATGATGCGCACCGGCAGGCGGTGGCGGTAAATCAGGGGCGGGGCGGTGGCAGGGATGGGTTCCATCCCGTGAGTCTGCGGCGGGCCCGACTTTCTTACAAGCGGGGCTACTCGTCTTTTTCGCCGGGCTCGTACAGCGTTTCGCGGCCCATCCGGTCGAGCACCAGTTCCGCTGTCCAGGGCAGCATCAACGAGCCGCACCGGCTGTCCCGGTACAGGCGCTCCAGCGGCAGGTGCTTCATCATCGATTGCCCGCCGCAGGTGCGGATGGCCAGGCGCGCGATGTCGTTGGCGCCTTCCATCACTGTGTACTGCGCGGCGTACAGGCGCATCCGCACGTCCTTCGACGGGTTCGGCCCGGCTTCCTGGATCACCCGCGCAAAGATGCTTTTCATGGTTTCCAGCTGGATGCGCATCTGCGCCACGGCCACCTGCTTGGTCGGGTACATGCGACGCTTGACCGGCGGCTCGCCCGGCACCTCGCCGCGCAGGTAGCTCACGGTAAAGTCATACGCCGCATTGGCCAGGCCCAGGTAGGTAGGTGCCAGCGTGAAGAACATGGCGGGCCAGGTCTGCGCGCCTTTGAAGTACACGCCACGCGGCATCAACTGCTCGTCGTCGGAGACAAGCACGTCCTTGAAGGTGAGGTTGCGGCTCACGGTGCCGCGCATGCCCAGTGGGTCCCAGTCGCCGCTGATCGCGAATCCTTCCGAGGTGGCTGGCACGGCGAGGTACAGCGTGTCGCGCGCATCCGGCTTCTCGTCGCCCTTGTCTTCGGTGCAAAGCACGCCGTAATAGTTCGCGGCGCCCGACAGCGATGCAAAGATCTTGCGCCCATTCACGAGCCATCCACCTTCGACCTTGCGCGCGGTGGTGCCGAAAGGTGCCCGCCCGGCTGCTGCGGCGCTGCCCTCGGAGAAGGGTTGCGCATAAATGGCGCCTTCTTTCACCACACGGCCAAAGTGCAGCTCGCGTCGGCGCGCATGTTCGGCACGCTGCGCATCGGTCATCGGAATGCCGTCCGCGAGAACGCCCGTCCACATGGTCGAGCAGATGTGCATGTTGAACGTGAGCGCGGTAGCGCCGCAAAAGCGCCCCATCTCCGCCGCCACCATCATGTACGTGGCGTAGTCGGCGCCCAGCCCGCCATGGGCTTGCGGCACGCACAGCGCAAGCAGCCCCGCCGCGCGCAGGTCCTCGTAGTTGGCGAACGGAAAGCTGGCCGTCTCGTCCCATTGCGCGGCGCGTGGCGCGAACTTCGTGCGGCCCAGTTCTTGGACCCGCCCCAGCAGCGAGCGCTGTTGTGCGGTGAATGGCAAGTCACCCACTGCGGGCGTGAAACTCAGTGCAGGCAATGCATCCATGCGGGGTAGTCTCCGGTCAATTGGTGCAGCCGCCGAGTGGCGCCCACTCATCAATGCAGCAGTTCGCGCGTCAGCGCCAGGAAGTTCAGGAGCAATGCGTCGAACTCGTCGGGCGCTTCGAGGTTTTGCAGGTGGCCGATGCCGCCCATCTCGATGAAGGTGCTGCGCGCAATCGCATTCCCCATCTTTCGCATGACCGGGGAAGGGGCATTACGGTCATGTTCACCCGCGATGAGCAGCGTGGGCACATTGATGCGCTGCAGGTTCGCGCGCCGGTCGAAAGTGACCAACGCCTCCAGCGCGCGCCGGTAGGTCGATGCGGGAACGAGGCCCATGCAGTGCGTGGCAAGGCGCGCGCCTTCGGGCAGCGAACCGGGACCCACCATCTGCGGGACCAGTACCTCCGCGAGCTCGGCCATGCTCTGGCCCGCATCGAGCGGTGCGGTGCGGCTGTCGATGAAGTCACGCTGCCACTGCCCATCGGGCTTTCCAAAGGAAGCGGTGGTTCCGCACAGGACCAGCTTGCTAACCAGCTCCGGTCGGCGGGCCACCACTTCCTGCGCAACCATGCCGCCCATGCTGTGCCCCACCAGCGTGACCTGGCCGCATTGCAGGGCCTCGATCAGGCGGACGCAACTCTCGGCCAGGCCCTTGAAGTTGTAGGGCTCGATCGGCGGGCTGTGGCCGTAGCCGGGCATGTCCCAGGCCACCGCGCGATAGCCGCTGGACGCGAGTGTCTCCACCTGCGGCGCAAACGAAAGATGGCCGCCACCGATGCCATGGAGCATCAGCACGGCAGGGCCGTCACCCAATACGGTGAAGGTGGGCACGTTCATGCCAGGACGCGGCCCGCGTCGACGACCACCGCGCCGTCGAGCGCGACCGTGCAGTTGCGCAGCGGCAAATCGAAGTGGCCCCGCGTGAATCGGCCGGCCACCTCGTTGGCGCCGGTGCTGTAGAGGAAATTGCCGGCGAACGCTCGCAGCTCGGTTCCGTTGAAATCGCGCTTGTCGTACAGGGCCATGCTGTCCCAGCGCGCGGCGGCGTTCAGGCCATAGCCGACATGGCTCACGGCATACGCGGCTCGGTCGCCCCAGGCTGCGATGTAGCTGCGCATGAGTTCAGCGTCGACGCCTTGTCCCTTGATGCTCGTGATGTGATCGTCCTCGATGCGCAAGGTGATCGGCCGCTCGATGTAGCGCTTGAACGTGAGGTTGACATCGCCTTCGGCCAACACGAGCGTGCCGTTGACGGTGTGGGCCGCGGGAAAGGCCAGCGCCAGCCCGCCGGGCCAGTGCGTCATGGTCCCCGGCCGAGCGGTATATCCCCAGTTGCCGCCACAGGGGGCGCCCGCGAGTGAGATCGTGAGGTCGGTGCCAGCGGGTGAGCTCACGTGCATGACCTTGGCAGCGCGCAGGCGCTTGACGTGATCCTTGACCAGCGGCTCGAGGTCGTCCCCTGGCACCAGGCGAACCAGGGCTTCAGGATGTTCGTTGCTGACATAGACGACGCGCGCGCCGCCCTTCAGGATCGCCGGCAGTTCCGGCGCGTGCATGAGCCCTTCCACGGAGCAATCGACCACCAGCGTGCTGGCCGCGAGCGCACCGACCACCGGCGCGAGCCCGCCTAGTGCATTCGAGGCCCCTGTGGAACGCACCGCGGGCCCCGGCTCGAATACAGTGGGCACGGTGATGATGAACGCGCGACACCCCATGCGCGCGGCCGCAAACTGCGCGAGCTGCGGCAGCACCGGCTGGCTCTGCGACTCGGTCAGCACGGCCACACAGTCGCCAGGCCGCAACGCGCAACGCGCGAACACGGCCTCGAAGGCGTCTACCCAGGCGGGTTCGAGCTGGTCCTGCAACATGGTTATCCCGTTCAGTCCATAATACATGAAAATTCATGCAATAACCCAGTGAGCCCGCCCCGCAAAGCGCAACCCCCCAGCTTCTCCACGCAGGAGTTCCGCGCCGCGCTGGGCATGTTCGCCACGGGCGTCACCATCGTCACGGCCCGCACGGCCGAAGGCAAGCTCATCGGGCTCACGGCCAACTCCTTCAACTCGGTGTCGCTCGACCCGCCGCTGGTGCTCTGGAGCCTGGCGCAGGCCGCTGCCTCGCTGCCGGTCTTTCGCGCCGGCTCGCACTATGCGATCAACATCCTGTCCAAGGACCAGAAGTTGCTGGCCGAGCGCTTTGCCCTCAAGGGCGCGGACCGCTGGGCGGGCGTGAACTTCAGCGATGGCCTGGGCGGCGCGCCACTGCTCGAAGGCGCAGCCGCCACCTTCGAATGTTTCAACCGCAGCCGTTACGAGGAAGGCGACCACGTCATCTTCGTCGGCGAAGTGGAGCGGTGCACCTGGCGCAATGGCGCCTCGCCGTTGCTATTTCACGGTGCCCGCTACTACACCGAACATCCGTTCTAGCCCCATGGCGGCGCCGCGTTTCGTGGATGACTACCTCGGCTACCTGCTCGGCCAGGCCAACCATGCGCTCTACCGGGAATTCGACGCGCACGTCCGGGCCGCGGGCCTGAGCTCGATCGAGTGGCGGGTGCTGGCCACGCTGCACGATGGCGAGCCGCTCACCATCAGCCAGCTCGCGCACGAAGTGCTTTCCAAGCAACCCACCGTCACCAAGCTGGTCCAGCGCATGGGCGAGCAGGGCTGGGTGCAACTGCAAGGCGATGCGAGCGACGCGCGCCGTACGCTGGTCACGGCCACGGCCGCCGGCAAGCGACTCGTGCGCCCGCTGGTGACCCAGGCGCGCGCGCACGAATCGGCCATGCTCGCCGCGATGCCTGCGTCGGAGAAGGTGGCGCTCAAGAAGTTGCTGGGCAAGCTCGCCGGGCGTTGAACGGGCAAGCAGCGTGCCGCTAACATCGGCTGGATGACCGAACGTAAGAGCCATCTCGATTCGCTCGCCATCTCGCTGCTGCTGGCCTGCTGCGTGTTCTGGGGCTTCCAGCAGATCCTGATCAAGACCACCGTGGGCGAAGTGCCGCCGCTCTGGCAGGCCGCCTTGCGCTTCATCGGCGCGACGGCGCTGTTGTGGATCTGGTGCGCTGTGCGCGGGGTGAAACTCTTTGCGAAGGACCACACCTGGCGTGCGGGCCTGCTGGCCGGTGTGCTGTTCGCCGCCGAATTCAGTTGCATCTACCTGGGGCTGCGCGAGACCACCGCGTCGCGGCTGACAGTGTTCCTGTACACCTCGCCTTTCGTGGTTGCGATCCTGCTGCCGCGCCTGGTGCCGACCGAGCGCTTGCGCGGCGTGCAATGGCTGGGCCTGTTCATTGCGTTTTCCGGCGTGGCGCTGGCTTTCAGCGAAGGCTTCACCGCGCAAGGTACGGTCTCCCACTTGTGGGGCGACGCCCTCGCACTGACTGCTGGTGTGTTGTGGGGCCTGACCACGCTGGTGATCCGGGGCAGCGCCCTGGCAACGGCCAGCGCAGAGAAGACGCTGTTCTACCAGGTGGCCGTCACGTCAGTGATCGCACCCCTGCTTTCACTGGCGCTCGGCGAAACGTGGTCGCTCCACTATTCAGCGTACGCATGGGGATCACTGGCCGCGCAGACCGTGGTCGGCGCTTTCGCGAGCTACCTCACGTGGATGTGGCTGCTGCGGCACTACCCCGCCACGCAGATG
Organism: Ramlibacter sp.; assembly: GCA_046595775.1. GTDB lineage: Bacteria > Pseudomonadota > Gammaproteobacteria > Burkholderiales > Burkholderiaceae_C > Ramlibacter. Next base: position 7,455 of record JBKJOM010000117.1, on the reverse strand, counting down.
TCGTCCTTCACGTTCCTCGCACCGGTTTTCGCGCTGGTGTTCGGCGTAGTGCTGCTGCAGGAGCCGCTGACACTTCAGCTGGTGATCGCGCTTGTCGGTGTCGCCGCCGGCATCGTGCTGGTGAATCGCCGCAAAGCCGCCTAAAAGCGCAGCAGCAATTCGTGCGGACGCGGCGGCTCCTTAGCTGCTGCCGGCCGCCCCGCTTCCTCCGCCTGCTCCTGCGCCACGAGTCTGGACAGCGTCAGCCTGAAGTGCGAGAGCGCCGCGTCTGCAGCAATCGCCTGCATCCGGAAGCCGGCGTCCTCGTCGAGCACGCGCTGCTGCGCCTCGATGATGTGCTTGTCTTCCATGAAGCCGTCGATCAGGCTCTGATGCAGCGAGCGTGACACGTTCGCGTCGTCGCCTTCGAAGTTGTTCAGGTAGGTCCAGAAGAAGTGACTGGTGCGCCGCGTCTCCGGTGTCATGAACTGGCAGTTGCGGTATTCGCGCGCGCCCTCCCGCTTGCCCTGCTCCGAGCCGCTGCCCGCCGGCGAGAACATGGATTCGAGGAAGAAGATGCCCGGGATGTGCATGTGCCCGATGTTGCGGCGGTCCACGTGGCTGTCCTTCTCGCTCGCCGGCAGCACCTTGCGATGGAAGGGCGGCGGCGCAGCGTCCATGTGCCAGCGCTCGACGCGGAACCCGTCGGCCAGCCGCTCGACCGCGACCGGCTTGGTCTTGTACGCGTACTCTTCGGAGCCGCCGAGGGTCTTGGTGTGGACGAAAGCCAGGTGCGCGAAGTCGCTCAGGTTATCGACGATCAACAACCAGTTGGCGTCGTAGTGGATGTAATCGGGAATGCCTTTCCATTGCGGATCGCGCAGGTACGGAAAGTCGATGATGTTTGCGGGGTCGGCCTTCTCGGCATCGCCCATCCAGATCCACACGAGGTGGTCTTTCTCCACGACCGGAAAACTGCGCACGCCCAGCTTGGCCGGCACGGTGTCCTGGCCCGGGATCTGGATGCACTTGCCCGAAGGGTCGAACTTCAGCCCGTGGTACATGCACCGGATGCAGTCGCCTTCGCGTCGCCCCAGGTGCAAGGGCGCGCCGCGGTGGCAGCAGCGGTCCTTCAGCGCGACAACCCGGCCACTCTCCGACTTGTACAGCAGCACAGGCTCTTCGAGGATGGTGCGCGCGAGCAATTGCCCGTCGATGAGCTCGTGGTCCCACGCGGCCACATACCAGCAATTCTTGAGGAACATCGTCTTGCGTCTCCTGACCCGACTTTCCCACGGCCGCGCGGCACGCGCAATCGCGTTTAGCCTGATCAGCGCGTGCCAGCGCGCTCGAGCATCTTCACCATTTCGTTGTAGCCACTCGCGCGCGCCAGTTGCAAAGGTGTGCGTCCTTCGCGATCGGCCAGCCGAAGGTTGGCGCCGGCGTCGATCAATGCGCGCAGGGTGGCCTGATGGCGCGGGCCTCCATTGCCAAGCACGATGGATTCGATGGTCGCAGTCCAGTGCAGGTTGTTGACGTGGTCCAGCGGCGCTCCGGCAGCGATGAGCTGGCGCACAACACCGTCGTGTCCGAGATGTGCCGCCGCGATCAGCGCGGTGCCGTCATAGCGGCTGGTGACCAGTTTTGCACTGGCGCCCATCGAGAGCAGCAGTCGCAGTGTTTCTTCGTCATCCGCGACTGAGGCGATCGTGATCGCATCGTAGCGGTCATTGTCCAGTGCCGCCGTCGATGCACCGGCTGCGATCAGCGCCCGGATCGCGGCCTGCCTTCTCGCGAACGTTGCAACGTGCAAGGGCGTGCGGCCGTTGCCATCGCGCGTCTCGAGCTTGCTGCGGTCCACTGCGCCGGCTTTGATGGCAGCGGCGTCTCCGCGCCACGCTGCGGCATGCAGTCCGCTGTAGCCTGCAATCTCTTGCGGTGCTGGCGGAACTTGCGCGTTGGCAGCGCCGGCGAAGAGACAAAGCGTCGCAGCGAGAGCGTGAGTGATTTTCATGGGGCACCTCTTGATCTCGCGAGCGTGACGTACCAATCGAGGCAGCCCGGATTCGCCATTGCATCCTTGTTGACGACTTTCTCCAGGGGCTGCCCGAGCAACAGCTTCTTGATCGGCAACTCCTGCTTCTTGCCGGAGATCGTGCGGGGTATCTCGGGGACCTGGAAGATTTCGTCGGGCACGAAGCGCGGTGAGAGCGCGGTTCGGATCGATGCGTTGATGCGCGCCTTTCCCGCAGCGTCCAGCTCCGCGCCGGGGCGCAGCACGACGAACAGCGGCATGTAGCTGTCGCGGCCCAGGTACTCCAGGTCCACCACCATGGAGTCGAGCACTTCGGGCAGTGCCTCTACCGCGCTGTAAAGCTCGCTCGTTCCCATGCGCAGGCCGTGGCGGTTGATGGTTGCGTCGCTTCGCCCATAGATCACGCAGCTCCCGGACGGTGTGATCTTGAGCCAGTCGCCGTGTCGCCAGACACCGGCATAGGTGTCGAAGTAGCTGGAGAGATATCGCTTGTTGCCTTCGTCGCCCCAGAAGAAAAGCGGCATCGAGGGGATCGGCCGGGTGCACACCAGTTCCCCGACTTCACCGATCACGCTTTCGCCTGCTTCGTTCCAGGCCTCTACCGCGCAACCCAGGAGCCGGCATTGCATCTCGCCAGGCACTTGGGGCAACTCGCGATTGCCGCCGATGAACGCACCGGCGAAGTCCGTCCCCCCCGACATGTTGCACCACCAGATGTCTGGAACACCGATGCGTTCGAACTGCGCGGTGCCCCAAGCCTGCACTTCGGCGCTCAGAGGCGATCCTGTCGTACCCAAGGCGCGAACGGCGCGCAGGTCGCCACACGATGCCGCGTCCAGGCCCGCTTTCATGCAGTTCGAAAAGTAGGCTGCGCCGGCTCCAAAGAAAGTGACCTTCAGCTCAGCCGCGAACCGCCACAGCACCGTCCAGTCCGGCTTGTCCTTGCTGCCACCCGGGTTGCCGTCGTAGATGCAGCAAGTGGTCCCGTTCAAGAGGCCGGCGGCCTGCGCGTTCCACATGACCCAACCCGTCGAGCTGTACCAGTGGTAGCGCTCGCCCAGGGAGTTGGGCTGGTAGCTGCAGCCAATGTCGTTGTGCAGCACCGTGAGTTGCAGCGCCATCAGCAAGGTGCCGCCGTGTCCATGGACGATCGGCTTGGGCAAGCCCGTCGTGCCGCTGGAGTAGACGATCCATAGCGGATGGCCGAAGGCAAGGAAAACGGGCTCAAAGGCGTCGACATGCGGGCCGCTGCGCGCTGTGGCCTGTGCGAAGTCGGTGAATGGAGCCAGCCCTTCGCATTCGATGCCGGGAAGGTTCCGCAACATGAGAAGGTGGGTCACCGAAGGCAAGGCTGAGCGCAACTCGGCAACCACCGCCACGCGGTCGATGGAACGCCCGCCGTAGACCACGCCGTCGCTCGCGATGAGTACCTTCGGCTCGATCTGGCGGAATCGGTCGAGCACGGCGTTGGTCCCCATGTCCGGCGCGCACAGGCTCCAGATTCCGCCAATACTCGCCACCGCGAGGAAGGCAACAATCGTCTCGACGACGTTGGGCAGGTAGCCGGCGACACGGTCACCGGGCTGCACGCCCTGTTCGCGCAGGTGCAGGGCCAGCGAAGCGACCTGGCGGCGCAGCTCGGGCCAGGACAGTTCGCGCTGCACGCCCGCTTCGTTTCGACTGATCACCGCGAGCAGGCCTGCCGCGTGTGCCGACTGCACATGGCGAAACACCTGGTGGACGTAGTTCACATGTGCGCCTTCGAACCAGCGGGCACCCGGCATCCGGTCGTCGGCCAGCACTGCGGTCACAGGCGTCGGTGACTGCAACCCGAAGTAGTCCCAGACGCTTTGCCAGAAGGCCGGCAGGTCATCGACCGACCAGCGCCGCAGCGCTTCGTAGTCGTCGAAGTCCCGACCGTGTCGGTGCCGTAGCCATTCCCGGTACAGCGTGATCTGCGGGACATGCGGTGCTTTCATGGCCCGAATTTAGCTCGGCTTGCGATTTCGCACGATCGTGCTAATATTTCGTCCATGGATGCCAAGACCCAGAAGAGCGAACTCACCCGCGCGGCGATTGTCGGCGCGGCGCTGGACCTGGCGTTGGCGGAAGGGCTGGAAGCGATTTCGCTGCAGGCCGTGGCCGACCGCATTGGTCTTTCCAAGAGCGGCGTGTTCTCGCGCGTCGGTTCGCGCGAAGCGCTGCAGAAGGCGGTGATCGAGGAGTTCGGCCGGCGTTTCATCGATGACGTGTTCGTGCCCTCGATGCAGCTGCCCAAGGGTCTGCCCCGTCTCGAATCGATCATGCAGCGCTGGATCGCCCGCACACGCGACGTCGAGGCGCGCACAGGCTGTATCTTCTCTGCCGGCGCCTTCGAACTCGACGACCGTGAAGGGCCGCTGCGCGACACGCTGCACTCCGAAGTGGTCCGCTGGCGTTCTGCGCTGCGTCGCACCATCCTGCAAGCGATCGAATCTGGCCACCTCAAGGCCAACATCGACCCCGACCAGCTCGCCGGCGAAGCCTATTCGATGATGCTCGGACTGGTGCACGAGGTGCGCTTCATGCGCGACCCGCGCGCCACCGAGCGTGCCCAGGCGTCCTGGCGCCGCCTGATCGATACCTACAAGAAATAGAAGATTCGAGACATGTTGTCCCACGTCGCCTCTCGCCCATATTTCGCACACGCGTGCGAAGAAAGGATTTCACCATGTTCACCGCCCTGATCCTTGCCGCGCTTTACGGCGCCCTGCGCACTGGCATGTTTGCCGTCGATTCGCTGCGCGGCCTGCCGCGTCGCAATGAAGACATGATCTTTTTCTGAGAGGCTCGTCCATGACCCGCACCGCAGTACAAGCGACTTCGCAGTTCTACCAGGCCGGCCCGGGCATCCGGCTGTTCCGCATGGCGTTGGCGGCCTCGCAGCGCATCTGGCCCGCCTTCGCCGTGCGCGTCGCGTGCTGGCTGTTCCTCACGCCCTTGCCGCCGAAGTGGCTGAGCCGCCGCCGTCGCTGGGACGCCGGGTGGCGCACCGAGTCCTGGCCGTTTGAGGACGCAAGCCTCACCGTCTACTCGCCCGCAGCCGCGCCCCATGCCCCGGTAGTGCTGCTGGTGCATGGCTGGGGCGGTCATGCGGCGCAGATGTTGCCGTTGGCCGAGGCGATTGCGTCGCAAGGCCTGCGACCCGTACTGTTCGACATGCCGGCGCATGGCCACAGCGCGGGTTCCGGGAGCACGCTGCCGCAGTTCACGCGGGCCATCGACTACGTCAGCGCACGGCTGCGCCAACAGGGTTTCAAGATGCGCGGACTGGTGGCGCATTCGCTGGGCGCCAGCGCCGGGGCTTACGTTGCCAGCCGCGGGCTGCCCATCGAGCGGTTGGTGCTGCTGGCGCCCCCCGCTTCGCCGCCCGAGTACACGCGGCTCTTCGCCAAGGTGTTCGGCCTGTCGGAAGCGACGCGGGCCGCCATGCAACATCGCATCGAAGCACGTGAAGGCATCCTGATGCCGCAGTTCGAACCGCAGGCAGTTGCGCCACGCATCCATGTGCCCACGCTGGTGGTACACGACCGCAATGACAGCATCAACACCTTCGCTGATGGGCAGGCCTTCGCGCACGCGGTGCGCGGTGCGCAGTTGCTGGCCACGACCGGGCTGGGCCACCGGAAGATCCTGAAGGACGCCCAGGTGCTGGGGCGCGTGGCGATCTTCCTGGGCTGAGCCGGGACGCGCGCTTACGTGCTTGCGCGGCGCGGGCCCCGCGCCTAGCATCGCTCCACCTTTAAAAGGAGTGGGGCATGGGAATGTTTGACTGGACCGAACGGTCCGCGGACGTGCTGGAACAAGGAGGCGTGATCGCGCCTGACGAGCGGCTGCCCTGGCCGCAGACCGCTGCGATGGGCGTGCAACACGTGATCGCGATGTTCGGCGCGACAGTGCTCGCGCCAATCCTGATGGGGTTCGACCCCAACATCGCGATCCTCATGAGCGGCATCGGCACGCTCGTCTTCTTCTTCATCACCGGTGGCAAGGTGCCCAGCTACCTGGGCTCCAGCTTCGCCTTCATCGGCGTGGTGATCGCCGCGAGCGCGTATGCAGGCAAGGGCCCGAACGGAAACATCGGCGTCGCGCTCGGCGGCATCATCGCCTGCGGCTTGGTCTACACGATCATCGGCGCGCTAGTGCAGGCGGCGGGCACCGGATGGATCGAGCGGGTAATGCCGCCGATCGTCACCGGTGCCGTGGTCGCCGTCATTGGCCTGAACCTCGCAAGCATCCCGATCAAGAACATGGCCGCGAGCAACTTCGACTCGTGGATGCAAGCGGTGACCTTCACCAGTGTCGGCCTGGTGGCCGTGCTGACGCGCGGCATGGTGCAGCGCCTGTTGATCCTGGTGGGCTTGCTGGTCGCCAGCGTCATCCATGCGCTGCTGACCAACGGGATGGGCCTGGGCAAGCCGATCGACTTCTCGGGCGTCGCCAGCGCAGCCTGGTTCGGTGCGCCGGCCTTCACGACGCCAGTGTTCGACGGCAGTGCGATGCTGCTGATCGCGCCGGTTGCCGTGATCCTGGTGGCCGAGAACCTCGGCCACATCAAGGCGGTGACGGCCATGACCGGCCGCAACTTGGACCAGTACATGGGACGGGCCTTCATCGGTGACGGCGTGGCCACCATGATCAGCGGCGCGGCCGGCGGGACGGGCGTGACCACCTACGCGGAGAACATCGGCGTGATGGCGGCGACCAAGATCTATTCGACCGCGGTGTTCGTCTTCGCGGCGGCGCTTGCGATCGTGCTGGGCTTCTCGCCGAAGTTCGGCGCCGTAATCCAGGCGATCCCGCTGCCGGTGATGGGCGGCGTATCGATCGTCGTGTTCGGCCTGATCGCGATTGCGGGCGCCAAGATCTGGGTCGACAACCGCGTCGACTTCTCGCAGAACAAGAACTTGATCGTGGCGGCGATCACCCTGGTGCTAGGCACCGGCGACTTCACACTGAAGTTCGGAGGCTTCGCATTGGGCGGCATTGGCACCGCAACCTTCGGTGCCATCCTGCTGTATGCGCTGCTCAATCGCGACGGCGGACAGTCCGAGCGCCAGCCTGCGAAGTCCGCAGACGCGCCCTAGAATCCAGCGATGCGAATCTGGAAAAAACCGCTCTCTGTCGAACTCCTCACTGAAGCGCACCGCGAGACCGCGGTGGGCCACCTCGGCATCGAGTTCCTGGAGGTTGGCGACGATTTCATCCGGGCAAGAGTGCCGGTGGACCAGCGCACGCGACAGCCCTACGGCCTGCTGCACGGCGGCGTCTCGGTGGTGCTCGCAGAAACCTTGGGCTCCTGCGGCGCGGCCTATTCATCCCCGGAAGGGCATCGCGCCGTGGGGCTGGACATCAATGCCAATCACATCCGGGGCACGACATCAGGCTGGGTCACCGGCGTC
>JBKJOM010000150.1:0-3362 GCA_046595775.1 Ramlibacter sp. | reverse complement strand
ATGCAGGCGCAGTTCGAGTTCGGAAACCGGCAGCGCTTCGTCGAGGCGGCCGGCGGCAATCAACAACTGGCCGAGGTGCGCGTGGGGCGCATGCGCAGCCGGGTCGAGCTCGATGGCTCGCCGCAAGGCTGATTCGGCTTGCGCCACCTTGCCGTCTTGCTTCAAGCGGCGACCCTCGGCCAGCAACACGCGGGACTCAAGCGCCGCGGCCACGTCGCGCACGGGGGCTTCCCACTGGCCGTCGTGCTGTTGTCGGAACAAGCGCATCACCCGCGGGTACCACGGCGAGTCGGTCCGGCGGCGCAACCAGCGCCAGTCCGTGGCCGTCGCTGGCACTAGCACCCACACGGGCTTGCCCAGCGCGCCTGCAAGGTGCGCCGTGGCGGTGTCGACGGTGATCACCAGGTCCAGCTGGGCCACGATCGCGGCAGCGTCGGCGAAGTCGGCTATCGCGCTGCCCAGGTCGAGCAGGGCCTGGCCCGCGGGGGGAGACGCCGCTTCGCTTTCGCCCTGGCCTTTTTGCAGGCTGATGAAATTCACGCCCTTCACCTGCCACAGCGCCGCGAGCGCGCGCAGATGGGGAAGCGAGCGATGGGCATCGTTGCCGTGTCGTGGCGAGCCCTTCCAGCACAAGCCGACCTTGTAGCCCTCCGGCAGGCGCTTGTGCCACTGAGCCATGCACGCGGGTTCAGGCCGAAGGTAAGGCAGGCGCGCCGGCAGCGTGTCCAGAGTGGACTGCAATTGCATCGGCAAGCCGAGCGCATAGCACCAGTAGTCACACGCGCCCAGGCCCTGGGGCGAAGTGATCACGCGGTCGACCCCTTGGGCGTTCGAGAACAGAGCCTGCAGGGGCTGCGGACAGGCGACGACCACATGCGCCGCGTGTTTGCGCTGCTTCAACTCCGTGGCGAATCGCACGAACTGGATCATGTCGCCCATGCCCTGCTCGGGCCAGATGACGATGGACTTGCCGGCCAGCGATTCGCCTTGCCAGGGCTGGCAAGGCGGAGGTGGAGGTTCGGGGAAAACCTGGTGGCCCGTGTGCGCTCGCGCTTCGAACAAGGGCCAGGCTTGCTCGTAGCGGCCTTGCTCCAGGAGCAACATGCCCAGGTTCATGCGCGCGGGGGCGAATCCATCGCTGGCTTGCAGGGCAGCGCGAAATGCAGCCTCCGCGCCAGCGGCGTCACCTTGCTCCTGCAACACAGCGGCCAGATTGTTGTGGAAGGCGGGCACGGCGGCATCGAGGGCGACTGCGCGCTCGTGCGCCTTGCGCGCTTCGTCGAGGCGGCCGTCGTCGTGCAGCAGGATGCCCAGGTTGCTCCATGCCTGCGCATAGTTGTCCCGTCTGGAAATCGCCTCGCGGTAGGCCAGTTCCGCTTGAGCAGGCCGGCCGGCGTCGCGCAACACATTGCCCAGCAGGTTGAGGGCGATGTGGGAGCCGGGGCGCAGCGCCAATGCTTCGCGCGCCTGCGATTCCGCGGGACCGAGCTGCCCTTGTTCTGCAAGCAGGCGCGCCAGCGCGTAACGCGATTTCGCTTCGCGCGGGTCAGCCGCTACCCAGCGCCGCAATACGGATTCCTCGTCGGGACGACCCCGCGCCAGGCGCGACAGCGTGGCCAGGAAAGCCGGATGTTCGTAGACATCGAGCGCCCTTTGCACAAGGCTCTCGGCCTCAACAGCGCGGCCCTCGTCGTTGGCGATGCAGCCCAGCAAGTGCCAGGCATCGGCATGCCGCGGATTGCTCGCGACGACCTCCCGGCAAATGGCGTCGGCCTCGCCGCGACGTCCCGCATCGTAGGCGCGCGCGGCCGCATGGATGTCGATGGCGGGTGGGCGGGAAGTCGACTTCATGGTGTCACGGGCCAGTATAAGCAGCGTCGCTCCAGGATAATCCCTGCATGGCAACCCCGCGACCTCGACGCTTTGACCTTATCGCATTCGACTGGGACGGCACGCTGTTCGATTCCACGAAGATCATCGTGCGCTGCATCCAGCGCGCAGTGCAGGACGTGGGCGGCGCCGTCCCCAGTGACAAGGACGCGGCCTACGTGATAGGCATGGGCCTCATGCAGGCGCTCGCGCACGCAGCGCCGGATGTACCCGAAGCGAAGTATGCCGAGCTGGGCGCCCGCTACCGGCACCACTATGTGGCGCACCAGGACGACCTGAGCCTCTTTGACGGCGTGGTGCCGATGCTGGCCGAACTGAAGGCCAGGCACCATTGGCTCGCAGTGGCCACCGGGAAATCGCGACGCGGCCTCGACGATTCGCTTGCCTCGGTGCAACTCAAGGGCCTGTTTGACGGCTCGCGCACGGCCGACGAGACGGCGGGCAAGCCGCACCCGCGCATGCTCCACGAGCTGATGCGGGAAATCGGCACCGAGCCTGTGCGCACGCTGATGATCGGCGACACCACGCACGACTTGCAGATGGCCGTGAACGCTGGATGCGCATCGGTGGGTGTGAGCTATGGCGCGCACGAGCAAGGTGGTTTCCACGCGCTCAATCCCCTGTTCATCGCGCATTCGGTGGGTGACCTTCATCGTTGGCTGGTGGAGAACGCATGAGCAGTGCTGGACAGGAAATGATCGCCCTTTGCAATTCGGCCGAACTCGCCGATGGTGGCAACGCCGTGCCATTCGATGTGGTGATGGGCGGCCAGACCTGTCGTGCCTTCGCGATCCGCTTCGAAGGCCGGCCGCATGCCTATCTCAACCGGTGCTCGCACGTCGCCATGGAGATGGACTGGCAGCCTAACCGGTTCTTCGACGACAGCGGCCAGTGGTTGCTATGCGGCACGCATGGCGCGGTCTACCGACCGGACAGCGGGGAGTGCGGCGGTGGCCCGTGCCGGGGGGGCCTGGTCAAGATCGAGTTGAGCGAGCGCGAGGGGGTGGTGCACTGGCATACTGCCTGGAACCTGCAACCCGTCGAATTCTGAGCAACATGAACAGCGAACCGCCCGAGCCTCTTGCGCCGCCCGCGCCGTCCACGCCGCCTGCGCGCACCGAAGCAGCGCAAGCGGGCGCCGCGCATTCCGAGTGGGAGCGCGCCACCTTCGAGAAACTGATGTTCGCCACGCTGGCCGAGCAGCGCGCCACGCGGCGCTGGCGCATGTTCAAGAGTCTGGCATGGCTGACCTTCTTCGTTTTCGTGTTCTGGGGGCTCACGCATCGCGGGACCTCCGGCAGCGACAAGACCCTGCCGCACACGGCGGTGATCGAGATCAAGGGCGAGATTGCCTCGGGCGGCGATGCGAGCGCCGAAACCGTGGTGGCCGCGATGCGCAGCGCCTTCGAGGACAGCGGGGCGCGGGCGGTGGTGCTGCTCATCAATTCACCCGGTGGCAGCCCGGTGCAGGC
>JBKJOM010000085.1:0-10885 GCA_046595775.1 Ramlibacter sp. | reverse complement strand
GCCCTGCGGCGCGCAGGCCAACATGGCCAAGTACCTCGCGGCCAAGGCAAGCTGGCAGGCGGCTGAAGCCTGCCTCCAGTTCCACGGCGGCTTCGGGTTCGCATGCGAGTACGACGTGGAACGCAAATTTCGGGAGACGCGCCTTTACCAGGTGGCGCCGATCTCCACCAACCTGATCCTGTCCTATGTGGCTGAACATGTGCTCGGATTGCCGCGGTCGTTCTGAGCCATGACGCGCCCGCTCGACGGCATCCTTGTTGTCTCGCTGGAGCATGCGATCGCGGCGCCATTCTGCACCCGTCAACTGGCGGACCTGGGCGCGCGGGTGATCAAGGTGGAGCGTCCGGGCGAAGGCGACTTCGCGCGCGCGTACGACACACGCGTGCGCGGCCAGTCGTCGCACTTCGTCTGGACCAACCGCTCCAAGGAGAGCCTGGCACTGGACCTCAAGGACGATGCCTCGCTCGCGGCATTGAAGGCCTTGATCGCGAAAGCCGATGTGCTCGTCCAGAACCTCGCACCGGGCGCAGCTGCGCGGATGGGCCTGTCGTTTGAAGCGCTTCACGAAGCGAACACCAAGCTGGTCGTCTGCGACATCTCGGGCTACGGCGCCGACGGTCCCTACCGCGACAAGAAGGCGTATGACCTGTTGATCCAGGCCGAGGCAGGACTGCTGTCGGTGACCGGCACGCCCGATGCGCCGTCGAAAGCCGGCAACTCGATGGCGGACATCGCGGCCGGCATGTATGCCTTCAGCTCGATCCTGGCCGCGTTGCTGCAGCGCGCACGCACCGGCGTGGGCAGCCGCATCGACGTTTCGATGCTGGAGTCACTCGCCGAGTGGATGGGTTTTCCGCTGTACTACGCTTTCGAGGGCGCTCCGCCGCCGCCGCGCACCGGCGCATCGCACGCGAGCATCTATCCCTATGGGCCTTTTGCCACACGAGACGGCACGGTGATCCTGGGCATCCAGAACGAGCGCGAGTGGGCCGCCTTCTGCGACAAGGTGCTGGGCAACGCATCGCTGGCCGCCGATCCGCGCTTCGACACCGGCGCCCGCCGCAATGACAACCGTGCCGCGTTGCAGTCAGTGATCCTCGAAGTGTTCGCGGCGCTCAGCACTGCGGAAGTGGAGCGGCGCCTGGACGATGCGCAGATCGCGAATGCACGCATGAACGACATGGCGGGCTTGTGGGCGCATCCCCAACTGCAGGCGCGTGACCGCTGGCGCAACGTCAGCACGCCCGGTGGTGAAATTCCCGCGTTGCTGCCGCCGGGGCGCAACGCCAGTTTCGACTACCGGATGGATGCGGTGCCTTCGGCCGGCGAGCACACCGAGTCCATCCTGCGCGAACTCGGCATCGAACTGCCAGACAGGACCTGAGCCCGCAAGTTCACCCGAGCGGCGGCAAGGCAAAGTCTTCGGCCAGCAAATCGGGAATGTGCCGCACGTCCTGCACGACGCGCACGCCCGCGACCGAGCGGCGGCGCAGCACGGGGCAGTCGCCGCCGGCCCAGATCCGCGTTGCCGGGGGCAACAACCCACGCAGTTCCTCGAGCCCCCGCAACACATGGGTAGGGTTGAGGCTCGCGGTAAAACTCAGGCCCACCAGTTCAGCGCCGTGGGCCTTGGCGCCGGCCGCAATCTGCTCCACGGGCAGGCTGATGCCCAGCGAGACCGTCGGGCAGCCCTGCAGCGCGAATACCGCCTGCACCATCAATAATCCCAGGCCATGCGATTCCTGCGTGAAGGTGGTCAGAAGCACTCGGGGTGCCTCGGGCCTCACCCGCGAACGCAAGCCCGCAATGCCCGCCCGCAGCACCTGGTGCGCGCAGTCCGAATAGAGATGCTCCTCGTGAATCTGCAAGGTGCCTTCATGCCAGGCATCGCCGATCGCACGGTTGAGCTGCGGCATCAATTCGCCGGCGAACCGGGCCAGGCCCATGCGGACCGCCATGTCGTGCAGCTCAGCCTGGGCGCCTGCGGCGTCGTGTTCGCGTAGCAACTTGAGCAACTTCGCGAAGCCGCGGGGCTGCGGCGCGGCTCGCGACCGCACTTCGCCTGCGGCGAGGCTGCGAATCTCATCCGGGCCGGCCGCGAGCAGCGCTGCGGGCCGCCACCCCTGGTCCACCAGGCGCCGCATCTGGCGCAGCAGCTCAACCTGGTCGGGCGGGTACGAGCGTTCGCCCCGGGCGTCCCGGGCGGGTGCTGGAAAGCCGTAGCGGCGCTCCCAGATCCGGATCGTGGCACGCGGCAGCCGGGTTTCCCGCTCGACTTCCGCGATCGAGCGCATCGGATTGCCGTCCGCCTGCGTATTGGGATGGGGAGCCGAATTCATGTCGCCGCGATTGTCCCGGATTCCGGGCAGGACTGAATACCCCTGATTTCTACTTTGTCATATGACAAACAGATAATCTGATGAATTAACCGGAGATACCATGCTCGCCTTTTCGCCCGTCGCACTGCCTCGCGTTGCCGTCATCGGCAGCGGCATCGGCGGCCTGGCCGCGGCGCACGCGCTGCGCGGCAAGGCTCGTGTGACGCTGTTCGAGGCGCAGGCCCGCTTCGGCGGCCACGCGCATACGGCGCAGCTCACGCTCGACGGCATCACGCATGGCGTGGACACCGGCTTCCTCGTGTTCAACGAGCGCACCTACCCGGGCCTCATCAAGCTGTTCGGCCAGCTCGGCGTGGAGACATCCGCCTCCGACATGTCGTTCTCGGTCCAGGTGCCGCGCGCCTTCGGCGCGAAAGGGCTGGAGTGGAGCGGCACCAACCTGGCGGGCGTGTTCTGCCAGAAGGCGAACTTCTCGCGCCCGCGCTTCTGGCGCATGTTGCGCGACCTGCTGCGCTTCAATGCCCTGGCCACCGCGCGCGTGGCCGGGCCGATGGACAACACCCAGTCCCTGGCCGATTTCCTTGCGGAACACCGCTTCAGCCCGGAGTTCCGCGACTGGTACCTGTTGCCGATGGTGGGCTGCATCTGGAGCTGCCCGGTGCCCGAGATGATGCGATTCCCGGTCGCCACGCTGCTGCGCTTTTGCCACAACCACGGCCTGCTGCAGATTGCCGACCGCCCGCAGTGGTTCACTGTGACGGGTGGATCGAGCCACTACGTGGACCGCATCGTCGCCGGACTGGAGGACGCGCGCGCTTCCACTCCCGTGTTGCGAGTCTGGCGCGAAGGCTCCGGGGGCGCACAGGTCGCGACGGCCAAGGGCGTTGAGCGGTTCGACCGGGTGATCTTCGCCACGCATCCAGGCCAGGCACTGACCTTGCTGGGCGATGCCGATTCGCAGGAGCGCGGCGTGCTCGGTGCGATCCGCTACCAGAGCAACCGCGCCGTGTTGCACACCGACGAGGCAGTGCTGCCGCGCCACAGGTCGGCCTGGGCCGCGTGGAACTATGAAGGCGGCGGCGAACGCGGCGAGCCACGTGTGTGCCTGCACTACCTGATCAACCGCCTGCAGCCGCTCCCCTGGAAGCGCCCGGTGATCGTGTCGCTCAACCCGATCCGCGCGATCCGGCCGGAAACCGTCGCCGCCGAATACGACTACGAGCACCCGGTCTTCACCCAGCGCGCCATCGAGGCCCAACAACGATTGCCGAGCCTGCAGGGCCGCGCCGACACCTGGTACTGCGGCGCGTGGACAGGCTACGGCTTCCATGAGGACGGCCTTGCCTCGGGGCAGGCAGCCGCGGCGGATGTGATCGCTTCGATCGGCCGCCCCACGCTGGAGCGGGCCGCGGCATGAACACGCCGCAGATCGGCTGGGGACAGGTGCGGCACGCGCGCCTGCGGCCGGTACGGCACGCCTTCGACTATCCGGTCTTCTTCCTCATGTTGCCACTGCGGACGATGCGCAACAAGCGGTTCGCCCTGGCGCACAACCGGCCCGCACTGGTGTCTTTCCACGACAGCGACCATGGCGACGGCCGCGCTGATGCGCTCGATTGGCTGGACGAACTTCTCCGCAGCGAGGGCATCTCCGACGCTACCGGCGAGGCGTGGCTTCACTGCTTCCCGCGGATGGCCGGTTACGCCTTCAAGCCAGTGAGCTTTTGGTATTGCCATCGCCCCGACGGGAGCCTGCGTGCGATCGTGGTGGAGGTCAACAACACTCTTGGCGATCGCCACTGCTACCTGCTCGACGCTCCGGCCTATGGTCACGAACAACGAGCCCGCAAGGTGTTCCACGTTTCGCCCTTTTGCGAAGTGGCGGGCGAGTACCGCTTCCGCTTCATGCGCACAGCGGACGGAAGCCGTACCGTGGTGCGCATCGATCACGACGACGCGCAAGGCCCCTTGTTGCAGACCAGCGTGAGCGGTGAATTGAAGGACGCCACAGCGGGCGAGCTTCGGCGCGCGTTCTGGCGATTTCCGCTGATGACGCTGGGCATCGTGGCCCGCATTCACTGGCACGCGCTGCGCCTCTGGGCCAAGCGCGTGCCCTTCCATAACCGCCCTGCCGCCCGCGGCGCACCAGGTACCAGCCGATGAACACCAGCACTTCGCTCGCCCCGCCCCGGGCTCTTACACAGCTGCCGCGCACCGCGCGCTTCGCACTGCGCCAGCTCGAGCGGCTGCGACACGGCACGCTCAACATCACCTTGCCCGACCACACTACGGTGCAATTCGGTGCTGGCGAGCCGCATGCTTCGATCCACGTGCTGGACTGGGAAGTGTTCGGTGACGGCCTGGCCAAGGGCGACATCGGCCTGGCCGAGTGCTACGTGCGCGGCCAGTGGACCACGCACGACCTGCCGGCCCTGCTGGGCCTCTTCGTGCGCAACCGGCGCGAGATCGAGGAGATGGTGTACGGCACCTGGTTCGGCCGCGTCGCGTACCGGCTGGTGCACCTGGCGCGCCGCAACAGCCGCAGCGGAAGCCGCAAGAACATCCAGGCGCACTACGACCTGGGCAATGACTTCTACCGCCTGTGGCTCGACGCGACAATGAACTATTCGTCGGCGCTCTTCGAAGGCGACGCGACGCGGCCGCTGAAGGAAGCGCAGGACGCGAAGGTGTCCCGTGCGCTGCGCATGGCGGGCGTCGAACCCGGGCACCGCGTGCTGGAGATCGGTTGCGGCTGGGGCGCGCTCGCCCACATGGGCGTGCGTGAGTTTGGCGCGCACGTCACCGGCGTCACCCTCTCGCGCGAGCAGTTGGCGTGGGGTCACGCGCGGCTCGGGCCTACCGTAGCCGACTTGCGCCTGCAGGACTATCGCGACATCGACGACGGTCCCTACGACGCGATCTGTTCGATCGAAATGGTGGAGGCCGTCGGCCGGCAGTACTGGTCCGGCTACTTCGCGAAGGTGGCCGCGCTGCTCAAGCCGGGTGGCCGCGCATGTATCCAGTCGATCGTGATTGACGATGCGCTATGGCAGCGCTATATCCGCGGCACTGACTTCATCCAGCAATACGTTTTTCCCGGCGGCTGCCTGCCTTGCCCCGCCGAGTTCCGGCGCTGCGCGCGCGAGGCCGGCCTGGAGATCGTCGATGAATACTCCTTCGGGAAGGACTACGCGATCACCCTGCGGCACTGGCGCGAGCGATTTCTTGCTCGCCGTGCCGAGGTGCTGGCCCAGGGCTTCGACGAATCATTCATGCGCCTGTGGGATTTTTACCTGGCCTACTGCGAAGCCGCGTTCGAGCAATGCAACACCGACGTCGTCCAGTACACGCTGCGCAAGCCCTCCTGATCGCGGTGGTCATGGGGCTTTCGCTGGCGGCGCCCGCCTCGCGCGCTCAGGTGCCCCCGAACGCCCGCCTGGAAGGTCAGGGACGACTCAATTGGTGGGGCCTGCCCATCTACGATGCGCGCCTCTGGGTCGCCCCTGACTTCAATGCACGCGAGTTCTCCCGGCACGCTTTCATGCTCGAGCTGACCTACCTGCGGTTCTTGCGCGGCGCCGACATCGCGCGCCGCTCGATTCAGGAGATGCGGCGCGCCGGAAGCTTCGATGCGGCCCAGAGCGCGCGCTGGCAGGCGCAACTGGAAAGCCTGATCCCCAACGTGGCAGAGGGCGATCGGATCGCGGCGCTGAACCGTCCAGGGCAAGGCGCGGCGTTCTACGTCAACGGCAAGGCGGTCGGCGAAGTGGCCGACGCCACTTTTGCGGCGCTCTTCTTCGCGATCTGGCTCGGCCCCGCAACCTCCGAGCCGGGCATGCGCGCTTCGCTGCTACGGGTCGCGCCATGAGCGCGCCGCTGTCCGGATGGCGCTATGGCTTGCTCGGATTGCCGCTGGCCTTCCTGGCTCTGCCGCTCTACGTACAACTGCCCAACATGTATGCGCGCGAGTTTGGCGTGCCGCTCGCGACGCTGGGCGTGCTGCTGCTGGTCGCGCGCCTTGCGGATGCGTTCTTCGATCCGTGGATCGGCGGCGCGATCGACCGGCTCTACAGCCGCTCGATCACCCGGGTGTTGCGCACGGGCGCT
Organism: Ramlibacter sp.; assembly: GCA_046595775.1. Taxonomy (GTDB): domain Bacteria; phylum Pseudomonadota; class Gammaproteobacteria; order Burkholderiales; family Burkholderiaceae_C; genus Ramlibacter. The sequence continues at coordinate 4,439 of JBKJOM010000085.1, read as the reverse complement.
GTCGCGGCAGTGGTGGTGGCCGCGGGTTTCGCGATGCTGTTTGCCCCTCCGCGCGATGCGCAACCCACTGCGCTGCTGGCATGGGCGGCCTTCGCTCTGCTCGCCACCTACCTGGCCTACAGCACGCTGACCGTTGCACACCAGGCCTGGGGCGCGATGCTCGGTGGCACCGATGCCGAGCAAAGCCGCATCGTCGGCTGGCGCGAGGGTTTCGGCCTGGCGGGCGTGCTCATCGCTTCGGTATTGCCCGCGCTCGCGGGACGGCTCGCGACTTCGATCCTGCTCGCGTTGATGCTGGTTGCCGGATGCGCCGCATGGGCCTCTGCCGCGCGGCCTAAGCCCGCAACCCATCACGCCGCACCGCGAGACTGGCGCTTGCCGTTTCGCGATGCGCGCTTTCGCTCCCTGCTTTTCGTGTTTGCGCTGAACGGAATCGCCAGCGCTATCCCGGCAACCTTGATCCTGTTCTTCGTGCAGGACCGCCTGCAGGCAGCAGCATCGCTCGAGCCGCTGTTCCTGGGCAGCTATTTCCTCTGTGCGGCGTTGTCGATTCCCGCGTGGTTGCAACTCGTGCGGCGCTTTGGCCTGGCTCGCGCCTGGCTGGCAGGGATGGCACTCGCGGTGGCGGTGTTCGTCTTCGCCGCTGGATTGGGCGAGGGCGACGCGATGGCCTTCGTCGCCGTCTGTGCGCTCTCCGGCATCGCGCTGGGCGCCGACCTCGCCTTGCCAGGTGCGCTGCTCGCCCGTGTGATCGATGCGGGAGGACAGCGCGGCCGCTCGGAAGGTTTGTACTTTGGCTGGTGGAACTTCATGTCGAAGTTGAACCTGGCCCTCGCGGCCGGGTTGGCCCTGCCTTTGCTGGCGATGGCCGGCTATCGCCCCGGTTCGCGCGACGCGCAGGCGCTGTCCGCGCTATCACTGGCCTATTGCCTGCTGCCTTGCGCGCTGAAGTGTGCAGCGGCACTCCTGCTTCATTTGAAATTCATCAAAAAGGACGCTTTCGCATGACCTCCCTGCCGCGCCGCTCACTGCTCGCTGCTGCCGCCGCCGGCGCCCTCGCGCTCACCGGCTGCGCTGCGCCCGACGTCTCCACCTATGCCAGCCAGCGCCCCGCGTTCGTGCTGGAGAATTACTTCAACGGCCGCGTCGATGCGTGGGGCATGTTCACCGACCGCTCCGGCAAGGTGGTGAAGCGGTTCCATGTGGTCCTGGACTGCAAGTGGCAGGGCGACCAGGGCGTGCTGGACGAAGACTTCACCTACTCGGACGGCACGAAGCAGCGCCGCGTGTGGCGCATTCGCAAACTCGGCGAGGGCCGCTATGTGGGCCTCGCAGCCGACGTCATCGGCGAAGCGCAAGGACAAGCGTCGGGCAACGCGCTACGCTGGAACTACACACTGGCTCTCGATGTCGACGGCAAGACCTGGGAGGTGCAGATGGACGACTGGATGTACCAGATGGACGACAAGGTATTGATCAACAAGACAGTGATGACCAAATTTGGCATTCGCCTGGGCGAAGTCACGCTGTCTTTCACGCGGCCCTGAGCCGGCACGCATGTTCGGCTCCCTCAACCCCCGCCTGCGCGACTGGCACGGCAGCCGCTGCTGGATCGTCGGCGCCTCCAGCGGCATCGGCATGGCCACGGCGAAGGCACTGCACGATGCGGGCGCCACCGTGATCCTGTCGGCGCGCAGTGCGCAAGCGCTATCCGACTTTGCGGACGCGCATCCGCGTGCGCTGGCACTTCCGCTCGACGCCACCGAGCCGCTGCACGTGCACGACGCCACGCGATCGGTGCTCGCCGGCGGTCCGCTGGACCTGGTTCTGTATTGCGCCGGTCATTACCGCGCGTCGGACGCAGTGCACTACGACCTCGACGAAATGATGCGTCACCAGGCCGTGAACTACGTGGGCGCCTTGAACCTGCTCGATGCAGTGATCCCCGCGTTGCTCAAGCAGCGCCACGGGCATATCAGCCTGGTGTCCAGTGTGGCCGGCTTCCGGGGCTTGCCGCGCAGCCTGGCGTACGGCCCCACCAAGGCAGCCCTGATCAACCTGGCACAGGCCTTGTACCTGGACTTGTCGCCGCTGGGCATCGGGGTCAGCGTGATCAACCCCGGCTTCGTCGCCACGCCACTCACGGCGCAGAATGCTTTCCCGATGCCGGCCCTCACCAGCCCCGAAGAAGCCGCGCGCCAGATGCTGCTCGGTTGGGCGCGCGGCGAGTTCGACATCCACTTCCCCAAGCGCTTCACGCGTGTGATGAAGGTGCTGTCGCTTCTGCCTTTCGGCACTTACCAGGCATTGATCCGGAAGGTGACCGCTTGAACCAACCCGTCGACCAGCTGGTCACCTTGTTCGAGCGCTTCTCCCTTCGCGATGTTGCAGCGTTGAATGCGTGGTATTGCGAGGACGCGAGCTTCAAGGACCCGTTCAATGAAGTGCAAGGGATTGAGGCGATCCGCCATGTGTACACGCACATGTTCGAAGCGCTGGAGCAGCCACGTTTCAAGGTGACCGGAACCACTGCGCAAGCTGGCGAGTGCTGGTTGACATGGGAGTTCCGCTTTGGCCCGGCAGCAAGTGCCCGCTTCGTGCGCGGCGCTTCACACCTTGTATTGGCCGAAGACGGCCGCATCCGGGCGCATCGCGACTACTGGGACCCGGCGGAAGAGCTCTACGAGAAAGTGCCCGTGCTAGGGGCACTGATGCGACTCATCAAGCGGCGTCTGGCCGCCCCGCAGAAGCCGGGCCGGTGAACGGCACCTTGCCCGTGAGCATCTGCCACCACATCACCCAGTCGCTGGCCAGGCTGTAGAACGGGTGGCCGAAAGTGGCCGGCTTGTTCTTCTCGAAGCCAAAGTGCCCGGCCCACGCGAAGCCGTAGCCGATCACCGGCACGAGCAGCAACAGCCACCAGTTGCCTGTCACGATCGAAGTGGCCAGCACCCCGAGCACGATGGTCGAGCCGATGAAGTGAAGCGTGCGGCTCACCGGGTGGGCGTGCTGGGTGAGGTAGTAGGCGTAGAACTGCGAGTAAGAGTCGAATTGCATCGCGAGCCCCTGCTGGTTGCGTCAGCGGGACTATACGCCTGCGGTGCCTGAAAGCGCCACAAGCGGTTTGCAGTTGCCGGACCTCGGCTGCGAGAATCGGCCATGACCTACACACCCGAAGAGCGCCAGGCGCTGCGCCGGAAATGCACGGTGATCGTTCCCGGCTTCGACATGCCCGATGCGGCAGGCGAATTCAGCCAGCTCGCCGACTGGTGCCGGCTGAACAATGTCTCGCACGACATGTACGGCAAGGGCGAGCTGGTGGAAGGCTTCGAGCGCAAGATCGCCACGCTGCTTGGCAAACCGGCCGCGGCATTCATGCCCAGCGGCACCATGGCCCAGTTGGCGGCGGTCCGCGTCTGGACCGAGGCGACGCGGCTGGACCGCTTCGGAATCCATCCCACTTCGCACCTTGCCAACCACGAAGAGCAGGCGTTCTCGGCACTGCTGTATTGCCATGGCGTGCCGATCGGCGACCGGCTGCGGCCCATGACCGCAGATGATCTTGCGGCTGTCCACCAGGAGCTGGCATGCGCCATCGTGGAACTGCCGATCCGCGAGGCGGGAGGGCAACTGCCAACCTGGGACGAACTCGAAGCGCTGAAAGCCGCGGCCAGCGATCGCGGCATGCCACTGCACATGGATGGCGCGCGGCTTTGGGAAAGCGCGGCGTTCTATGGCAAGTCGTACGCGGAGATCGCGGAAGGATTCGCGTCGATCTATGTCTCCCTCTACAAGGGCATCGGCGCTTTCGCGGGCGCGCTGCTGGCCGGCGACGAGACTTTCATTCAAGCCACCCGGTTGTGGCGCAAGCGCATGGGCGGCACGCTGTATCACATGAGCCCCATGGTGGCGGCTGCTGCGATGCGCTTCGACGATCGGATTGCATTGATGCCGGCGTTGTACGGGCGGACTCAGTCCCTGGCACTTGAAATCAATCGCCACTCCCTGTTGCGCGTCAACCCGAAGGTGCCGCACACCAACATGTTGCACCTGTACTTCGCGGCACCGGCGGACACCGTGATGCAAGCGCGAGACAAGGTGGCCGAGGAGACAGGTAGTTGGTTGTTCGACGCTGTCCGTAGCACCGAAGTGCCGGGGTGGAGCGTGACGGAGATCTATGTGGGGGATCGCCTGCTGAAGTTCAGCGACACGCAGCTGGTGCCTGCGTTTGACATGCTTTGCCAATTGCTCGAACAGCATTGAGGTTCGGCTTGAGGTGACGTTGGTAGGCCGTGCTGGATTTGAACCAGCGACCAAGGGATTATGAGTCCCCTGCTCTAACCAACTGAGCTAACGACCCGCGACCCGGAATTAACGGGACGAAACTCTGCTGCTCGCACCACTCCGCTCAGGGCGGCCGATTTCAGTTTTCGTTGTCG
>JBKJOM010000302.1:0-4867 GCA_046595775.1 Ramlibacter sp. | reverse complement strand
TCCACGAAGGCCATGGCGCTGGCGCCCGCGCCGATAACGAGGTAGTCGGTTTCGATCGCGGAAGCTGCCATGGGGAGCCCTCAGAGTTTGTAGGCGTACTCTACAGTGATCGGCGCGTGATCCGAAAACCGCTCCGCCTTGTAAATCTGTTCCCTGCGCGCATGTTGCGCAATCGCCGGCGTGGCGAGGTGATAGTCGAGCCGCCAGCCTACGTTCTTCGCGTAGGCTTGGCCGCGGTTGCTCCACCATGTGTAGCACTCTTCCGTTGTCTCGGGCTTGAGTTGCCGGTACACATCCACCAGGCCCGTCTCTGAAACCAGTTTCGTCATCCACGCACGTTCTTCGGGCAGGAAGCCGCTGTTCTTTCGGTTGCCCTTGAAGTTCTTCAGGTCGCGCTCCTGGTGCGCGATGTTCACGTCGCCGCACAGGATGAAGTCGCGTTTCTTCTTCAGCTTGACCAGGTACGGGTCGAGTTCGCCCAGAAAGCGGAACTTCGCCCGCTGCCGCTCCTCGCCCGACGAGCCGCTGGGAAAGTAGCAACTGATGATCGAGAACTTGCGCTGCGGCGTGTCGAAGCGCAGCTCCACGTAGCGCCCTTCCGCATCGAACTCCTTCGAGCCATAGCCCACCACCACATCGCTGGGCGCGTGCTTCGTGTAGACCGCGACGCCAGAGTACCCCTTCTTCTGCGCGAAGTGGAAGTGGCCCTTCAAGCCCGCCATCTCCTCGAAGCGGCCCGCGACATCCTTCGCCTGCGCCTTGACCTCCTGCAGGCACAGCGCATGGGGCTTGTGCTTGTGCAGCCACGCTTCCACGCCCTTGCTGTGGGCGGAGCGGATGCCATTGAGGTTGAGGCTGGTCAGCTTGAACACGCGTTGTCCTTGTCGAGTTGCGCCGCGAGCATACCCAAGGGCGTGTCCCAGTCGCCGCGCGCGGGCTGGCGCCACAGCCGCATGGTCGGGTACCAGGGCGTATCGGTACGGTCCAGGCCCCAGCGCCAGTCGGCGATGTGCGGCAGCAGCAGCTCGACGGGTTTGCCAAGCGCGCCGGCCACGTGCGCCACGCTGGTGTCCACCGTCACCACGCGATCGAGCACTTCGCACAGCGCGGCGGTGTCTGCAAAGTCACGCAGCTCGGTGGAAAAGTCCAGCAGGTCGGCGCGCGATTGCAACGCCGCGGTGTCGCCGGGCCGCACTTCCTTTTGCAGGCTGACGTATTGCGGGCCTGGGGACAGTGCCTTCAGCAGGCGTGCCAGCGGGATGCTGCGCTGCGCATCGCCGCCGTGCACCGTGCTGCCGCTCCACACCACGCCGATGTGCGGGCGTGGCGTGGACGCCAACCGCTCGCGCCACGCACGCACGCGCTCCATGTCGGGCGCAATGTAGCCGTTGCCGATGGCGACCTTGTGGCCCCGCATCTGCGCAGCCAGCGGCAGCGACAGCAGATGGCATCGCAGGTCGGGCTTCGGCATGGCATCGCCGTGCCGCGCCCAGTCGACGCCTGGCAGCACATCCAGCAGCTTGCCGAGCGCCCCCGGTACTTCGGCAATGACCCGTGCGCCCAGCGAGGCCAGCCAGGGCAGGTAGCGGGAGAACTGGATCGTGTCGCCCAGGCCCTGCTCCGAGTGCACGAGCACCGTAAACCCTTTCACCGGCAGCTCCAGTTGCCACTCCGGCATCGGGTACTTGTTGGGAGGGTTGATGCCGGGGAGCACCTGCTTGCGCCACTCGTACTCGCGCCAGCCGCGCTCGAAGTCACCGATGCGCAGCAACACCAGGCTGAAATTCCAGTGGGCGTTGGCGTCGCGGGGGCCGGCGCGGACAGCCAGTTCGTAACTGCGCACCGCGGCCGCATGCTCGCCGAGGTCCTGCAACACGTTGCCCTTGTTGGTGTGCGCCGCCGCGTAGCCGGGCACCAGCGCCAGCGCGCGATCGAAGCTCTCGATCGCCTCGGCCGGTCGCCAGGCGCGGTGCAGGATGGTGCCGCGGCGGTTGTGCCACGACGCGTTGCCGGGCTCCAGCGCGATGGCGCCGTCGATGGCTTCCAGGGCCTCGTCGAACCGTCCGGCACTCCGCAACTCGAGGGCCCGGGCGGCCAGCCGCTCGACTTCATCGCTCGCCAATACAATTCCCCTCGAAGAAAGGCCTTCGCATGAGCACCCCCGCCACGCCCCCGTCCGACGCCCTGGCCCAGGACTTCCTGCAGTTCTCGATGGAATCGGGCGTGCTGCGCTTTGGCGATTTCAAGACCAAGGCCGGGCGCAAGTCGCCGTACTTCTTCAACACAGGCCTTTTCGACGACGGCGCCAAGCTGGGGCGGCTGGCGCAATTCTATGCACACCGCATCCTCGCGTCGGGCATCGAGTTCGACATGTTCTTCGGCCCCGCCTACAAGGGCATCACGTTGGCGGCCGCCGTCGCCATCGAGATGGCGCGCATGGGCCGCAACGTGCCCTACGCCTACAACCGCAAGGAAGCCAAGGACCACGGCGAAGGCGGCACGCTCGTCGGCGCGCCGGTCAAGGGCCGGGTGCTGGTGATCGACGACGTGATCACCGATGGCGCGTCCAAGCGCGAAGCGCGCGACTTGATCGTGGCGGCAGGCGCCACGGCGGTCGGCGTCGCCATCGCGATGGACCGCCAGGAAAAGGCGACGCGCGATGGTGTCGATGTGGACTACAGCGGTGTGCAGTATGTCCAACGCGAGCTCGGACTGCACGTTTGCGCGATTGCACGCCTGGCGGATTTGCTCCAATATTTGTCGCTGCACAGTGGCGGCGAGCTGGGCCAGTACCACACCCGGGTGCTGGCCTACCGCGAACGCTACGGCGTGGATTAAAAAAGGACGGACGCACTCGTGCAGGCCAACTTGGGACGCTTGATTGCCGCATCGCTGTTGTTGGCGCTGCTGCTTCCAGCCGCCCGCGCGCAGGGCATCTTTACCTGCGTGGACGGCAAGGGCCGCAAGATCACGGCTGACCGCCCGATCGTCGACTGCATCGACCGCGAGCAAAGGGAGATCACGCCCACCGGCTCGCTGGTGCGCAAGATTGGCCCTTCGATGACCGCTGCCGAGCGCGCGGCCGAGGAAGAAAAGCAGCGTCGCGACCTCGACGAGCGCAACCGCCTGCTCGAAGAGAAAAAGCGCGACCGCGCCCTGCTTGTGCGCTACCCGGACCGCGCGACCCACGACAAGGAGCGGGTGGCCGCCATCGGCACCATCGATGACGTGATTGCCACGGCCAACCGGCGCACGGCCGAGCTGGTTCGCCAGCGCAACCGCTTCGAGCTGGAGCTGGAGTTCTTCAAGGGCGACCTGAAAAAGGCGCCGCCGCACCTCAAGCGCCAGATCGACGACCTGGACGGGCAGATCGCGGCACAAAATCGCTTCGTCCAAAACCAGGACGTCGAGAGGAAGCGCGTGGATGCGCGCTACCAGGAGGAGCTGGGGCGCCTGAGTTCGCTGTGGGCCCAACACGCCGCACCACCTGTCTCCGCGGCGTCCAAGCCAGCCGCTGCCGGGTCAAAAGCCGCGTCGATGGCAAAAAAGTAACAGCTCAGGACAGCTTCTTCTTCAGCAGCTCGTTGACCTGCCCCGGGTTGGCCTTGCCCTTGCTGGCCTTCATCACCTGGCCCACCAGCGCATTGAAGGCTTTCTCCTTGCCGGCCCGGAACTGCGCGACGTTGTCGGCGTTGGCGGCGATCACCTCGTCGATGATGGCCTCGAGGGCGCCACTGTCGTTCATCTGCTTGAGGCCCTTGGCCTCGATGACGGCGTCCACATCCAAACCTTCGCCCGACCACAGCGCATCGAACACCTGCCTCGCGGCGTTGTTGGAGATGGTGCCGTCGGCAATGCGGCCGATCAACTTGGCCAGTTGCGTTGGCGACACCGGCGCAGCCTCGATCGTGCCCTCGCCTGAATTGACGCGGCGGGACAGCTCGCCCATCACCCAGTTGCTCGCGAGCTTGGCCTGCTTCGATGCTTTCGCGGCTTCTTCGAAGTAAGCCGCGCTGGCCTTGCTGGCGGTGAGCGTGGTTGCGTCGTACTCCGGCAGGCCGTAGTCGGCGACAAAGCGCGCCGCCATCACGCGTGGCAGCTCGGCCATTTGCGAACGCACGCGATCCACCCACTCGGCGGCGATCACCAGCGGCGGCAGGTCCGGATCGGGAAAGTAGCGGTAGTCGGCAGCGTCTTCCTTCGAGCGCATCGCGCGGGTCTCGCCGGTGTCGGGGTCGAACAGCACGGTGGCCTGCTGGATCGCGCGGCCGTCCTCGATCTCGTCGATCTGCCAGCGGATCTCGTAGTCGATCGCCTGCTGCATGAACTTGAAGCTGTTCAGGTTCTTGATCTCGCGGCGCGTGCCGAGCTGCGCACCGGGCTTGCGCACCGAAACGTTGGCGTCGCAGCGGAAGGAACCTTCCTGCATGTTGCCGTCGCAGATGCCGATCCAGGTCACGATCTTGTGCAGCTCTTTGGCGTACGCCACCGCTTCGTCGGACGATCGCATGTCCGGCTCGGTGACGATCTCCAGCAGCGGCGTCCCAGCGCGGTTCAGGTCGATGCCCGATTGGCCCCCGCGAGCTCCGCTTGCGGCTCCGAGTGTTGAGTCTTCGTGCAGCGATTTGCCCGCGTCCTCTTCGAGGTGCGCGCGCACCAGCCGCACGGATTTCTTCTCCTCGCCGAGAAAAAATTCAACGCTGCCGCCCTGCACCACCGGAATTTCAAACTGGCTGATCTGGTAGCCCTTGGGCAGGTCGGGATAGAAATAATTCTTGCGTGCAAACACGCTGGATTCGGCAATGTGCGCGTTGACCGCCAGGCCGAACTCGATGGCGCGTTGCACCGCGCCCTTGTTCATCACCGG
>JBKJOM010000157.1:0-23330 GCA_046595775.1 Ramlibacter sp. | reverse complement strand
CTTCGCCGACGGCGTGCTGGAAATCCTCCCCGACGGCTTCGGGTTCCTCCGCAGCCCGGACACCAGCTTCACCGCCAGCACCGACGACATCTACATCTCGCCCAGCCAGGTGCGCCGCTTCAACCTGCACACCGGCGACATGATCGAAGGCGAAGTGCGCACGCCCAAGGACGGGGAGCGCTACTTTGCCCTCACCAAGCTCGACAAGGTCAATGACGGGCTGCCCGAGAACAACAAGCACAAGGTGATGTTCGAGAATCTGACGCCCTTGTTCCCCAAGGAGCAGATGAAGCTAGAGCGCGACGGCTTCAAGGGCGAAGAAAACGTCACCGGCCGCATCATCGACATCATCGCGCCCATCGGCAAGGGCCAGCGCGCCCTGCTGGTCGCCCCGCCCAAGAGCGGCAAGACGGTGATGATGCAGCACATGGCCCACGCCATCGCGGCCAACTACCCCGACAGCCACATGATGGTGCTGCTGGTCGATGAGCGCCCGGAAGAAGTCACCGAAATGCAGCGTTCGGTGAAGGGCGAGGTCATTGCCTCCACTTTCGACGAACCGGCCGCACGCCACGTGCACGTCGCCGAGATGGTGATCGAGCGCGCCAAGCGCCTGGTCGAACTCAAGAAGGACGTGGTGATCCTGCTGGATTCGATCACCCGCCTGGCCCGCGCCTACAACAACGTCGTGCCGTCCTCCGGCAAAGTGCTCACCGGCGGTGTCGATTCCAACGCCCTGCAGCGTCCCAAGCGCTTCCTGGGCGCCGCCCGCAACGTGGAGGAAGGCGGCTCGCTGACCATCATCGCCACCGCGCTGATCGACACCGGCTCGCGCATGGACGAGGTGATCTTTGAAGAGTTCAAGGGCACTGGCAACAGCGAAATCCATCTGGACCGCCGCCTTTACGAAAAGCGCGTGTTCCCCTCGATCCAGCTGAACAGAAGCGGCACGCGACGCGAAGAGCTGCTGCTGGCCCCCGAGATCCTGCAGAAGACCCGCATCCTGCGCCAGTTCATGTACAACATGGACGAGATCGAGGCGATGGAAATGGTGCTGAAGTCGATGAAAGCCACCAAGACCAACGTGGAATTTTTCGACATGATGCGCCGGGGCGGATAAACCGTTCACTCAAAAAAAGCGCTTCGCGCCATGCAAGTCCGTCGCGCCTTCGTGCTCTCCATTTGCCTTGCCGCTTGCACGACGGTGCTCGCGCGACCGCTGGAGGCCATCACCAGGAGCGGCAAACTGGTCGCCGCGACTGAAGGTGCGTTCGCGCCGTTCAACTTCTTCGAGGGTGCGAAGCTCACCGGCTTCGAAGTCGAGCTCACCGAGCTGATCGCCAAGAAGATGGGCGTCGCGCTCGAATGGAAGACCGTCGGGTTTGACGCCCTCCTCACCGGCCTGGCCCAGGACCGCTGGGACCTCGCCATCGCCTCGCACGGCATCACCGACGAGCGTGCCCGCGCCGTGACTTTCATGGCGCCGCACTATTGCTCCGGCGGCATGGTGGTCTCGCGGTCCCCGCAGCTCAAGACAGCGAAAGACTTGTCGGGCAAGACGGTATCGGTGCAGACCGGCACGACCTACTACGAGCAGGTGAACAAGGGCGGCTTCGCAAAGACTGTGAAGAACTACCCTTCAGATGCCGATGCACGTGTCGCACTGATGTCGGGCCGTGTCGATGCATGGGTGACCGACCGCTTCACCGCGCTGGAAACCGCGCGCAAGAACCCGGCGCTCAAGTTGCAGCTCGGTGACCTGCTGTTCACCGAGCGAATCGCCGCGGCCACGGCCAAGGGCAACATCACCTTGGCTCAGGCCTGGAACAAGGCGCTCGAGTCCAGCTTCGCCGACGGCAGCTATGCGCAGCTGTCGATGAAATATTTCGGCCAGGACGTGCGCTGCAAGTGATGCTGCTGCGCCTGTGGCCGGCCTCGTGGGCGCCGTCGCGGCGCGCAGGGGCGACGCTGGTGTTTTCGGCCCTATTGCTCGTCGGCTGCTTGTGGGCTCTGGGCGCCGCGCTGTCTTTCCTGCCTGAGCCGATCGGCAGTAACGCGGAGCAGTTCGCGCTGGGCGCGCGCACCACGCTCTGGCTCACACTGATCTCGGGCTCGATCGGCCTGATGCTGGGCCTCGCCACGGCCCTTTCGCGCACCTCACGCCACTTCGTGCTGCGAAGTGTCGCGTCCGGCTATGTCTGGCTGATTCGCGGCACGCCGCTGCTGGTGCAGATCCTGTTCGTCTACTTCGCACTGCCGCTGCTGGTGCCCGGCTGGGATTTGCCTGAATTTGCGGCGGCAGTCGTCGCACTGTCCCTTAACGTCGGCGCCTACAACGCCGAGGTGATCCGCGGCGCCTTGCTCTCGGTAGCCTCCGGCCAGCGCGATGCCGCACGGGCGCTGGGCCTGAAGCCCTTGCAGGTGCTGGCCTCGGTGGTGCTGCCGCAGGCCTTGCGCGTGGCCCTGCCGGCGCTGGCCGGCAACGCCGTCGCGCTTCTGAAGGATTCGTCGCTGGCATTCGCCATCGGCGTGGTCGAACTCACCAACATCGGCAACCGCATCCAGGCCTCGACTTTCCAGCCGGTTGCCACGCTGGCTACCACGGCCTGCATCTACCTGCTGCTGACCACCTTGCTGACCCAGTTCTCGGGGGCGCTCGAATACCGGATGGAGCGCCCCGGCGACCCAAAACCCTGACCCCACGTCCGGGCTATAATCGACGTTTTTCGCGGAAAGTACCCCGGATGTCCCGAGGGCGGCTGCCGCAACGAGCTAGGACTCCCCATGAAAGAAGGCATTCACCCCAACTACCGCGACGTCCTGTTCGTCGATCTGTCCAACGGCTTCAAGTTCGTGACGCGTTCCTGCGTTTCGACCAAGGAAATGGGCAAGACCGAAGACGGCCGCGAGTTGCCCCTCTTCAAGCTCGATACGTCGAGCGAGTCGCATCCCTTCTACACCGGCACGCAAAAGTCGGTGAACGACATGGGTGGCCGTGTCGACAAGTTCTTCAAGAAGTTCGGCAAGACCCCGGCCAAGGCTTCGGAAGAACCCGCACAGTAATCCATTTCGCTTTCTGCTCAAGGGCAGCACGGGTGACCGTGCTGCCCTTTGCCTTTGGCGCCCCATAATCGCCGCTGCGTGATCCAACCGACCCCCGCCATCGTTGCCCAGGATGCAGTGCGCCGCCTGCCGCGCCTGGCCCTGCTGCTGTTGTGCCTGGCATATGTGCTGCCGGGCTTCGTCGGCCGCGACCCCTGGAAAAGTGCCGACATCACCGGTTTCGGCCACATGTTCGAGCTGGCGCGAGGTGGCGTCCCGTGGTTATCGCCTACGTTGATGGGCCAGCCCCCTGAGTTCGACGCCCTGCTGCCGTACTGGCTGGGTGCATGGGCGATTCGCATCGCACCCGCCTGGGTGTCTCCCGACTTCGCTGCTCGCGTGCCCTTTGCACTGCTGCTCGCGCTGGCCCTCACCGCAACCTGGCACGGCGTCTACTACCTGGCCCGCAGCCCCCAGGCGCAGCCCGTGCCTTTCGCTTTCGGTGGCGAAGCCAGCCCCACCGACTACGCGCGCGCCATGGCCGATGGAGGGCTGCTCGCGCTGGTCGCGTGCCTCGGCCTCGCGCAATTCACGCACGAGACCACGCCTTCGCTGGCCCAGGTGACCTTCACAGCGCTCACGTTCTTCGGGATGAGCGCGCTGCGCTACCGGCCCTTGTTGGCAGCCGGCGCGTTGGTCCTGGGCTTGGGCGGCCTGGTGTTGAGCGGTGCGCCTGCAATGGCGACCCTGTTCGCACTGGGCGAGACGGTGCTGGTATGGCTAGACCGTGACAATGGAAACGATGAAGCAACGATCCTGTCCCCCGTGCAGCAGGCCCTGGTGCTCGGGTTTGCAGGCGCCGCCGGCGCTGCCACGGCGTGGGCGCTGGGCTTGTGGCACTGGCGGCTCAACCCGTCGCCGCAAGTGCGCGACTGGCACGCCTTCTTCAAGCTGATCCTCTGGTTCACCTGGCCGGCCTGGCCGCTGGCGCTGTGGACCCTGTGGCGCTGGCGCCGCCAGCTCACGAGCCGTCACGTCGCGTTGCCCTTGTGGTTCGTGCTGGTCGCTTTGGCCACCGCGGCCCTCACGCCCACCTCCGACCGCTCGCTATTGCTGGCGCTGCCGGCACTCGCTGCCCTGGCAGCCTTCGCGCTGCCGACCCTGCGGCGCAGCGTGGCGGCGCTGATCGACTGGTTCACGCTGCTGTTCTTCAGCGGCTGCGCCATCGTTATCTGGGTGGTGTGGCTGTCGATGCAGACCGGCATTCCTCCCAAGCCCGCCGCCAACGTGGCGCGGCTAGCGCCTGGCTTCGCGCCCAGCTTCTCGATCATTGCCTTCGTGGTGGCCCTGGCCGCCACGTTGGCCTGGGCCTGGCTCGTTCGCTGGCGCACCGGCCGCAACCGCCAGGTGATCTGGAAGAGCCTGGTGCTTCCCGCAGCGGGCGCGGCGCTGTCCTGGCTGCTGCTCATGACCCTGTGGCTGCCTGCGCTGGACTATGCGCGCAGCTACCGCCCCCTCGTGGTGTCGGTGCAACGCCACATCGACAAGCCCGGATGCGTGGAGGAACTGGGCCTGAACCGCGCGCAGCTCTCCGCCTTCATGTACCACGGCAACATGCAGCTGAAAGACGCCACGCGCGAAGGCGCCTGCCCCTGGCTACTCATTGCCGCGCCGTTTGTGCCCGCAGCACCCGTGAGCATCGACATGCGGCGCTGGCAGCTGGTTGCCAATATCCGCCGGCCCTCGGACTCGGACGAGAACGTCGTCCTCTACCGCATGGCCCCGGCCCGGTGAGCGAGCTTCGAACAATAGTCCGCCACGCCGTCACGATACTGGTGGGCCAGTTGGCCGTGATGGCGTTCGGCGTGACCGACACCATCGTCGCGGGCCGCTTCTCCGAGCAGGCCCTCGCCACCATGTCGGTGGGCGCCGCCATCTACGTCAGCGTGTTCGTCGCCATCATCAGCGTGCTGCAAGCCCTGCTGCCGGTGTGGGCCGAACTGCATGGCGGCAAGCGCAACCACGACCTGGGCCGATCGGTGCGGCAGGCGCTGTACCTCGCGGTCTGCGGGATGGCACTGGGCGCGGTCGTGCTCAACGCCCCAGGCCCCGTGCTGCGCTGGACCGAAGTACCCGACGCGCTGCAGGACGAGGTCGTGCACTACCTGGGCGTGCTGACTTTTGCGCTGCCGGCCGCGATGCTGTTTCGCATGTTCAGCACGCTGAACCAGAGCCTGGGCAAGCCTCGTCTCGTCACCCTCCTGCAGGCGCTGTCGCTCGTCGTGAAGGTGCCCCTCACGATCTGGTTCGTCTTTGGCGGCCTCGGCTTGCCCGCGCAAGGTGCGGTCGGATGCGCCTGGGCCACTGTCGTCGTCAACTACCTGATGGTGGGCGTGGCGGCATGGCTGGTTCGCACGCAGGACCTGTACCTGCCTTACGCGATCTGGGCGCCCATGGAGCCGCCGCACTGGCGCACCATCGGCGCCTTCGCGCGGCTGGGCGTCCCGGCGGGCCTTGCGGTGCTGGTGGAAGTCACCTCGTTCACGCTCATGTCGCTGTTCATCGCGCGCCAGGGCGTGGTCGCCTCCGCGGCGCACCAGGTGGTGGCCAACCTCGCCGCAATCATGTACATGGTGCCGCTGTCGCTGGGCATTGCGACCAGCGCACGTGTCGGCTACTGGATGGGCGCGGGCGACATGAAGCTCGCACGGCAGGTGATCCGCACCGGCTTCAAGCTGGGCATGGGCATCGCACTGGTGCTGGCGGTCTTGGTGGCGTCCTCGCGCTGGCAACTCGCCTCGATCTACTCTTCCAACGCCGCGGTGGTTTCGGTGGCGGCAGGCCTTATCGCCTGGCTGGCCCTGTTCCACATCGGCGATGCCATGCAGGGCCTGTGCGTCTTCATCCTTCGCTGCTACCGGGTGACCGTGGCGCCGCTGGTCACTTACTGCGTGATGCTTTGGGGCCTGGGCCTGGGTGGTGGCTACCTGCTGGCCTACAAAGGCATCGGCCCTTGGCCGGCGCAGAACTCGCCCCAGGCTTTCTGGATTGCCTCGGCCATCGCCCTGGCGGCTTCCGCGCCTATCCTGGGAGCGATTCTCTGGCGGGCGGTACGCTCGACGCGGTGACGGGCTGCCGAACGCGCGACGCGGGAAACACGATGCTGAACGTGGAGCCCACGCCCACGGTGCTGTCGATCTTCAACTCGGCGCCGTGGCGATTCACCACGTGCTTGACGATCGCGAGGCCCAGCCCGGTGCCGCCGGTCTCGCGCGACCGGCTGCGATCCACCCGGTAGAAGCGCTCGGTCAGCCGGGGGATGTGTTCAGGTGCGATCCCAGGCCCGCTGTCCTTTACGCTGAATTGCGCACGGCCATCGGGCAGCGACTGCCACTGGGCCTGGATGCGGCCCCCGGGCGGCGTGTAACGGATCGCGTTCGAGATCAGGTTGGACAGCGCGCTTTGCAGTTCGCTCAGCGAGCCGGCAATTTCCCCGGCCGGCGCCGGATCGAACACCAGTTCCTGCGGCTTGGCGGCTGCAAGAACGCCCGACAGTGAACGCGCTTCCTGCTCGCACTGCAACAACAGCGCATGCGTGGAAATGCTCTCGCCCACACCGGGCGGCGGGCTGCCTTCCAGCCGCGACAGCGTCAGCAGGTCGTTGACCAGTGTCTGCATGCGCTGCGCCTGCTGCGCCATCATCCCGAGGTAGCGTGATCGCTCGTCCGCATCGATCGGCAATGTCTGCAGCGTTTCAACGAAGCCCGCGAGCACCGTGAGCGGCGTCCGGATCTCGTGCGAGACGTTGGCCACGAAGTCGCGCCGCATCGCCTCGGCCTGCTCCACCGCTGTCACGTCGCGACTGAGCACGAGGCGCCGGCTGCCCGCATAGGGATGCGCCTGGACCGACAGCTTCAGCGGCGCCGAGTTTGCACTGGCCACCGTGAGAACGACGTCCCGCGTGTAGTTCCATGACGCCATGTAGGCAGCGAAGGCCGGGTCTCGCACCAGGTTGCCGATGTACTGCAACTGGTCGCGCTTCGCGTCGAAGCCGAAGTGGCTGGCAGCCGTCTGGTTGCACCATTCGATGCGGCCGTTCTCATCGAGCAGCACCACGCCGTTGGGCGAGTTCTCCAGGGCAACCAGGAATTCGTCGAGGCGCGAGGCGGAGAGGCGCAGCTCGTCATCACGCTCGCGCAAGGTACGGGCCAGACGCGACTTCTCGCGCTCCATCCGCTTCGCCTTCCTCTGCCAGATCCACGCAGCAGCCAGCGCGACGACGCCGGCGGCAAACGGGACCCAGGGATCGATCATGTGGCAGTGAGCCTGTATCCCGCCCCGCGCACCGTCTCGATCATCGAACCAGCTTCACCCAGCGACTCGCGCAGGCGCTTGATGTGCACGTCAACCGTTCGCTCCTCGATGAAGACGTGGTCGCCCCACACCTTGTCGAGCAACTGGCCGCGGCTGTGCACGCGCTCGGCGTGCTTCATCAGGAAGTGAAGCAGCTTGAATTCGGTCGGACCGAGTTTGATGGGGTCGCCCCTCCAGGTTGCACGGTGGGTGGCCGCATCCAGCGCAAGGTCCCCGATGGCCACGGCGTCGTTCACCTGCTCCGGCGCACGACGTCGAAGCACCGCACGGATGCGCGCCAGCATCTCCTGCGTGGAAAACGGCTTGGTGATGTAGTCGTCGGCGCCGGCATCGAGGCCCGCCACCTTGTCGGGCTCGTCGCCACGGGCGGTGAGCATGAGGATAGGGACGCCCTTGGTGCGGGCTTCGCCGCGCCACTTGCGTGCGAGCGTGATGCCGTTCTGGCCGGGCAGCATCCAGTCGAGCAGGATGGCGTCGGGCAGCACGGCGTCGAGTTCGCGCTGGGCGGCTACGCCATCCTCGGCCCACACGGGCTGGAAGCCGTTGTGGCGCAGGTTAACTGCGATGAGTTCGGCGATCGGTGGTTCGTCCTCGACGATGAGGATGCGGGGCTGGTTCTTCATGGGCGCTTCAACTGACGGCGGACTCGATCTGCTCCAGCGAAGTATGACGCACGTCGGCGCCCTTGACGACGTAGATGATGAATTCCGCGATGTTCTTGGCGTGGTCGCCGATACGCTCGAAAGCCTTGGCCAGGAACAGCAGATCGAGGCTGGCGGAGATGGTGCGCGGGTCTTCCATCATGTAGGTGACCAGCTTTCGCACGAAGCCGTCGAACTCCTGGTCGATCAGGTCGTCTTCCTTCAGGATATCCACCGCGGCGGCCACGTCCAGTCGCGCGAAAGCGTCGAGCGCCTTGCGCAACTGCCCCGAAGCCAACTCGGCCTCGACGCGCAGCTCCGACGATGGCAGCGTCCGCACTGCGCCGCTCTTCTCGATGATGGAGCGGACCATGCGGGCTATCTTCTCGGCCTCGTCGCCCACTCGCTCGAGGTTTGCCGTGGTCTTGGAAATAGCCATCAGCAGGCGCAAGTCGCGTGCCGTCGGCTGGCGCCGCGCGATGATGGAAGACAGCTCGCGGTCGATCTCGACTTCCATCGCGTTCACGCGCGCCTCGGCCTCGATCACTTGCGCGGCAGCCTCGCTGCTGTAGTGTGACAGCGCGTACATCGCCTGCCGGATCTGCGATTCGACCAGGCCGCCGAGTTCCATCACGCGCGATGAAACGCCGTTGAGCTCGCTGTCGAATTGGGTGGAGAGATGCTTGTCTGGCATGGGCTTACCCGAACCTTCCTGTGATGTAGTCCTCGGTCTCGCGGCGCTTGGGCTTGAAGAAAATCTGCTCGGTCTCGCCCACTTCCACCAGGTCGCCCAGGTACATGTAGGCGGTGTAGTCGCTGCAGCGCGCGGCCTGCTGCATGTTGTGCGTGACGATCACCACCGTGTAGTCGTGCTTCAGTTCGGCGATCAGTTCCTCGATCTTGCCGGTGGAGATCGGGCCGAGCGCCGAGCACGGTTCGTCAAGCAACAGCACCTCGGGTTTGATCGCGATGCCTCTTGCGATGCACAGCCGCTGCTGCTGCCCGCCCGACAGGCCAGAGCCCGACTGCTGCAGCTTGTCCTTGACCTCGCCCCACAACGCAGCCTTGCGCAGGGCCCACTCCACGCGGTCGTCCATGTCGGAGGCGCCGAGATTCTCGAACAGGCGCACGCCGAACGCGATGTTGTCGTAGATCGACATCGGGAAAGGCGTAGGCTTCTGGAACACCATGCCGACCTTGGCGCGGATCAGCGCCACGTCCAGTTTCGAGGTGAGCAGGTTCTCGCCGTCGAGCATCACCTCACCTTGCGCACGCTGCTCGGGGTAGAGCGAGTACATACGGTTGAAGGTGCGCAACAGCGTCGATTTGCCGCAGCCCGAGGGACCAATGAAGGCGGTAACTTTCTTCTCCGGAATTTCAAGGTTGATGCCCTTGAGCGCGTGAAACTTGCCGTAGTAGAAATCGAGGTTGCGCACCGAGATCTTCGGCAATGAGGTGGCTTGCATGGTGATGGTGTTCAAAGCTTGTTTCGCGTGAGCACGCGAGCGAGGATGTTCAGGCCCAGCACGGCGACGGTGATCAGGAATACGCCAGCCCAGGCCAGTTGCTGCCAGTTTTCGTACGGGCTCATGGCGAACTTGAAGATGGTCACCGGCAGGCTGGCCATCGGTTCATTCAGGTTCGACGTGAAGAACTGGTTGTTCAGCGCGGTGAAGAGCAGCGGCGCCGTTTCCCCGGCAATGCGGGCCACGGCCAGCAGCACGCCTGTCACGACGCCGGCGCGGGCCGCGCGCAAGGTGATGCTTGTGATCACCTTCCACTTCGGCGCGCCGAGCGCATACGCGGCTTCGCGCAGGCCGGGCGGCACCAGCTGCAACATGTTCTCGGTGGTGCGGATGACCACCGGGATCACGATCAGTGCCAGCGCGATTACCCCGGCCCAGCCGGAAAAGTGTTTGTAGCGCGCAACGACCACGGCATAGACGAACAGGCCGATGACGATCGATGGCGCCGACAACAGGATGTCGTTGACGAAGCGCGTCACCGGCCCCAGCACGCCCTTGCGGTCGTATTCGGCGAGGTAGATTCCGGCCATGATGCCGACCGGTGCGCCCACCAGCGTGGCCAGCCCCACCATCATGGCCGAGCCCCAGATCGCGTTGGCGATGCCGCCCGCTTCGTTGGGCGGTGGCGTCATCTGAGAGAGTGTGGCGAAGGTGAGTCCCCCGATCCCCTGGCGAACGGTCTCCCAAAGGATCCACACCAGCCAGAACACGCCGAACGCCATGGCCGCCAG
This sequence comes from Ramlibacter sp., assembly GCA_046595775.1. Taxonomy (GTDB): domain Bacteria; phylum Pseudomonadota; class Gammaproteobacteria; order Burkholderiales; family Burkholderiaceae_C; genus Ramlibacter. The sequence goes on along the minus strand of JBKJOM010000157.1, from coordinate 13,016 downwards.
CGACAACGCGAGGGCGACCTGGTTGACGCGCTTGCGCTTGGCGAACTTGCGCTCGCGCATCAGCGCAAGGTCAGCTCTTGCCAGAAGCTTGGCGCCGGTGCTCATGAGCGTGTGCCTTCCGCGCGGCGCAGGCGTGCCAGCAAGAGCTTGGAGCACGACAGCACCACGAAGGTGATGAAGAACAGCACCAGCCCGAGGTAGATCAGCGCGGCCTGGTGCAGCCCGTCCGCGGCTTCCGCGAACTCATTGGCCAGTGCCGACGTGATGCTGTTCGCGGCCTGGAACAGCGACAGCGAGTCGAGCTGGTTGAAGTTGCCGATGACGAAGGTGACAGCCATCGTCTCGCCCAGCGCGCGTCCCAGACCGAGCATGATGCCGCCGATGACGCCCGCCTTGGTGTAGGGCAGCACGACGCGCGACACGACTTCCCAGGTGGTGGATCCCAGCGCATACGCGGATTCCTTGAGCATCGGCGGGGTCACATCGAACACATCACGCATCACCGCCGCGATGAATGGGATGATCATGATCGCCAGGATGATTCCCGCGGACAGGATGCCGATACCCACGGGCGGACCCGACACCATTGCGCCGAGATACGGCACCCCGGCAAACAGTGTCTGCAGCGGCGTCTGCACGTAAGTGGCCAGAATCGGGCCGAATACCAGCAGCCCCCACATGCCGTACACGATGGAAGGCACCGCTGCCAGCAGTTCGATGGCCGTCCCCAGCGGGCGCTTGAGCCAGGACGGCGAAAGCTCGGTGAGGAACACCGCGATCCCGAAGCTCACCGGCACCGCGATGACGAGGGCGATGATTGACGTCGCGAGCGTGCCGTAGATCATCACCAGCCCGCCGTATTCGTTGCCCACCGGGTCCCACACGCTGCTGGCCAGGAAGCCCAGGCCGTACTTGTGGATCGCCGGCCAGGCGCCGACGAAGAGCGAGAAGAGGATGCCCGCGAGCAGTGCCAGAGTGAGCAAGGCAGCGCAGCGTGCAGCCCATGCGAAGAGCTGGTCCGGCAGTGCCCTGAGCACCGACCGGCCCGGCCGCTGCGGCGACGGGGCGGCTAGTCCCTGCTGCCTCGCCCGCTCGCGCGATAGATCGGGACTGAGGGCGCCTTCGGACATCACGCTTACTTCGACGCTGCGTACACCGGCTTGCCCGATGCGTCCTTGATCTCGCCCCAGGCCTTCTCGATCTGGGCCTTCACGACGGCAGGCATCGGCACGTAGTCCAGATCATCGGCGGTCTTGTCGCCGTGCTTGTACGCCCACTCGAAGAACTTCAGCGAGGCTGCCGCTTGCGCCGGCTTGTCCTGCACCTTGTGCATCAGGATGAAGGTAGCACCGGTGATCGGCCACGCGTCCTTGCCCGGCTGGTTGGTGAGGATCTGGTAGAAGCTCTTCGACCATTCGGCACCGGCGGCCGCGGCCTTGAATGCGCTGTCGTCCGGGCCAACGAAGTTGCCGGCGGCGTTCTGCAGCATCGCGTAGACCATCTTGTTCTGCTTCACGTAGGCGTATTCGACGTAGCCAATCGAGTTGGGCAACCGACCCACGAAAGCGGCGACCCCCTCGTTGCCCTTGCCGCCGGCCCCGGTCGGCCAGTTCACTGCCGTGCCCTCGCCCACCTTGGTTTTCCACTCGGTGTTCACCTTCGACAGGTAGTTGGTGAAGATGAAACTGGTGCCTGCGCCGTCGGCGCGGCGCACCACGGCGATGGCAGCATCCGGCAGCGCGAGCGCGGGGTTCAGCGCCCTGATCGCGGCGTCGTTCCACTTGGCGACCTTGCCCAGGTAAATGTCGCCGAGCAATTGCCCATTGAGCTTCAGCTGGCCGGGAGTGATGCCCTTGATGTTGACCACCGGGACCACGCCACCAATGACGGTGGGGAACTGCATCTGGTTCTTCTTTGCCAGCTCTTCGTCTTTCAGGGGTGCGTCGGAAGCGCCGAAGTCCACGGTCTTCGCATCGATCTGGCGGATGCCCGCGCCGGAGCCGACCGACTGGTAGTTGATCTTGACGCCGGTAGCTTTGTTGTAGTCGGACGCCCACTTGGAATACAGGGGAGCGGGGAAGCTGGCGCCTGCGCCGGTGACATCCTGCGCGCCGGCCCAGCCGGCCAGGGAAAGGGTTGCGGCGCCTACGAGCGCGATGCTTGAGAACTTGGGCATGGTGATCACCTCTTGGTTTGACTAGGAGTTGCAGCCGACTCTAGGAAGCTTTTGTGACAGCGCCGTGACAGAACGCCGTCCCTGTCACGGCGCAAGGCCGGTGCTATGCTGATTTCATGCAAAACGGTGCCCTGCTTGCCGCTGTCGACCTTGGTTCCAACAGCTTCCGCCTCGAGATCGGCCGGCTGGATCATGGCCAGATCCAGCGCGCGGAATACCTGAAGGAAACCGTGCGCCAGGGCAATGGGCTGGACGAGGCGCGCAACCTCACGCCCGAGGCAATGCAACGCGGCTGGGATTGCCTTGCGCGGTTCGCCGAGCGGCTGGCGGGCTTTCGCAAGTCGCAAGTGCGCGCCGTGGCGACGCAGACATTGCGTGAAGCGCGCAACCGCGATGTCTTCCTCGCGCGCGCCCACCAGGTGCTGGGCTTTCCCATCGACGTGATCTCCGGCCGCGAAGAGGCCCGGCTGATCTACCAGGGCGTCGCGCACCTCCTGCCACAGTCGGACGAGAAGCGGCTGGTGGTCGACATCGGCGGACGCTCGACCGAGTTGATCCTCGGGCGCCAGTTCGATGCGCGCGTGATGGAGAGCTATCGGGTCGGCAGCGTGGCCTGGTCGATGCGCTATTTCCCTGCAGGACAGTTTACTGAGCAGGCGTTCAATGACGCGCGCGTCGCGGCGGAAGCCGTCCTGGATGGCGCGCTAGGTTCGTTTTCACGCGATGCCTGGGAAGTGGCGTACGGATCGTCCGGCACCATCGGCGCGGTCGCCGACGTGCTGGTTGCCGCTGGTCACGAAGCGGGCGCGGTCACGCGCGAAGGCCTCCAGTGGTTGCGCGAACAACTGATTACCGCGCGCAGTGCCGACAAGGTTCGCCTGGAAGGCCTGAAGGACGACCGCCGGCCGGTGATCGGAGGCGGCTTGAGCGTGCTGCTGGCGGTGTTCGACCTGCTGCAGATCGACCGCATGCACTCCGCCCAGGGGGCGCTGCGGCACGGCGTGCTTTATGATTTGCTCGATCGCGAACAGGGCGAGACCGATGTCCGTTCGACGACGGTGTCACGTCTGTCGGTGAAGTTCGAGGCGGATGCCGTCCAGGCTGAACGCGTGGGCCGCGTGGCGCGCCACCTGTTGCGGCAGCTGCGCCGCGGGGAACCGGCGGCGGGACTGTCACGCCCTGAGCGCAAGCTGGAGTGGGCGGCACGGCTGCATGAAATCGGCAGCGTGATCTCGCACAGCGATTACCACAAACATGGCGCCTACATCCTGGACAACGCCGATGCGCCCGGCTTCGCCCTTCCCGAGCTGCATCAGTTGGGCTTGCTGGTGCTGGGGCACCGCGGCAAGCTGCGAAAGCTCGACGCTGATTTCGGCGACGCCTTGTTCGTTCACCAGTTGCTGTGCCTTCGCGTCGCGGTGATCCTGTGCCACGCGCGCCGCGATCCGGAACTGGCGGGGCTGCAACTGTCGGCGGATGTCCGGGCAGTTTCGCTGAAGGTGCCAGCCACGTGGGCAAAGGCCTATCCGCAGTCGGCCTACCTGCTCCGCGAGGAAGTGCTGGCCTGGCAGAAGACCGACTGGTCGTTGCAGCTGACCTGAGCCGCCGATGCACGACCCGGTGCACGGTAGATCGGTGCGAAGGCGATCCGGTTCTCACGCGAGCTCGGGTGAGTGAACTGCAATCAATGTGACCTGGTTGTGGCCTTCGCGCTCCCGCGAGCGCAACCACCAGATGCCACCCTTGCGCAGGGGACAACTCTCATGCTTGAACTGCAGCAGTTGCGCAATCGTTTCACCAAGCACCGGCTGGTGCCCGACGATCAACATCGTCTGGCGCGCCCAAGGCCACTGCGCCGCGGCCAGCACACCGGCGACCGTTGCCCCCGGCGCGAGCTCGTCGCGCAACTTGTACTTGCGCCCCAGCGGCAGGACCGTCTGTTCGCAGCGCAGTGCCGGGCTGCAAAGGATCCTGGCACTTTCGGGCAACCGCTGGTCCAGCCACGCCGCGATGCGCGCGGCCTGCTTCTCGCCCCGGGGCGTGAGAGCGCGCTGGAGGTCGCCGATGCCTGGCGTTTCTTCCTCGGCTTCGGCATGCCGCCAGATGATCAAGTCCATCCCCAGGCTCCTTCCGGTCCTAAAAGACCGCGTCCCGGGCAGCTGCGGCCGATGCGCGTGCACTGGTGCGTGCGCATGACGAACGCGCCGCGAAGCTGTTTGATGAAATCGCAGCCGCTGGCTGCACGGCGCGACTGCTCGCCCCGCTAAAAGCGGACGCCGGCGGAAAAGCGCAGGTTGTCCTGCGGCATCGGGTTCGCTCCCTGGTCGTACGAGAAGCGCACGAAGTATTGCGGCCAGCCGTAGTTGACGGCCAGCCCGAGGCGCTGGAACGGCCCGCGCCCCTGGCTCAGTTGCAGTGACAGCGTCTGGCCATTGGTGAAGCGGTAGCCCGCACCGAAGTTGACGACTTCGGACGCATTGCGAGCAAAGCCCGGCTGTTGCACGACGCTCCCGCGTCCCATGCCAACCTGGCCGAACCAAGACCCGGCCTGGAGCGAGAGACCCGCCCCCGTAAAATCGGCCCCCGCTTCGATGATCGGCGCGATGCGCAGTTGGCTGAAGTCGACACCACGATCCTGCGCGCCCAGCGGACGCATCAACTGGTAGTCCGCCTCGAACACCTGCGCCTGCACGGCGACCGGAACCGCGAACGCGAGCACCCCTGCCAGGCGGGTGGCAAAGGCAAGAAGGCGCTGGACCGAGCACATGAGTTCAATGTAGCCCGCCCGGCGAATTCCGCACAGCTTTGTGGGTATCGCTGTCGTGTTCTCGCGACGCAAATTCAGACTGGGCTCAAGGCGATGTGGGGCAGCGGCGGCAGGACCACCTGGATTGCATCTCCGGGCTTTACCCTGCCTCCCGCACGAACCACCCCCATCACGCCTGCTTTTCGCACCAGCGCGCCCTGGGCGTCCCGGTCCAGCACAGCAGCTGTCAGTCCCGACTGGAAACGCTCGATTTGTGAGCAGGGGTTGCGCAGTCCTGTAATTTCGACCAGTGCGTCGCTTCCCAGGCGCAAAACAGTGCCCGTGGGCAGCCCCAGCAGGTCCAGCCCTCGCGTCGTGATGTTCTCGCCCAGGTCGCCCGGAAAGACTGCGAAGCCGCGCTCCACGAGTGCGTCAAAGAGCTCTGCGTGCAAGAGGTGAACCTGGCGCAAGTTGGGTTGGCCAGGATCGCGTGCAACGCGCGAGCGATGCTTGACCGTGATCCCCGAATGCGCGTCGCCTTCCACGCCGAGCCCTTCGACCAGGGTGATGCTGTCTTCAGCAAATTTGCTGAAGCTGTGGGACGAACTGGAGTGGACGGAGACGGCGAGCGCCACGCTCACCTTAGCCGGCATTGACCGCCAGCGCCAGCCTTTGTGCCGTGGTGCGCGCCTGTGACTCTTCGCGGGCCTCGACCATCACGCGCAGCAGCGGCTCGGTGCCGCTCGCACGAATCAGGATTCGGCCGTTGTTGCCCAGCTCCGCTTCGGCGCGTCGCGTCTCTGCTGCCAACGTTTCGTTGCTCTTCCAGTCCCGGCCGCCCTCGATCTTGACATTGATCAGCGTTTGCGGGAACAGGGTCACGCCTTCGAGCAACTCCGCGAGGCTTTTGCCGCTGCGCGCGATGGCCTGGAGCACCTGCAGGGAGCTGATGAGGCCATCGCCGGTGGTGTGCTTGTCCAGTGCCAGCAAGTGGCCTGAGCCTTCGCCTCCCAGCAGCCAGCCGCGCCGCTCGAGTTCTTCCAGCACGTAGCGGTCGCCGACCTTGGCACGCACGAAGTCCAGACCGCGTGCCTTCAGCGCGACCTCGACAGCCATGTTGGTCATGAGCGTGCCCACCACGCCGGGAACGCGCTGGCCTCGCTGGACGCGATCCATGGACATGACGTAGAGCAGTTCGTCGCCGTTGAAGAGGCGGCCCGAGGCATCGACCAGTTGCAGCCGGTCTGCATCGCCATCCAGGGCGATGCCGAAGTCCGCGCGGTGCGTCTGCACCGCCTCTACCAGCGCCTCGGGATGCGTCGCGCCCACCTTGTCGTTGATGTTCAGGCCGTCCGGCGAGCACCCGATGCAAAACACTTCCGCACCCAGTTCATGGAACACCTTCGGTGCGATGTGGTACGCGGCGCCGTTGGCCGCATCGACCACGATCGAGAGGCCCCGCAAGGTGAGGTCACTGGCGAACGTGCTCTTGCAGAACTCGATGTAGCGGCCCGCTGCATCGTCCAGTCGCTTCGCCTTGCCCAGCGTCGCTGAGTCGGCCCACGCGGGTGGCTCTTCCAGCGCGGCCTCGACCGCGGCCTCCCACTCGTCGGGCAGTTTTCTGCCTTGCGCGCTGAAGAACTTGATGCCGTTGTCCGGATAAGCGTTGTGGCTGGCGCTGATGACCACGCCCAGGCTCGCTCGCTGCGAGCGAGTGAGGTAAGCGACGCCAGGCGTCGGCAACGGACCGAGCAGCACCACATCGACACCCGCGGAGTTGAAGCCCGACTCGAGGGCGCTTTCGAGCATGTAGCCGGAGATGCGCGTGTCCTTGCCGATCAGCACCGTGGGACGGCTCTCGTGCCGCTTGAGAACGCGGCCCACTGCATGCGCAAGCCGCAGCACGAAGTCGGGCGTGATGGGCGCCTGGCCCACGGTGCCGCGGATGCCGTCGGTGCCGAAATACTTTCTTGTCATTTAAAGGGACTCCCTGGATGCATTGCCCAACTCGTGAACCGCGGCCCGGACCTTCAATGCAGCCAGCGTTTCCTTCACGTCGTGCACGCGCACGATGTGCGCGCCCCGCTCCACCGCCAGCACCACCGCGGCGATGCTCGGTGCGAGGCGCTCGTTCACTGGCAGCCCGGTGATGGTGCCGAGCGACGACTTGCGTGACCAACCCACCAGCAGCGGGTAGCCCGCCGACAGCAGCTCGTCCTGGCGCGCCAGCAGCGCGAAATTCTGTTCGACGGTCTTGCCAAAGCCGATACCCGGGTCCCAAGCTATGCGCGACCCATCGACGCCTGCCTCGCACAGCAGTGCGGAAGCGCGCTTCAGGAACGTGGCCACCTGCGGCACTGCGTCGCCCTCCATCGGGAACCGCTGCATGGTGCGAGGCTCGCCGTGCATGTGCATGATGCAGATGCCGCACTGCGGATGGGCCGTGACTGCTTTCTGCGCGCCGGGCTGCCGCAGGCCCCAGATGTCGTTGATGATGTCGGCGCCGATGTCGAGCGCCTCACGCATGATCTCGGGCTTGTAGGTATCGACAGAGACCGGGATGCCCAGGGTGACAGCATCGCGCAGCACGGGCATGACCCGTGCCCGCTCCTCCTCCAGCGACACGGGCGGTGTGCCGGGACGGCTGGACTCGCCCCCGATGTCCAACATGTGCGCCCCCTCGACCAGCAATTGCTCGCAGTGCGCAAGGGCTGCGCGCGTGCTGGCGTAGCGCCCGCCGTCGGAGAACGAATCGGGCGTGACGTTGACGATGCCCATCACCCGCGGCCTCGAGAGGTCGATGAGGTGCCGTGCCGTTTGCCAATGCATGAGCCGATTTTGCTTCAGCAGGAAGGCAAAAGGGGCCCGAAGGCCCCTTTTTACGGAACAGTAACCCACTCGATCGGATCAGGCGGCGGTGGGCGCAGGATCGGCACCGACTGCGGTTCCACCACCCCCCGAAGAAGGCGGCGTGCGCGGCGTGAAGTCCTTGGGCGGACGCGGCTCCTTGCCGGCCATGATGTCGTCGAGTTGCTCGGCGTCGATGGTTTCCCATTCGAGCAGTGCCTTGGCCATTGCGTGCATCTTGTCGCGGTTGTCCTCGATCAGCTTGCGGGCAAGGTGGTACTGCTCGTCGATGATGCGGCGCACTTCCAGGTCGACCTTCTGCATGGTCTGCTCGGAGATGTTGGTGGTCTTGGTGATCGAGCGGCCGAGGAAAACTTCGCCCTCGTTCTCGGCATAGACCATCGGGCCCAGCGCATCGCTCATGCCGTAGCGCATCACCATGTCGCGGGCGAGGTGCGTAGCGCGCTCGAAATCATTGCTGGCGCCGGTGGTCATCTGGTTCATGAACACCTCTTCCGCGATGCGCCCGCCGAACAGCATGGCGATCTGGTTGAGCATGAACTCGCGGTCGTAGCTGTAGCGGTCCTGCGCGGGAAGGCTCATGGTCACGCCCAGGGCGCGGCCACGAGGAATGATCGTGACCTTGTGCACCGGGTCGCACTTGGGCAGCAGCTTGCCGATGATGGCGTGCCCCGACTCATGGTAGGCCGTGTTGATGCGCTCGCTCTCGGGCATGACCATGCTCTTGCGCTCCGGGCCCATCAGGATCTTGTCCTTGGCCTTCTCGAAGTCCTGCATCTCCACGACGCGCGCACTGCGGCGTGCGGCCATCAGCGCGGCTTCATTGCAGAGGTTGGCGAGGTCGGCGCCCGACATGCCGGGGGTGCCGCGCGCGATGATGCCCGGCAGCACGTCCTGGCCGATCGGGATCTTGCGCATATGCACATTGAGGATCTGTTCGCGGCCGCGGATGTCGGGCAGCGTGACATAGACCTGGCGGTCGAAGCGGCCCGGTCGCAATAGAGCGGCGTCCAGGATGTCGGGGCGGTTGGTGGCCGCGACAACGATCACGCCCAGGTTGGTCTCGAAGCCATCCATCTCGACCAGCATCTGGTTGAGGGTCTGCTCGCGCTCGTCGTTGCCGCCGCCCAGGCCTGCGCCACGCTGGCGGCCGACAGCGTCGATTTCATCGATGAAGATGATGCACGGGGCGTTCTTCTTCGCGTTCTCGAACATGTCGCGCACACGGGCCGCGCCCACGCCGACGAACATCTCGACGAAGTCGGAGCCGGAGATCGAGAAGAAAGGCACCTTGGCCTCGCCGGCGATGCCTTTGGCCAGCAGGGTCTTGCCGGTGCCCGGGGGACCGACCAGCAGCAGGCCGCGGGGAATGCGGCCGCCGAGTTTCTGGAACTTCTGCGGGTCCTTCAGGAAGTCGACGACCTCCTTCACTTCCTCTTTCGCTTCGTCACAACCGGCAACGTCTGCAAAGGTGACCTGGTTGCTGTTTTCGTCGAGCATGCGGGCCTTGCTCTTGCCGAACGAAAAGGCACCGCCCTTGCCCCCGCCCTGCATCTGCCGCATGAAATAGATCCATACGCCGATCAAGAGGAGCATCGGGCCCCACGACATCAGGAGCGTGACGAGCAAGGAACCTTCTTCGCGCGGCTTGACGTCGAACTTGACGCCGCTGTTGATGAGGTCGCCGATCAGGCCCTTGTCGAGGTAGGTGGCAGTGGTGCGCACCTTGCGGTCATCGTTGGTGATGGCCACGATCTCGGTGCTGCCGCCCTGGCCTTCCTGGATGATTGCGTTCTTGATGCGCTTGCCACGGACTTCATCGAGGAAATCCGAGTAGCCCACGACCGACGCGCCGGCGGCGCCCCGGGTATCGAACTGCTTGAAAACGGTGAAGAGCACGAGGGCTATCACCAGCCACACCGCGATTTTCGAAAACCACTGATTGTTCAAACTCGTGTCTCCGGATCTGTTGCGTCTTACTTGCCACCCATTCTAGGGGTTTCAAGTGATGGAATGATGTATTTTCGCTACGTGGCGCAAGGTGCAAAGTAAGCGGCTGAAAGCCCATGTACGGATATTCATGCCACGGGCTTCAGCCCCATGCCCACCAGGAAAGTCTCGGAAGACTTGTCCCGCGAGGCCTTCGGTTTGATAGGCTTGACCGTCCGGAAGTTCTCCTTGAACAGCTTGACAAGCTGGCTATAGCCGCTTCCGTGAAATAGTTTGACCACCAGCGCGCCTTCTGGCCTCATGTGCCCGCGCGTGAATTCCAGTGCCAGCTCAACCAGGTGGGCGATGCGCGCGGTGTCGGCCGAGTCGATGCCCGACAGGTTCGGCGCCATGTCAGAGAGCACTATGTCGGCCTTTCGCCCTGCCATGGCTTCGTGCAGGCGGGCCAGCATCTCGTCCTCGCGGAAATCACCCTGGAGGAACAGCACGCCTTCGACCGGGTCCATCGGCAGAATGTCCAGGGCAATGATGGTCCCGTTGAGTTCGCCCACGGCGGCGCCACCCGGTGAAAACTTGCGCCGCACGTACTGGCTCCAGGCGCCCGGCGTCGAGCCAAGGTCCACCACCAACTGGCCGGGTTTGATCAGGCCCAGGGATTCGTCAATCTCCTTGAGCTTGTACGCGGCACGGGCGCGGTAGCCCTCCTTCTGGGCGAGCTTCACGTACGGATCGTTCATGTGGTCGTTCAACCACGCGCGATTGACCTTCTTGCCCGCTTTGGCCTTGGATTTCTTCTTGTCGTTCATGTTTGTTTCACCACCGATAATAGGGGCATGCCCCGCATCGAACTCTCCATTCAGGAACGCAAGGCCCACCGGGCCGAAGCCCACCACCTCGACCCCGTGGTCATGATCGGCAACGACGGCCTCACGCCCTCGGTGCACAAGGAAATTGACGCTGCGCTCAATGCGCATGGCCTCATCAAGATCCGCGTCCACGGCGACGACCGTGAGGCGCGCGAGACCCTCTACCGGTCCCTGGCCGACGACCTGGGCGCCTCGCCGATCCAGCACATCGGCAAGCTGCTGGTGCTGTGGCGCCCGCAGCCGCCCAAGGCCAAGGCCGAAGACGAGGACCGCAAGCCCGGCCCGCGCGACTTCAAGGTCCTGAAGTACAGCAAGCGCGGTGGCCAGCGGCCAGAGGTCAAGACGATGCGCGTGCTGGGCAACCAGCGCCTCACGCCCGGCGGGCAGGTCAGGCGCGCCAAGAAGCCCAAGCTGAAATCGGTCAAGAAGGGCCGGCAGACCTGAACTGCGCGGTCTTTAGCAAGACCACCAGCGCGCAACCCCACTGCACCGCGTACATCGCAGTGCCGATCCCGTGCCAGAGAGCCAGGTTCTGCCGGGCCACGATCCGCGGCGCCACCGCGAACTCCACCAGCAGCGCCATCAACAGACCGGCGAAAACGAACATCAGGGCCCCGCGGGCCCAACCCATTCCTTCGGGTTCCGCGGCGGCACGTGCCGACATCATCAACAAGCCGCCGCAAGCGAGAGCCACCCAGGACTGCGCGGTGAACAGCTTTGCCGCAAGCGCGCCGGCCAGCGCAGGTGTCGGCAGGTTCGCGAACAGCAGGGGCACTGCGATAAAGCCGATGGCCGTGAGGCTGCCCCACCAGAGCGCAGCGGCCAGGACGGGGACGCGCGCTTTCCAGCCCATCGCACCCGCGCTCAGGCGTAGTGAACCGAGACGATCTCGTAGCGCTTCAGGCCGGCCGGCGCCTGCACTTCGGCAGTGTCGCCCTCCTCCTTGCCGATCAGCGCGCGCGCGATCGGGCTGGAGATGTTGATCAGGCCCTGCTTCAGGTCGGCCTCATCCTCGCCGACGATCTGGTAGCGCACCTTGTCGCCGCTTTCCTCTTCCTCGAGCTCAACGGTGGCGCCGAACACGATCTTGCCGCCCGCGTCCACCGCCGTCGGGTCGATGATCTGCGCGGCAGAGAGTTTGCCTTCAATGTCCTGGATGCGGCCCTCGATGAAGCCCTGGCGGTCTTTCGCGGCTTCGTACTCCGCGTTTTCCGACAGGTCGCCCTGTGCACGAGCTTCAGAAATGGCGTTGATCACGCCCGGACGGTCGACCGTCTTCAGGCGGTGAAGTTCGGCCTTGAGCTTCTCGGCGCCGCGCTTGGTAATGGGAATCGTGGCCATGTGCTGTTTTCTCGGGAATAAAGCAAAACCGCCGACCGTTGCCGACCGGCGGTTCATCTGCGAATTGCGGGTATTTTAGGTTAGTTGAGCGTGGAGCTCCTGGAGCGAGTAAACCTCCAGGTTGTCCATGTACTTCATGCCCTCCACCGCCGCTTCGGCGCCCGCGATGGTCGTGAACGTCGTCACACGAGCCAACAGAGCCGAAGTGCGAATCGCGCGCGAGTCGGATATCGCGTTACGTCGCTCCTCCACGGTGTTGATCACCATGCAGATCTCGTTGTTCTTGAGCATGTCGACGACGTGCGGGCGGCCCTCCGCCACCTTGTTCACCGACTCGCACTTGATGCCGGCGCCGTTGATGGCGGCTGCTGTGCCTTTGGTGCCGATGAGGTCGAAGCCCTGTGCAGCGAGCTCGCGGGCGATCTCGATGGCGCGCGGCTTGTCGCTGTTCTTCACGGTAAGGAATACCTTCTTCACCGAGCCGGTCGGCCGCGGCAGCTTGGTGCCAGCGCCGATCTGGCTCTTGACGAAGGCCTCGCCAAAAGTCTTGCCCACGCCCATTACTTCGCCGGTCGACTTCATCTCCGGACCCAGAATGGTGTCCACGCCCGGGAACTTCACGAACGGGAACACGGCCTCCTTGACGCTGAAGTAGGGCGGCATCACCTCGTGCCCGATCCCCTGCTGGTCCAGCGTCTGGCCCACCATACAGCGCGCCGCGACCTTGGCCAGCTGGATGCCGGTGGCCTTGCTGACGAAGGGCACGGTGCGCGATGCACGTGGATTGACTTCCAGCACGTAGATCACGTCCTTGCCGTCCTTGTGCTGGATCGCAAACTGCACATTCATCAAACCGACGACGTTCAGGGCGCGAGCCATGGCCGCTGTCTGGTTCTTGATCTCGTCGACGGTTTCCTTCGACAGCGAATACGGCGGCAGCGAGCACGCCGAGTCGCCCGAGTGCACGCCGGCCTGCTCGATGTGCTCCATCACGCCGCCGATGAAGGTGCGCTGGCCGTCCGAGAGGCAGTCCACATCGCACTCGATCGCGTCGTTGAGGAGGCGGTCC
>JBKJOM010000067.1:0-4428 GCA_046595775.1 Ramlibacter sp. | reverse complement strand
GCTCGGGCGATGTCTCGGCCGAGATCAAGACCGCGCTCGACGGCATGGCCTGGCCGCCCGGCTACCGCTACAGCTTCGGCGGCTCGACCAAGAACATGAACGAGTCCTTCGCCTATGCGCTGGGTGCGCTCGGCCTCGCGATCGTCTTCATCTACATGATCCTGGCGAGCCAGTTCCGCAGCTTCCTGCAGCCGCTCGCGCTGATGAGTTCGCTGCCGCTGACGCTGATCGGCGTGGTGCTGGCGCTGCTGATGTTCGGCTCGACCTTGTCAATGTTCTCGATCATCGGCATCGTGATGCTGATGGGGCTGGTGACCAAGAACGCCATCCTGCTGGTCGACTTCGCGATTCGCATGCGCGAGCAGGGCATGAACCGCCACGACGCGCTGCTGCACGCCGCCAAGGTGCGGCTGCGCCCGATCCTGATGACGACGCTGGCGATGATCTTCGGCATGGTGCCCCTGGCCTTCGCCCTGAGTGAAGGCTCGGAACAGCGCTCGCCCATGGGCCAGGCGGTGATCGGCGGCGTGATCACTTCCTCGCTCCTGACGTTGGTGGTGGTGCCGGTTGTGTACTGCTATCTCGATGACCTGGCTCAATGGGCGTTTGGAAAGCGTCGCAAGGCGGCGGGCGGTTCCGGGGCCCAGGCCGTCCCGGCCTCTAAAATTGATGGTTTGTCCTGAACCCTCGACGAAAGACCGCCATGAACGCCCCCCACGACCTCGAACGCGCCCGCTTCAACATGATCGAGCAGCAGATCCGCCCCTGGGACGTGCTCGACCTGGATGTGCTGGGCCTGCTGTCGCGGATGCGCCGGGAGGATTTCGTGCCCACTGCGCACAAGGCGCTGGCGTTCGTCGACATGCAGATCCCGCTGGTCGGTGGCGGCGCCGATGAGGCCCTGGCCAACGGCTGGTGCATGTTGGAGCCTCGCGTTGAAGCGCGCCTGCTGCAGGACCTGAAGCTCACCGGCAGCCAGAAGGTGCTGGAAGTGGGCGCCGGCTCTGGCTACATGGCGGCGCTGATGGCGCAACAGGCCCAGCGCGTCGTCTCGCTCGAACTGCATCCCGAACTGGTCCGCGTGGCCCGCGACAACCTGCAGCGCGCGGGCATCCTGAACGTGGAAGTGCGCGAGGCCGACGGCGCCAGGGGCCTGCCCGCCGAGGCGCCCTTCGTCGTGATCCTGCTCTCGGGCTCGGTGGCCGAAGTGCCCCCCGCACTGCTGGCGCAACTGAAGGTCGGCGGCCGCCTCGCAGCTTTCACCGGCGGCGAGCCTGTCATGCGCGCCACCTTCATCACCCGCACTGGCGAAACCACCTGGACCACGGCACAGCCCTGGGACACCCATGCGCCGCGCCTGAAGAATTTTCCCGAGCCTTCGCGGTTTACTTTCTGATGATCGACCAAGTCCGTCCGACCGAACTCAAAGCCTGGCTGCAGTCCAATGCGGCAGAAGAAGGCGAGCCCGTCGTGCTGGACGTGCGTGAAGCGGTCGAAGTGGCGGCGGCGCATGTGGCGCCACAGGGCTTCGATCTGGTGCACATCCCTATGAATGAGATCCCGGGCCGACTCGGCCAACTGGACCCGGGGCGATCGGTGGCAGTCCTCTGCCACCACGGCACGCGCTCACAACGCGTGGCCATGTTCCTTCAAGCCAACGGTTTCGACCGCGTCGCGAATATCGCGGGCGGTATCGAGGCCTGGGCGAGGGAACTCGACCCGAGCGTTCCACGCTACTAGACAGGTGGAACGGAACATCAAGCCATTGAATCAAGGACGGACCATGAATTTCACGCGGACCCCTTTCCGCCTGCTGACGCTGCCCATCGTTCTCGGTGCAGCGTTCTCGTCACCGGCGCAGGCGCAAAGCCTGCAGCAGCTGTACGAATCGGCAAGAGCCTACGACGCGGCCTGGCAATCGGCCAAGGCGCAATACGACGCCAACCTGTTCAAGGCCGAACAGGCCAAGTCAGCCATCCTGCCCACGGCCAACCTCTCTGGCGGCGTGACCCGCATCAAGGTGGAGAACACCGTTCCTGCCTTCGAGAAGGCCTACACCAGCCAGACCGGAACAGTGAGCGCCTCGCAGCCGCTGTACCGCCCCGCGGCGCTGGCGGGCTATCGCCAGGGCGAGCGCCAGGTGGAGCTCGCGCAGGCACAACTCAACATCGCTGGCCAGGACCTCATCATCCGCGTGAGCCAGGCTTACTTCGATGTGCTGGCGGCGCAGGACACCCTGGCCTTCGTGCAGGCGCAAAAAACAGCCGTGGGCGAACAGCTCTCGTCGGCCAAGCGCAACTTCGAGGTGGGTACTTCGACCATCACCGACACGCGTGAAGCTCAAGCCCGCTACGACCTGGGGATCGCCCAGGAGATCGCTGCCGAGAACGACCTGCGCATCAAGAAGCTCTCGCTTGACGCGCTGGTGGGCAAGCCCGACGTGAAGCCCAACGTGCTGGTGGTGGCGAACGTGCCGCCGCCGCAACCGGCGAACGTCGAGGCGTGGGTGCAGCAGGCCGAGGAAAACAGCCCGAGCATCCAGCAGGCCAAGACCGCAGTGGAGATCGCCCGGCTCGAAACCGAGAAGGCGCGCGCCGGCCACAAGCCCACGCTCGACCTGGTGGCAAGCTACAACGTCACGCGCAACCCCAACGGCAACGTGAGCATTCCGGCCTCAACCCGTTCGGAGAACGGCAGCGTCGGACTGACTTTCAACGTGCCCCTGTTCGCCGGCTTTTCCACGCAGAACCGCATTCGCGAGACCCTGTCGCTGGAAGAAAAGGCCCAGGCCGACCTGGAAGCCGCCCGCCGTGCTGTAGCGCAGACCACGCGAACCGCGTTCTTCGGCGTTGTGTCCGGCCAGGGCCAGGTGCGCGCGCTGGAAGCCGCGGAAGCCTCAAGCCAGAGCGCGCTGGACGCCAACCGCCTGGGTTACCAGGTGGGGGTGCGCATCAACATCGACGTGCTGAACTCGCAGAGCCAGTTGTTCCAGACCAAGCGCGACCTGGCGCAGGCCCGCTACAACGTGCTGCTGGGCCACCTCAAGCTGCGCCAGGCCAATGGCACGCTGGTGCCGGAAGACCTGGCACGGCTGAACGCGTTGATCTCCACGCCGGCGAAGTAAGCGCGTCTTCTTCTACGCCAACAAGGCCAGGACCGCATCGGCCGTCTTCTGCGCCGCACCTTGATGCGCCGCGGAGAATCGCGTCGCGGCTTCGGCCGCGCGGGCCTGGCGAGCCGGGTCGCGCACCAGCGCGACGGCTTGTCGCACGCCTTCTTCGAGCGATTGCACACGCAGCGCGGCGCCTGCCTCCTGCGACAGTTCCGCCGCCTCTGTGAAATTGAAGGTGTGCGGCCCCATTACCACCGGACAACCGCAAGCCGCCGCCTCGATCAGATTCTGGCCGCCCAGTTTCTCGAAGCTGCCGCCCAGCAGCGCGGCGTCGGCCATGGTGTAGTACAGCGCCATCTCGCCGAGCGAATCACCGATCCACACTTGCGCTGGTTGCGGCTCGTCATCCCAGGTGCTGCGTCGCGACACGGAAAGGCCCTGCGCCTGCGCCAGTGCCGCGACCTCGTCGAAGCGCTGCGGATGGCGCGGAACCACAAGCCACTGCACGCCCTGCTCGCCCTGCTCGCCGATGGAGTGCACGATGCGGAAGAACTCGGACTCTTCGCCTTCGCGCGAACTGGCGAACATCACGAGGGGCCGCGCCATCGCAGCGCGCCATTGGCGCCCTTTGCCCATCTGCGTGGCGTCGGGCTCGGCATCGAATTTCAAGTTGCCGAAAACACCTTTGACCGTCGCACCCGATTGCGCAAGGCGCCTCGCATCGGGTTCGGTTTGTGCCCAGACCGCCGACAGGGCAGCGTAGGCAGGGCGCGAGAGCCATGCAAGCCGGCGCGTTTGCAACAGCGACTTCTGTGACAGCCGCGCGTTGGCGAGCACCAGCGGGACGCCGCGCGCCTTGCAGGTTGCGACGAGGTTGGGCCAGAGTTCGGTCTCCATCATCACGCCGGCGCTCGGCTGGAAGTGATTGAGAAAGCCGCGCACGGCCCTGGGCGTGTCCCACGGCAACCAGGCCTGCAGGTCGCCACTTCGCAGCAGCTTCCCGCCTTCGGCGCGGCCCGTCGCAGTGCCGTGCGTGAGCAGGATGCGGATGCCGGGCCGCGCGCGCCGCAGCCGCTCGACCAGGATCGCGGCCGCGCGCGTCTCGCCCAGCGACACGGCGTGAATCCACAGCGCTCCTGGTTCGACCGTGCCTTGGTAAAGGCCAAAGCGCTCGTCGACATGTTCGAGGTAGCCCGGCTCGGCCACACCGCGCCGCTTCAGCTTGCGCCGCAGGAAAGGCTGCGCGGCGGTCACGGCGAGCGTGTACAACGGCCTCAACATCCGGGCCGCCTGACGGCCTGCCATGCCTGCCAGAC
>JBKJOM010000333.1:0-16081 GCA_046595775.1 Ramlibacter sp. | reverse complement strand
GCCGAGACGGACAGCACGGTTTCCGCGCCGAACCAGGTAGCGAACACGGTGGCCGTGTTCATGTACAGGGGCAGGCTGCGCCCGGCGACCAGGTAGTCCTTGGCGTTATGGACCCGGCGAGCCGCGACCAGGCCAATGGCAATGGTGACGGCCAGATAGGCCGCCACAAAGACAATCAGGGTGTTCATTTCGGTAATCCTCCTCGGACGACCGGCGCATTCTAGACGGTGCCGAGCCGCCTCAAACCGGCTACGCCCCCTCGGGGGGCAGCGAACGCAGTGAGCGTGGGGGCTGGTGCAGGGCCTACCAGAGCCCGATCCGCAGCACGACCTGCATCACCACCAATCCGAACGCAAATCCGACACCCCCGTAGATCAGGGTTTGCAGCAGGCGGTTGGTCCGCTTCTGCTCGGCGATCAGTTCCAGCAACTCGCGCCGGTCGCTGGCCGGCTTTTGCTGCAGGTATTGGTGTAGCAGGCGGGGCAGTTCCGGCAGCAGCTTGGCATAGCGCGGCGCCTGGTCGCGCAGTTCATCAAGGAGCTTTTGCGGGCCGACCTGCTCGAGCATCCACTTCTCCAGGAATGGCTTGGCCGTTGCCCAAAGGTCCAGGTCGGGGTCGAGCTGGCGGCCCAGGCCCTCGATGTTTAGCAGCGTCTTTTGCAATAGCACCAGCTGGGGCTGGATCTCGACATGAAACCGGCGTGAGGTCTGGAACAGGCGCATCAGGACCATGCCGAGCGAGATTTCCTTGAGCGGACGGTCAAAGTAGGGCTCGCAGACGCTGCGCACAGCCGCTTCGAGCTCGTCGACCCGGGTGGCCGGGGGCACCCAACCCGATTCGATATGCAGCTCGGCCACGCGCTTGTAGTCCCTGCGGAAAAAAGCCGTGAAGTTCTGCGCCAGGTACTCCTTGTCGTGCTCGGTCAGCGTCCCGACGATGCCGAAGTCCAGCGAGATGTAGCGCCCGAAAGTGGCGGGCTCCAGGCTCACCTGGATGTTGCCCGGATGCATATCGGCATGAAAAAACCCGTCACGAAACACCTGGGTGAAAAAGATCGTGACGCCGTCGCGGGCCAGTTGCCGGATGTCCACACCGGCTTGCCGCAGCCGCTCCATCTGGCTGATCGGAACGCCGTTCATGCGCTCCATCACGATCACGTCGGGGTGGCAGTAGTCCCAGAGCATCTCGGGTATCAGCACCAGGTTCAGGCCTGCCATATTGCGGCGCAGCTGAGCCGCGCTAGCCGCCTCGCGCACCAGGTCCAGCTCGTCGTGCAGGTACTTGTCGAACTCGGCCACTACCTCGCGCGGCTTCAGGCGCCTGCCGTCCTCGGACATCCGCTCGACCCAACCTGCCATCATGCGCATCAGGCTCAGGTCTTTCTCAATGACCGGCAGCATGCCCGGTCGCAGCACCTTGACCGCAACGTCGCGCAGCTGTCCTGTCCTGTCCTGGAGGGTTGCGAAATGCACCTGGGCAATCGAGGCACTGGCCACGGGCTCGCGCTCGAAGCTGGCAAAGATGGTGTCCACCGGCCGCCGAAAGGCCCGTTCGACGCTCGCGATGGCCACAGCCGAATCGAACGGCGGCACCCGGTCCTGCAGCATCGCGAGTTCATCGGCGATGTCCGCCGGCAACAGGTCCCGCCGGGTCGAGATCACCTGCCCGAACTTCACGAAGATCGGGCCCAGGTGCTCCAGCGCCTGGCGCAACCGCTGGCCGCGCGGCGCGCGAAGGTCCCGCCCCACCGCCAGCACACGCGCGAATGAGGTCAGCCCGCGACGCTGGAAACTGTTGAGGAAAAGCTCGTCGAGCCCGTAACGCAGGGCCACCCAGACAATATAGACCCCGCGCAAGTAGCGCGTCATGCGTGTCCTGAGCCCGTCGAAGTGGCGCGTCCTGGACCCGCCGATGTGGGGGCTGGCGTGGGCTGGGGCGCGGCGGCTGCGGTCTCGCCGGGCCAGGCGGTGAATTGGCGCAGGCCCGCGACGATACGGCGGGTCGCGTCGCCCAGAGCATGCGCCGGGGCATCGCCGATGACGCGCGAGAGGTCTTCCTCGAGGTCCCATTTCACGTTGTCGACCAGCCAGTTGATCTCGGCAGCGAACTGCACGTCGCCGGCGATCTGCACCGTGGGCTTGTCACCACGCAGAGCAGACTGGGCGAGCTGGAAAGGCGATTCCTGCGTGATTTCCGCGGTGAGGTCAGCGCTCGCTCCTTCTGGCGCCAGGTCCAGCAGGCCGGCCGGTGTCGCGACCAGACGCATGTTGAAAACACGCCATCGCGCCTCCAGCACGCGCCCGGCCTGACGGGCCAGCCGCGCCTGGGCCTCGGGCTCCTGCATCAGCACATGATTGGCCAGCAGCACAACACGGCGCTGGATCTCCTCGACCAGCCACGCGGGCGGCTTGAGGAATGAAAAAGGGGACGATTGGTCTGGCATCGTCCCCTGATTCTCGCTGAAAGCAGCGCGGCTACTGCAAAGCTTGCACTCCCGCCACCAGCCAGCCGCTCGCGCCGTCCTTGGGCTTGGTCATGTTCCACACTTCGCGGAAGGGACTGGGACCGGCGGACGGTTCCTCCCGGATCATCCCCGAGAACTCGACGCTGGCCATGTAATCGCCATCCAGCTCCTCGATGCCCAGCAGCTGTGCCTCGAGCATGACGACTTCGGTCTTGTTCGTCTGGCCGCCGAGGTGGTTCTCACGTTCGGCGAGTTGCGACTTGATCTCGCCCAGCATGGCGTCGGTCATCATCGATCGCAGGACACTGATATCGGAACGGTCCCATGCGTCTTGCAAGGTCACGAAATTGCGCTTGGCTGCGGTGACAAAGCTTTCCTGGTCGAAGCCGGCAGGAATGCCCCAGCTTTGCGAACCGGCGAGAGCCGAGCCGATCTGCACGCCCGAGCCGCCTTGCTGATACTTGTTCGCCTCGAAGGCCATGCTGCTGCGCTCCCACGGGCGCGCCGAAGCGTCGTTGCCCACCTTGTCCGGGCTGTACTGGGGCGGTGGCACTGCGGCATCGGCAGCCGCACCGGCGCCCTGGAAGGCATAGCCCCCAGAAACCCGGAGCTTGCGCGAACGAATGAACCAGCCGATGGCTGCCATCACGATCATCGCCAGCAAGGCAAACATGAGGATGTTGCCGAAGGCTTCGCCCAGGCCCAACGAGTGGGCCAGCCAAGCGAGGCCGAGCCCGGCAGCGAGGCCTCCCAGCATCGCGCCCCACGGACGGCGCGCCGGAGCCGCGGCGGGATTCGCACCCGGCTGCTGACTGGGCGCGGCCTGGTTGGTCTGGGCCGGCGCGCCCGGCGCGGGCTTTTGCGCCTCGCGCTGCGTGACGTTGCTCGACTGTTTCCCGACGGAGCCACCGCCGCCCAGGCGTCGCGCCGCATCGGCGTCGATGCTTCCTAGTGCCAGCAGCACGACCAACATTGCAGTCCAGATCTTGTTCATGTCATCCTCAATCGGGCGCAGCGCGCCCATACGTCAGCGGCAGGTTGGGCGCGGGGCGCCCTTTTCAACACTTGATTCCAACATGAAGTGCGGCCACGCCGCCAGTCATGTTGTGATAGTCCACATGGCCGAATCCGCTTTTGCGCATCATGGCTTTGAGTTCTTCCTGCCCGGGATGCATGCGGATGGACTCGGCGAGGTACTTGTAACTCGCGGAATCGCCGGCCACGAGCTGACCGAGCCTGGGCAACACGTTGAACGAATACCAGTCGTAGGCCTTCGCCAGCGGTTGGGCCACCCTGGAGAATTCGAGCACCAGCAGCTTGCCGTGCGGCTTGAGCACGCGCGCCATTTCAGCCAGCGCCGCGTCCTTGTGCGTCATGTTCCGCAGTCCAAAGGCGACGGTGACGAGGTCGAAGCTGGCGGCGGCAAAGGGCAACTTCTCGGCGTCGCAGACCAGCGTGGGCAGCGCCAGGCCGGCATCGAGCAGGCGGTCGCGGCCATTGCGCAACATCGCCTCGTTGATGTCGGTGTGAATGACCTGCCCCCCGGCCCCGACCTTTCGCGCCAACGCCAGCGCGAGGTCACCGGTGCCACCGGCAATATCGAGGACACGCTGGCCAGGCTGCGCATTGGCGACGAACACCGTATAGGCCTTCCACGCGCGATGCAGGCCCGCCGACATCAGGTCGTTCATCATGTCGTAGCGAGGCGCGACCGAATCGAACACACTGCGCACCCGGCGCGCCTTCTCCTGCTCGTCGACGCTCTCGAAACCGAAGTCGGTCTTGCTCATCGCTTTAGTGACTTCCGCAGGCGTGGCCGCCTTTTTCGGGCATCGGCGCATCGCGCGCGACGCCCGCTTCGCCCAGCCGGCGTTCGTAATCAGCCCACAGCTGGCCGTCCTGCGAACCCAGGAAGTAGAGGTAGTCCCACGAGAAGATACCGGTGTCGTGGCCGTCCGAGAAGGTGGGCTGCACGGCGTAGTTGCCCACCGGCTGGAGGTCGACGAGGTCGACTTCACGCTTGCCGGTCTGCAGCACTTCCTGGCCCGGCCCGTGGCCCTGCACTTCGGCCGAAGGCGAATAGATGCGCATGAGCTCGAAGGGAATACTGAACGCAGCGCCGTCGGAAAATGAAATCTCCAGCACGCGTGAACGCCCGTGTACCGTCATCGAAACGGGAGTGGGGGTGTCTACGCTAAGTCCGGCCATGGCCGGATTCTATGCGCGAGCTTCTCGCGAGGGGTGTCAGAACTTGACGGAGAGATTGACGTAGAGGCGATCGTCACCGCGCTTGGGCGCCGCGCTGGTAAGCGTCAGGGGCACCTTGCTGCCCGTGATGAGCCGCCCGTAATCGGCGCTCAGGCCGAACGGACCCGTCGAGTAACGAAGCCCGAGCCCAATGCTCGAGATGCCATCGCTGGAGAACTTGCCTGCAACCGGATCGGGCGAGTTGTTGCCGAGCCAGCCTGCATCGAAGAAGCCGAGCATCTTCAGGCCGGGTACGAGTTCGGGCGTCACCACCTCGAGCGTTCCCTGCAAGCCGAAGTCGCCGGTGATCGGGCGATCGATACTGGTGCCGCGCACGGAACCCAGGCCGCCCAGGCCGAACTGCTCGCCGGAGATCAGCACGTCGGGGCTGTACTGGAAGTTGGCGCGCGCCGACCAGAGCCAGTTGGTGGCCAGCGGCGCCGAGTAACTAGCCCCACCACGCAGCACTTTCCAGTGGACCGTATCGATGCGCGCCGGATTGACCTCTGTCCTGTAGGAAACCAAGTCGTTGTTTGAGCCACTGCCAGTGTTGGCCGAGATGCCCAGGTCGTAGCCCCAGACGGAAGTGTCGCTTTCGGTTCGGGTATTGAAACCGACGGACAGAGGACGGCTGCGACGGGGAAGGCTACCAGGCAGTACCACGCCGTTGATCACCGTGGCATTGAACAGCTTGTCATCGAAGCCAGCGGTGAAGTAGCTCCGGCGCCCGCCTTGAGGCGCCAGGTACTTGGTAGCCGTCAGGCCGAGCGTGTGACCCGCGCCGGTGCTGCTGAAGGCACCGAAATTACCGATGACGTCAGACCGTGTGTAGCTCGCGCCCAGCACGATGCCCTGCTCATAGACCGGCACCTTGTAAGACAGGCCGACCTGCTTCACGTCGCTGGTTCGCTGCAGCGAGGTGGTGTACGCCGCCACCAACTGGTGGTCCAGGTTGAACAGGTTGCTGTGCGCACCCGACAGCGTGAAGCGGTCGCGGCCTGACGAGGCGGTGCCGGCGTTGGACAGGCTGGCCGCGATGGTCCAGGGCTTGTCTTCCTTGACGTTGATCGTAGCTTCGATCTGGTCGGGCTGGTCGCCTTCGCGCAATCCCACCTGGATCAGCTTGTTCGGGTTTTCGTTGGCGATGGCGGTCTGCACTGCCAACGTCTTGAAGTTGGGCGTGTGGCCTTCGCGCAACTCGGGCAGCGCGCGGCGCACGTTGGCCTCGTCATAGATCTTGCGGCCCTCAACGCTCACCTTGCCGACCGTGAACTTCACGATGTTGAGCGTGACGGTATCGCCCACTTCCTGCGGCGGCAGCGCGACGCGGTGCAGGCCGTAGCCCTCGTCCTTCAGGGCAGTTTCGAGCGCGACCGTTGCCTTCTGCAGGGTATCGATTGTGGCGTCGGCGCGCAGGAAGGGAGCCAGCACGCGCGCAGTTTCGCCATCACCCAGCGGGTTTTCGCCGGTGATCTTGAAGCCCTTGATGGCGAACACAGGCGTCGCCGCCGGCGTGGACATTGCGGGGAGGGGACGGCTGGTCTGGGCATGGGCCACCGAGGCGCAAGCCAAGGCAGCCAGCGCGATCAGGCCCAGGCGGGCGCGAATGATGCCCGAGCGGGGCGCACGAGACCCTTTGACCATGTTTCTTTCGCCCTCTTCTTATCAAGCCGGTATGAGCACGCAAATTGTGTCACCCGGTTACGGGTTTGTCACCCTTGCGGGTGCTACTTGCAGATGGTGTTCTGCTTGATGTTCGAGTCGGCCAGCACGCTGACCAGCAACGGGTTCTTCGAATTGGGCAGCGGCAGCTTGTCGAAATCGATGAACTTGGGGATCGTGTTGGGACGCTTGGTGTCACCGTCGTTACCGGCAAAACCGGTCTCGCCCTTGCCCAGTTGCAGGATTTCCTTGGCCGTGGCGATCTGAATGTGGCCGTCGCGGACGTAGACGAACAGGCCCTCTTCCGCGTCCGACACGTTGTCGCTCGCAAACAACTTGGACGACACATTCACGCCGTCGGGCCGGGTGCCGTCGATCGCCGGCTGGGTGCCGAGCGGGCGAATGCCCGACGGCGAGATGAACAATCCCTGGCCCGCTTGCAGAAGTTGCAGCGCTGTCTGGCCCGAGCCGGTGACTTCAATGCTGCCCAGCCAGGTCCACAGGGACAGCTCGGTACATGCGTCGCCGCTATCGTTGCAGACAGCATCGAAGCCCGTACCGCGGATACCAATGGTGGCCGTTGCAGTGGAGAAGCCGACGTTGCGGTTGTTTGACTTTGCGATCAGGCCGGTGAGTGCGCGCACCGAGCCCTTGAGCAGTGTGGCAAGGAAGCGGCCTTCGCCGGCGTTCTTCTCGTCGTAGACGAAGTTATCGACCCGAAAGCGCGTGCCCGAGCCGAGCGTGATACGCGAATCGTCGCGAAAGGCCATGACGGCGCGGGTGTTGGCGCCGGTTTCGACCAGGTCGCCGGGGTAGACACTCCCGCCATCGACCAGGCGTCGGCGCTGGCCCGACGCGTCGATCGCAAAGATATCTCCGGTGCCCTGGACAATTTTCGCGCTGGCCAGCACCGAGCTGGGCCGCGCGGCGGAATCCACCTTCGAAGACTCGGCGGCGCAATCCTTGGCGCAGATGCGAGCGTCGAAATCAGTGCCGCGGATGCCGATCGTGGCGGTGGCGGTCTGCACCCGCGCGGCGTTGGGCGAACCCTTGGAGATCAACCCGGTCACGGCACGGAAGCCACCGCGGACCAGTTGCATCAACATGCCGTTGTCCGGCGCGTTTTCCTTGTACTGGTATTGCTGCAGCACCAGTTCGGAATTGGGACGCACTGTCATGCGCGTGCCGTCCTGCAACTTGATGATGGCCGATCCGCCATCCGACGTGGTCAGGCGGTCGCCTTGCTGCAGCGGAAGGCCCTTGCCCAGCGTGCGCGGGGTCTGCCCGGGCGTCTGGGCAAAGCCCACGCCGCGCGAGAACTCCACCTCACCGGCGATCTGCGCCTGGGCGCCGAAGGCCGCCAACTGCAGCGCAAGCCCCACGGCAAAGCGTGCGAAGGGGGAAGCTCGATCTAGGGGCGCACACATGGCAATACCTCCGGAAACCATTCTTTCCTCTGAATACCTCTGCTTGCCCGGTTATACACGGTTGTGGCAGGGGCCACTATCCGCTCTTCCCCAACGCAACGGGGGGGCGTGCGGAATTCACGATGCTGTGCAATCTCCTCGCAAGGGTTCAAGAGCCTGTGCCAGTGCCTGGTCGACCTCGCCACAACGCGCGTCGAGCGCCGCGATTCGGGGCATATCGAGCTCCCGCACGGGAGCAGCCCAGACGGGGGCAGGATACTGGCTGTCCCAGTCGAAACGCGCGATGACGTGCCAATGCAAGTGCGGCACCGCGTTTCCCAGCGAGGCCAGGTTCACCTTGGTGGGCGCCAGCTCGTTGCGCAACACGCGCTCGATGATGACCAGGGCTTCGATGCACAGGGCTCGCTTGCCGGGTTCCAGGTCGGAGAACTCAGCGACGTGGCATGTCCAGACCAGGCGCCAGAAAGCGGGAAAGCCCGCTTCCGAAGCGCGTATGACGCGAAAGCCGCCTGCCTCGAAGACCACCGCGCCACCGGGTGCATCGCAAAGCGGGCAGCCCGGCACCTTCATCACACCAGCACGCGCTCGATGCCGCCCGAATTGGCGGCGCTCACGTATTCCGGCATCCAGTTCTCGCCCAGGATGCGGTTGGCCATCTCCACCACGATGTAGTCGGCCTCGAGCAGGCCGTTTTGCAGGTCTGCGCCATAGCGCGACAAGCCTTGCAGGCAGCTCGGGCAACTGGTGAGGATCTTGATATTGTCCTTCGCGCCGACCTTGCCGGTGGCGCGCAGCGCGTCCTCGTCCTTGCGAATCTCCTCCTCCTTGCGAAATCGCACCTGCGTGGAGATGTCGGGCCGTGTGATGCCGAAGGTGCCCGACTCGCCGCAGCAGCGCTCGGACTTGCGCACGTTGTCGCCAACCAGCGCCTTCACTGTCTTCATCGGGTCCTGCAGCTTCATCGGGCTATGGCACGGGTCATGGAACATGTAGCCGCCCGCCGAATTGGAAGCGTCGAGCGTGATGCCCTTTTCCAGCAGGTACTCGTGGATGTCGATGATGCGGCTGCCGGGAAAGATCTGGCCGAATTCGTAGCCCTGCAACTGGTCGTAGCAGGTGCCGCACGACACCACCACCGTCTTGATGTCCAGGTAATTGAGCGTATTGGCCACCCGGTGGAACAGCACCCGGTTGTCAGTGATCATTTTCTCGGCCTTGTCGAACTGGCCCGAGCCACGTTGCGGGTAGCCGCAACACAGGTAGCCAGGCGGCAGCACCGTCTGCACGCCCGCGTGCCAGAGCATCGCCTGCGTGGCCAGCCCCACCTGCGAGAACAGGCGCTCCGAGCCGCAGCCTGGGAAATAGAACACAGCCTCGGTCTCCGCGGTCGTCGTCTGCGGGTTCCGGATGATCGGGACGTAATCCTTGTCCTCGATGTCCAGCAACGCGCGCGCTGTCTTCTTCGGCAGGCCGCCGGGCAGCTTCTTGTTGATGAAGTGGATGACCTGCTCCTTGACCGGGGCCGGGCCGCCATCGGTGGACTTCGGCTTGGTCACCTGCTTGCGAGCCAGGCCGCGCAACAGGTCGTTGCCCAGGCGCTGCGCCTTGAAGCCGATGTCGACCATCGCCATGCGCAGCATCTTGATTGTCTCGGGGCTGGTGGCATTGAGCATCAGCATTGCGACGGCGTTGGCAGGACGGAAACTCTTCTTGCCCATCTTGCGCAGCAGGTTGCGCATGTTCATCGACACGTCGCCGAAATCGATGTTCACCGGGCACGGCGACGCGCACTTGTGGCACACGGTGCAGTGGTCCGAGACGTCCTCGAACTCCTGCCAATGCTTGATAGATACGCCGCGCCGGGTCTGCTCCTCATAGAGGAACGCCTCGACCAGCAGCGAAGTCGCAAGGATCTTGTTGCGCGGGCTGTAGAGCAGGTTGGCGCGCGGCACGTGCGTGGCGCACACCGGCTTGCACTTGCCGCAACGCAGGCAATCCTTGATTGAAGTGGCTATCGCCCCGATATCCGACTGCTGCATGATCAGCGACTCGTGGCCCATCAGGCCGAACGAGGGCGTATACGCGTTGGTCAGGTCGGCATAGACCGATGTGGCCGAATCCGCCTGGGCGTGCCGCAGCAGCTTGCCCTTGTTGAAGCGGCCCTCGGGGTCGACCCGCTGCTTGTAGTCGGCAAAAGGCTGCAGCTCCTCATCGGTGAGGAACTCCAGCTTGGTGATACCAATGCCGTGCTCGCCCGAGATCACGCCGTTGAGCGAGCGCGCCAGCACCATGATGCGTTTCACAGCGCCATGCGCGGTCTGCAACATGTCGTAGTCGTCGCTATTGACCGGGATGTTGGTGTGCACGTTACCGTCGCCCGCATGCATGTGCAGGGCGATCCAGACGCGGCCCTTGAGCACACGCTTGTGGATGGCGTTGACTTCCTCGAGCAGTGGCGCGAAGGCCTGGCCAACAAAGACCTGCTGCAGCGGCGCGCGGATCTGGGTCTTCCAGCTGGCGCGCAAGGTGTGGTCCTGCAACTGCAAAAAGAGCGGGTCGACCCGGTCCAGCCAGCCTTGCCACTGGTCACGCACCGAGCGCACCAGCGCGAGCGCCATGCCGACGCGGTCCCCCAGCAATTCGGCCGACGGGATTTCGCTCGCGTCGTCCTGCTTGCCCAGCGGCAAGTTGCCGCGCCGCAGGAAGTTCTCCAGCTCGTTGGCAAGGCGGATCTTGTTGGCCAGCGACAGCTCGATGTTGATGCGCTCGATGCCGTCGGTGTACTCGGCCATCCGCGGCAGCGGGATCACCACGTCCTCGTTGATCTTGAAGGCGTTCGTGTGGCGGCTGATCGCGGCGGTGCGCTTGCGATCGAGCCAGAATTTCTTGCGCGCCTCGGGGCTCACGGCAATGAAGCCTTCGCCGCTGCGCGAGTTGGCAATGCGCACGACTTCCGACGTAACCTTCGCCACGTCATCGGCGTTGTCGCCCACGATGTCGCCCACGAGCACCATCTTCGGGAGCACGGCGCGCTTGGACTTGGTGGTGTAACCGACGGCCTTCAGGTAACGGTCATCAAGGTGTTCGAGGCCCGCGAGCAGCACGCCGGAGCGGTCCTGCTCGGCGAACATGAAGTCCTTGATCTCCACGATGCTGGGCACTGCATCTCTCGCGTTGCCAAAGAATTCGAGGCAGACCGTTCGCGTGTGCGAGGGCATGCGGTGAACGACCCAGCGCGCGCTGGTGATCAGGCCGTCGCAGCCTTCCTTCTGGATGCCGGGCAGGCCCGAGAGGAACTTGTCGGTGACGTCCTTGCCCAGGCCCTCCTTGCGGAAGGTGTGGCCAGGAATCACCAGTGACTCGGTGCGCACCGGTGTCTTGCCGTCGGCTTCGAAGTACTTCAATTCGAAGCTGGCGCTTTCCGCGTCGTGGATCTTGCCCAGGTTGTGATCCATGCGCGTGACTTCGAGCCACTGCGCCTGGGGCGTGACCATGCGCCACGAGACGAGATTGTCCAGGGCCGTGCCCCACAGCACGGCTTTCTTGCCGCCCGCGTTCATGGCGATGTTGCCGCCGATGCAGGAAGCCTCGGCCGAAGTCGGGTCGACCGCGAACACGAAGCCACCGCGCTCGGCGGCGTCCGCAACGCGCTGCGTGACCACGCCCGCCTCGGTCCAGACCGTGGCCACCGGTTTGTCGTGGCCGGGGATGGAAATGATCTCCACCTCGGTCATCGCCTCGAGCTTTTCGGTGTTGATCACCGCGCTCTTCCAGGTGAGCGGGATCGCGCCCCCGGTGTAGCCGGTGCCGCCGCCGCGCGGGATGATGGTCAGGCCCAGATCGATGCAGCCCTTGACCAGGCCGGCCATTTCGGCCTCGCTGTCGGGAATCAGCACCACGAAAGGATATTCGACCCGCCAGTCGGTTGCGTCGGTGACGTGGGACACGCGCGAGAGGCCATCGAACTTGATGTTGTCTTTGGCGGTAACGCGCCTGAGCGCGCGCTGCGTCTGCCGGCGCATCTGCGCCATGTCGCGGAAGCTCACGTCGAATGTATCGACGGCCATGCGTGCGGCGGCAAGCAACTCGCCCACGAGCGAATCGCGCCCGGCGTCGCTGCCCGGTGTACGGCGCTTCTCGACTTCGGTCAGGCGGTGGCGCAATGCATCAACCAGGAGCTTGCGGCGGCCCGGATTGTCCAGCAAGTCGTCCTGCAGGTAGGGATTGCGCTGCACCACCCAGATGTCGCCCAGCACCTCGTACAACATCCGTGCGGAGCGGCCGGTGCGGCGTTCGTCGCGCAATTGGTCCAGCAACTCCCAGGCGCGGGCGCCCAACAGCCGGATCACGATCTCGCGATCGGAAAACGACGTGTAGTTGTAGGGAATTTCGCGCAGCCGGGGCGCTTCGTCGCCGGCCGCGTCCAGGAGATGGTTGAGCGTGGTGGGTGCGTTCATCGTTCTGTAATGGCCCTTCAGCCGAACGAATGCTACGTGGCTGAGGAGAGATGTTACCGCAGCGCAGCAAAGCACAGTGCCGGCAGTGGAAACCCGCTTGTAGCGGCAGGGCCGCACAGGTTAAATCCGCGTCACAAAACAATCGTAGAGTCGCGCTTGCATCAAAAGCGCATCATCAGCAGGAGCATCCGATGAAATTCAAGATTTCCGCCCTTATCGCGGCGGCAACCTTCTCCGTGGCCGCCCAGGCCCAGACTGAAATCCAATGGTGGCACTCGATGACTGCCGTGAACGGCGAATGGGTCAACGACCTTGCCAAGGACTTCAATGCCAAACAGAAGGACTACAAGATCGTCCCTGTCTACAAAGGCGCTTACGACGAGTCGATGACGGCTGCCATTGCCGCCTACCGGGCCGGCAACGCGCCGCACATCCTGCAGGTGTTCGAAGTGGGCACCGCCACCATGATGGCTAGCAAGGGCGCCATCGTGCCGGTAGCCAAGGTCATGACCGACGCCGGCAAGAAGTTCGACCCTAGCGTCTATGTGCCTGCGGTTGCGGGTTACTACACCGCGCCCAACGGCCAGATGATGAGCTTCCCGTTCAACAGCTCCACCACGGTCTTCTATATCAACAAGGACGCTTTCGAGAAAGCGGGCATGGACGCATCCAGGCCGCCGACAACCTGGCCGGAAGTCGCCCTCGCAGCCGCCAAGCTCAAGGCGAGCGGCCACAAGTGCCCGATCACGCTGGCCTGGCAGGGCTGGACCCAGCTGGAGAGCTTCTCCACCTGGCACAACACGCTGCTGGCCACCAAGGACAACGGCCTGAAGGGCATGGACGCTCGGCTGGTGGCCAACTCGCCGCTGCATGTGCGCCATATCGAGAACCTCGCCAACATGGCCAAGCAGGGCCTGTTCGTCTACAAGGGCCGCGCCAACATCCCGGAAGCGACCTTCGTCTCCGGCGAGTGCGCCATGATCACGACGTCGTCAGGCTTCTACGGCAACGTCTCCAAGAACGCCAAATTCAAGTTCTCGGTGGCCACGCTGCCCTACTACCCTGACGTGGCCGGTGCGCCCCAGAACACCGTGATCGGGGGCGCCAGCCTGTGGGTGATGGCCGGCAAGAAGCCGGCAGAGTACAAGGGCATCGCCGCCTTCTTCGACTACCTTTCCGACCCCGAAGTGCAGTCGGCCAGCCACAAACGCACGGGCTACCTGCCGATCACGATGGCGGCGTACAAGCTGACCGACGCTTCGGGCTTCTACAAGCAGAACCCCGGCACCGACACTGCGGTGAACCAGATGATCCGCAAGACGACCGACAAGTCGCGCGGCATCCGCCTGGGCAACTACGTGCAGATCCGCACCATCGAGGACGAGGAACTAGAACAGGTGTGGGCCGGCAAGAAGACGGCCAAGGAAGCGCTCGACTCCATCGTCAAGCGCGGCAATGAGTTGCTCGAACGTTTCCAGAAAGCAAACAAGGGCTGACATGCACCGCATCCCCGCTCGCGCGGGGGGCCTTGGGGATGGCGGCCTGCGGGCCGCTTTCTCTTCGCAGATGTCCGGCGCAATAATCGCATCATGGAGAAGCGAGTCACATTCAAGTCGTCGTGGCTGCCCTGGGCGCTGCTGGCACCCCAGGTCGCGATCATCGGCGTCTTCTTTTTTTGGCCGGCCGCGCAGGTCTTCATCCAGTCGTTCCAGCAGCAGGATGCCTTCGGCACCTCGGTCCAGTGGATCGGCTTCGAGAACTTCAACAACCTGTTCAACGATGAGACCTACCTCGAGTCGTTCAAGACAACTGCGGTGTTCTCGCTGCTGGTTGCGTTCTTCGGCATCACGCTGTCGCTGCTGCTCGCGGTGTTTGCCGACCGCGTGGTGCGCGGCGCCCTGTTCTACCGGACGCTGCTGATCTGGCCCTATGCGGTCGCGCCTGCGGTGGCCGGTGTGGTGTGGCTGTTCCTGTTTTCGCCCAGCATCGGTGTGGTGGCCTATTGGCTGCGCCAGGCCGACATCAACTGGGACCCGCTGCTCAATGGGCGGCACGCCATGACACTGGTCGTGATGGCGGCCGTCTGGAAGCAGATCTCGTACAACTTCCTGTTCTTCGTCGCGGGCCTGCAGAGCATCCCGCGGTCGCTGGTGGAAGCCGCGGCCATTGACGGCGCGGGCCCGTGGCGCCGCTTCTGGACCATCCAGTTTCCGCTGCTGTCGCCCACCACCTTCTTCCTGCTGGTGATCAACATCGTCTATGCGTTCTTCGACACCTTCGGCATCATCGACGCGGCAACGCACGGCGGCCCCGGCAAGGAAACCGCGATCCTGGTCTACAAGGTGTACTTCGACGGCTTCAAGGCCCTCGACCTCGGCGGCTCCGCGGCGCAGTCGGCCATCCTGATGGCCGTGGTCATCGTGCTGACAGTGATCCAGTTCCGCTTCGTCGAGAAGAAAGTGAATTACTGATGGTCGAGCGCAACCGCTTCCTCTCAGTGCTGACCCACCTGATTCTTATCGTGGGGGTGCTGGTCGTCGCCTTCCCGGTGTACCTCACCTTCATCGCGTCCACCCATACCACGCAAGACGTGGTGCAGGTCCCCATGCCGCTCACCCCAGGCTCCAGCATGGTGGAGAACTACCGAGCCGCCATCTTCGGCGAGCGCACCGGTGGCGGTTCGCACGCCCCGGTCGGCCGGATGATGGTGGTGAGCCTGACGATGGCCCTCCTCATCACCTTCGGCAAGATCGCGATCTCGCTGCTGTCGGCTTTCGCGATCGTCTATTTTCGCTTTCCGTTCCGGATGCTTTTCTTCTGGGCGATTTTCATCACGCTGATGCTGCCAGTCGAGGTGCGCATCCTGCCCACTTACAAGGTCGTGTCCGACCTCGGCATGCTCAACTCGTATGCCGGGCTCACTGTGCCGCTCATCGCGTCGGCCACTGCAACTTTTCTGTACCGGCAGTTCTTCCTGACGGTGCCGGACGAACTGGCCGAAGCGGCGCGGATGGACGGCGCCGGGCCGATGCGCTTCTTCAAGGACGTGTTGTTGCCACTGTCGGCCACCAGCACCGCCGCGCTGTTTGTGATCCAGTTCATCTACGGCTGGAACCAGTACCTGTGGCCCTTGCTCGTGACGACCGAGGAACACATGTACCCGGTAGTCATGGGCATCCGCCAGATGATTTCGGGCGGCGATGCGCAGATCGAATGGAACGTGGTGATGGCCACCGCAGTGCTGGCGATGATCCCGCCCGCGCTGGTTGTGATGTTGATGCAGCGCTGGTTCGTCAAGGGCCTGGTGGATACCGAAAAGTAGAAAAGGCGGAAAACGGTTATGGCAGCCATCACCCTTCGGGATGTCGTCAAGCGCTACGGACGCGGCAAGAGCGAACTGCAGGTCATCCACGGCATCAATGCCTCGATCGCCGGCGGCGAGTTCATCGTGATCGTCGGGCCTTCGGGCTGCGGCAAGTCGACGCTGCTGCGCATGGTTGCGGGCCTGGAGGAAATCTCCGGCGGCGAGATCGAAATCAGTGGCCGCGTGGTGAACAACCTCGAGCCGGCCGAGCGCGACATCGCCATGGTGTTCCAGAACTACGCGCTGTACCCGCACATGAGCGTGTACGACAACATGGCCTACGGCCTGAAGATCAAGAAGATGCCGGTCGAGGAGATCAAGCAGCGCGTCGACAAGGCCGCGGCCATCCTCGAGCTGTCGCAGCTGCTGCAGCGCAAGCCTCGCGAACTCTCCGGCGGCCAGCGCCAGCGGGTGGCCATGGGCTGCGCCATCGTGCGCGAGCCGGCGGTGTTCCTGTTC
>JBKJOM010000264.1:0-33802 GCA_046595775.1 Ramlibacter sp. | reverse complement strand
ATGAATGTTGCCGTGCTCGCGCGCGACGACATCGGCCAGCTCGCGGCAATCGTTGGGTACGCGCAGCCGCTCGCACACGCCCTTGAGCAGCTTTGCGCTGCGCAATTCGTGGCCGATGTGCCGCGGCAGCACGTCAGCGGCCGTCGTCCCCTTCCCCAGGTCATGCGTCAGGCAGGCGAAGCGCACCGGCAACGAAGCGTCCAGCCGCGCGCTCATGTCCAGCACCATCATCAGGTGGACGCCGGTGTCCACTTCGGGGTGGTAATCGGCACGCTGCGGCACGCCCCAGAGGCGGTCGACTTCCGGCAGCAGGCGCGCGAGGGCGCCGCACTGGCGCAACAGCTCGAACATGCGAGAAGGTCGCGGCTCCATCAGGCCACGGGCCAACTCCTGCCACACGCGTTCAGGCACCAGCGCATCGACTTCCCCCGCGGCCACCATCTCGCGCATAAGCGCCAGCGTTTCGGGTGCGACCGAGAACTCGAAGAAGCGCGCGGCGAACCGCGCCACGCGCAGGATGCGCACCGGGTCTTCGCGGAAAGCATTGGTCACGTGCCGCAGCACGCGCGCCTTCAAGTCGGCTTCGCCGCCAAAAGGATCGATGAGGCGACCTGATTCGTCGCGCGCCATTGAATTGATCGTGAGGTCGCGCCGGGCCAGGTCCTGCTCGAGCGTGACATTCGGTTCGGTATGGAACACGAAGCCGTGATAGCCCGCAGCGGTCTTGCGCTCGGTGCGGGCCAGCGCGTATTCCTCTTTCGTCTCGGGATGCAGGAACACCGGAAAGTCCTTGCCGACGGGCAGGAAGCTCGAAGTGATCATCTCCTGTGGCGACGCGCCTACCACCACCCAGTCCCGGTCATTGACCGGCAGGCCGAGCAGCGCATCGCGCACTGCGCCACCGACGATGTAAGTCCGCATGCCGCCAGTTTAGGCGAGGCGGCCCCAGGTTTCGCTGGCGCGTTGCAGAGTTTCGAAGGGAGCGGGCGGCAGCGGCAAGCGGCACTCGCCCGCTTCCTGGCCGAGCATTCGCAACATCGCCTTGATCGACATCGAGAATACGCACTCTTGCGTGTTGATGAACTCGAACGAATCGATGAGGCGCGCGTTGATCGCCCGCGCGTTGGCCCAGTCGCCTTCTTCGCAGGCGGTGAACATGCGCTGGAACCAGGGCGCCGTCCAGTGCGTGCTGGTGCCCACAATGCCGACCGCGCCACAGGCAACCAGGGGCAAGGTGAAGGCATCGTCGCCGGAATACAGGTCGAAGTGTCCACCGGCCTGCGCGATGAGCGCGGCCGCGGCAGGCGGGTCGCCGGTCGCATCCTTGAACGCCACGATGTTCGGCACCTCGCGGAACAGGCGCAGCAAAACGTGGCGCGCAATTCGGCGGCCCGTGCGCACGGGCACGTCGTAAATCATCACGGGCAAATCGGTGGCCGCAGCTGTCGCGCGAAAGTGCGCCTCGATGCCGGCCTGCGGCGGACGGCTGTAGTAGGGCGCCACCAGCAGCACGCCGGCCGCACCCAGCCCCTGCGCCTGGCGCGTGAGCTCGATGCTGTGTGCGGTGTCGTTGTTGCCCGTGCCCGCGATCACTGGAATGGTCACTGCCTCGCTCACCGCGCGGACGAGGTCGCAGCGCTCGTTGTCGGTCAGTGTCGAGGCTTCGCCGGTGGTCGCGGCGACCACCAGGCCATCGTTTCCATTGTCAGCGAGCCAGCGCGCGAGGCGCGTTGCGGCATCGAGGTCGAGACGGCCCGCCGCGTCGAAGGGCGTCACCATTGCCGTCAGCACGCGACCCCAGTGCCGTGGGCGCGCAATCGCAGGCCCGGTCATCGCGATGCGCGGTAGGGCTCGTCCATCACGATGAAATCTTTCTCCACCAGCGCTTCGTCGATCCAGGTCTTCACGCTGGTCAGGGCGCACACGCGCCGCACGTAGTCGGTGATGTGGCCCGGCACCGGCAGCGCGAAGTTCTTGATGCGCATGCAGACCGGCGCGAAAAAGGCGTCGGCAACGCTGAACTCGCCAAACAACATCGGGCCCTTGTTCTCTTCCAGGAGTGCGGTCCACATCTGGACGATGCGCTGCACGTCCGCACGCACACCGGGCTGGTCGCGCCAGACGATGGCGCCGACGTCGGGCTGCGAAGCCTCGATGTTCATCGGGCAATGGGTGCGCAGCGCGCCGAAGCCCGAGTGCATTTCGGCAGTGACGCTGCGGGCGCGGGCGCGCTTCTTCGCATCCTGCGGCCAGAGTTGCATGTCGGGGAACTTCTCGGCCACGTATTCGGCGATGGCGAGTGTGTCCCAGACAGCAAAGCCGTCGTCCACCAGCACCGGCACACGCCCGGCGGGGTTCACTTTCGAAATGGCCGTCTTGAATCCGGAGTCACCGTCGAAGGAGTCGAAGCGCACCATCACTTCCTCGAAAGGGATGTGGGCCTGCTTGAGGAGCACCCACGGCCGCATCGACCAGGAGGAATAGTTTTTGTTGCCGATGTAGAGCTTGAGCATGACGAGGCCTCGCATGGGAATACGGCGATGCTAAGGCCCGCTTGCCGGGCGATTGATGCAAAAAAGCCCGGCGATTGATGCCGGCGCTCAACCCCGACGCCGGTTTGGCTAGGGGATTTCCTTGTTGGGCTCGGGCTGTGTGGTTTCGCGCGGACCCACCGGCATCAACCGGGCCTTGAGCGATTGCGGCTGGCCGGAGAGGATCGCCGCGTACATCGTGGTGTTGGCCATCACCTTCTTGACGTAGTCGCGCGTCTCGTTGAAAGGCACGTTCTCGGCCCAGGCTGCGGCCTCGATCACCGGGCCGTTGCGCCAGTTGCGCGGTCGGCTCGGTCCCGCGTTGTAGGCCGCCGCGGCCAGTGGCATCGCG
The DNA here is from genome assembly GCA_046595775.1 of Ramlibacter sp. Taxonomy (GTDB): domain Bacteria; phylum Pseudomonadota; class Gammaproteobacteria; order Burkholderiales; family Burkholderiaceae_C; genus Ramlibacter. Next base: position 30,919 of record JBKJOM010000264.1, on the reverse strand, counting down.
CCACCGAAGTCGTCGAGCACCAGCTTCAGGTAGCCGGTCCCGATGGCGATGTTGGTCTCACGGTCGGTGAGCTGATCGATGTTGAAGCTGTTCAGGCCGATCTTGCGGGCGGTCCAGCGCGCGGTGGCCGGCATCACCTGCATCAGGCCGGAAGCCCCGACGCTGGAGCGTGCGTCCATCACGAAGCGGCTCTCCTGGCGGATCAGACCATACACATAGGCTGGGTCGAGCCCGATCTCGCGGCTGCGCCGGGTGACCGACTCGCGATACGGCATCGGGTAACGCTGGTCCACGTCGAATTCCGCTTTCGTGCGGTCGCTGGTGTTGATGCAGCGGTCCCACACTTCCTTGTCGCAGGCGAACTGCGCGGCTGCGAGCAACTCTCGCTCGGGCATGCCACCGGGGCGATGCAAGTTGGTGGCGTAGTTCCACTCGCGCACGCCTTCGGGCCGGATGCCCAGGGAGATCGCGTACAGCGCGCGGTTCAGGCTGGCATTGAGGCGCGCGCCTTCGGATTCTTCCTTGGTCAGTGGCGCCGGCTTGGGCGGCACGGTGACTTTCTGCCCCAACTCGTCGAGCGCCAGTTGCTCGTAGAAGCCGCGCACCGAAGCGATCGACTGCATCAGCTTCTGGGCTTCCGCCTTGTGGTCGTCGCCGCCGCGCGCGAGCAATGCGCGGGCCTTCCAATACACCCACACAGGCTCGGAGCGGGCCTCGTCGCTCATGGCGGTGATGGCTTGCAGGATCAACGGCCATTGACCGCCTTTAGGCGCACGCAGGGCGGCGCGCACCTTCCACGCCAACATGTCGTCAGTGAGGTCTGCGTCCCGCGTGACCTTGGCAAAGTAGTCGAGCGCGTCGTTGGAGAGCCGCTGAGCCGATTGCTTGCCGATCACGCCCCAGACCCAGTTGCGCTCTTCGGAAGACAGTTGGGGGCCCCACTTGTCGTCCAGTTGCCGCGCGGCGCTGTCGATATCGGTGGAGGCCAGCTTGATCAGCGCGAGCGCGATCATCTCCTTGCGCATCTTCGACACGACGGTGATGCGGCTGGTGAGGTACCGGGCCGGGCTGCTGTTGAGTTCCGCGAACTGATTGGCGACTTCGGGCGCGGCGATCTCCACGGCCTGCGAGGCCGCTCGCGTCCGGCCGGCCTCCAGCGAGAGGCGCGCGCGCTTCCATGCGTCATTCGCGGTGAGCTTCTTCGGCCCTTGCGAATCGCCGATAAGCCGAGCTGCCGCAAGCGTGCAGCCATCGTCCGCGTCGCGCTGGGCCAACCAGTTGCGGCGCACTTCGTCGGACAAGGTGGACGGTGCGCTCGCGCCTTCACGCAGGTGTTGGACCAGGAGTGCGTAGCAACGCACTTCGCGGTCGTCGTTCATGCGGAATTTTGGGTATTCGGCAGCAAACGTGCCCCAGTCGCGCCGCTGGCCCAGCAGCAGCAGCCAGTCATTGCGCATCCGGTCTTCCTGGTAAGTGCCGGCGTAGCGAGTGAAGAAGTCCTGTACTTCTTGCGGCTGCGCCGTGTCCAGGCGTGCGCGCAACTCCCAATACGCCACCCAGGGCTCCAGCGCGTGGCCGCGCACCTGCGGCAATAGCTGCGAAAGCCGGATGCGGTTACCCTGCTTCCAGGCCTGGTACGCATCGACGATCTGGTCGTCTCGTGGTTGCGCCTGGACGCATCCTGCGAGCAAGACAGCGATCAGTGTCAGAATTCTCGGCAACATCATTGCGGATTATGGACAAGTCACAGGAAAAAAAGGCCCTGCGCAAGCGCTTGGTCGATGAACGCCTCGCGATGCCGGACAGAATCGTGCGTTGCGACATGTTGCAGCGGGTGATGCGCATCTGGCTGGTAAACCGCCCGGACCACGTGATTGGCGCCTATTGGCCGATCAAGGGCGAGTTCGATCCCCTGCCGGCGCTGCACCGCTGGAAAGAGGATGGCGAACTGCTGGATGAGCCACAGCCACGACGCATCGGCCTGCCTGTGGTGGACAAGCTGCATGGCACGCTTAAATTTCACGCGTGGTTCCCCGGTTGCCCGATGGAAGAAGATGCCTATGGCATCCCCAAGCCCAAGGACACCGAGGTGATCGTGCCCACGTTGCTGTTCGTGCCGTGCGTGGGCTATGCGCCAGGCGGCTTTCGGCTGGGTTATGGGGGCGGCTTCTACGATCGAACATTGAATAACCTGCAGCCCAAGCCATTTACCGTGGGTCTGGGATTCACCGAAGCCTATATCGACGATTTCGATCCTGAGCCGCATGACGCCCCGCTGGACGCCATCCTGAACGACAACGGCGTGGTCTGGCCGTTCGGCTAGACGCTCGTTGCACTTTTTCCGATGTCACTGTATCGCCTGATCGGCGAGTTCCTTCGCCGTCACTGGAGTGCGTATGCCTCTTCCGGCCTGATGCTGGCGGGCATTGCCTGCCTGATCGTCTGGATCCCGCGGCAGATCGGGCATGTGGTGGACGGGTTGGCGGGGCACCAGCTCAGTGGCATCGCCTTGTGGAAGGAACTCGCCTGGCTGGTGCTGGCGGGCATCGCGGTGTACTTCCTGCGGGTGGGCTGGCGGCTCAAGCTCTTCGCGGCCGCGTACCAGCTCGGTGTCGAACTGCGCCAGCGCCTTTACGTTCGCCTCACGCTGCAAGGACCGCATTTCTACCAGCACCAGCGCACCGGCGACCTGATGGCCATGGGCACCAATGACATCGACGCCGTGGAGATGGCCGCGGGCGAGGCGATGCTGGCTGGTTTCGATGGCAGCCTGACGCTGGTGCTTGTGGTGGCGGTCATGGCGCTGGGCGTGGACTGGCGGCTCGCGGCCTGCGCCTTGCTGCCGTTTCCGTTCATGGCCTGGAGCTTCTGGTGGATCTCGCGCCATGTGCATGCAGCCTGGCGGCTGTCACTGGATTCCTTTGGCAGGCTGAACGACCACGTGCAGGAAACGCTTTCGGGCGTGCGCACCGTGCGCGCCCTCGGCCTGCTGCCGCGCAGCGAGGCGCAGTTCTCGGCGCTGGCCGGCGCTGCGGCCGACGCGAGTTTCGATGCACAGCGCTGGGAAGCCAGCTACGAACCGGCGGTGGGCTTCACCTTGAGCGTGGCGACGGTCATGACATTGGGGGTGGGCGGCTGGCTGGTGTGGCACGAGGAACTCACAGTGGGCCAACTCACCAGTTTCAGCCTGTACCTTGGACAGTTGATCTGGCCCATGTTCGCCGCCGGGTGGGTGCTGTCGTTGCTCGAGCGTGGCAAGGCAGCGTGGGCTCGCTTGCAACCGGTGCTCGACGCACCACTGACGGTGGAAGACCAGGGCACGGTGCCCACAGTCACACCGGGACCCATCGCCGCGCAAGACGTGCGATTCGCCTACCCGGGCCAGCCCAGGCCGGCGCTGGAGGGGGTGTCGCTCGAACTGATGGCGGGGCGCACGCTGGGCCTGGTCGGTCCCACTGGCTCCGGGAAATCCACTTTGTTGCGGCTGCTGCTGCGGCATCACGCGCCGGAAGAAGGCACCTTGCGCTGGAACGATGTCGACCTGCGCGACTACACGTTGGCCGCGCTACGCGGCGCGATCGCGTGGGTGCCACAGGAAGCATTCCTGTTCTCGGCGTCCGTGGCGGAGAACATCGCGCTGGCCAAGCCGGATGCCACGCGAGAGCAGATCGAAAACGCGGCGCGCCTGGCTGCTGTCCACGAGGACATCCTCCGCCTACCCCGGGGCTACGAGACGCCAGTGGGCGAGCGCGGCGTCACGCTCTCGGGCGGGCAGCGGCAGCGAGTCGCGATCGCACGGGCCTTGCTGGCCGATGCGCCACTGCTGTTGCTGGACGACGCGCTCTCTGCTGTCGATACCGACACCGAGTCGCGCATCCTGTCGCACCTGAAGGACACGCGCGTCGGACGCACCGTGATCATCGTGAGCCACCGCTTGTCCGCAGTCGCCGATGCGGACCACACCGTCGTGCTGCATGGCGGGCAAGTCACCGAGCAGGGCGACCATGCGTCGCTCGTCGCCCACGACGGCTGGTACGCGCGGCAGTGGCGCTATCAGCAACTGCAGGCCAGCCTCGATGCCAGTTGATTCGATGGCCGCTCCCGGCTTGCCGGCCGAGCCGGCGCAACGCCGCCGCACGCTCGGTGACGCCGTTGCGCTGCTGCTGCAGGCCGCCCGGCCCGATCATCGCCACCTGGTGTGGGGCACGGCCTGGCTGCTGGTGGCGGCCGCGCTCGAGGCGCTCGGCCCGCTGATCGGCAAGACCTTCATCGACCGGTACCTGTTGCCGCACAACGCGCAGTGGCCGGAGATCATCGGCCTGCTGCTCGGCGCCCTCGTGTCGGGCATGGTCGCGAGCTGGTTGCGCTATCGGCAACTGGCGCGGCTCGCCGGGCTGGCCATGCGCTCGGTGCGCCGCATTCGCGAGAACGTCTACGGGCATGTGTTGCGCCTGCCGATGAGTTTTTTCGACCGTGCGATTACGGGGCAACTGGTCAGCCGTGTCACCAACGACACCGAAGCCGTGAAGACGCTATACGTGCAGGTGCTGTTCGTAATGCTGGACAGCGTGATCGTGCTGGTCGGCTCGATGTTTGCGATGTTGTGGCTCGACTGGCACCTGATGCTGATCGTCGCGACACTGCTGCCGGCGGTGATCCTGATCGTGCTGCTGTACCAGCGGCTCTCGGCGCCGGCCGTGACCCGATCGCGCGAGTTGCGCAGCGACCTCAACGCGCAGATGGCGGAGTCGATCGCGGGTATGGCGGTGCTGCAGGCCAGCAATGCAACCACACGCTTCGCCCAGCGCTATGCGGGCGTTACCCAGTCGCACTACCAGTCGCGCCAGCAGGAGCTGCGGGCCAATGCCTGGCTGCTGCGGCCAGTGCTGGACTTCCTCAACGTGCTGCTGCTGGCCATCGTGATTGCCGTGTTCGGTGCCCGCACAGGATCGGCCGGCATGTCGGCGCTGGAAGTGGGCGTGCTGTACGCCTTTATCAACTACATCTCGCGCGTGGTCGAGCCGCTGATCCAGATCACCATGCAGTTTTCGCAACTGCAGCAGGCAATGGTCGGGGCTGCGCGCGTGCATGCGCTCCTGAAGGAAGCAGAGACGCCGGTTGCGCAAGAGCACGGGCGCGTGACCGAAGGCGGCATCTCGATCGGGCACCTGGACTTCGCCTACAACGAAAGCCAGCCGGTGCTGCACGACCTGAACCTGGAGATCGCGCCGGGCAGCTTCCATGGCATCGTCGGTCATACGGGAAGCGGCAAGAGCACCTTGTTGTCGCTGCTGCTGCGTTTCTATCCTGCGCCCGCGGGTGCGATCCGGATCGACGGCACGCCGGTCGATGCGATCGGCGAAGCGCACTTCCGCGATGCGATCGGCCTGGTGCCTCAGGATCCGTTCCTTCTCGCAGCCACCGCGCGCGAGAACATCACGATGGGGCGCAAGCTATCGCAGGAGCAGGTAGAGCGCGCGGCGCGGGCGGCCCATGCCTACAACTTCATCCTCGGCCTGGAGCAGGGCTACGACACGCCGCTGGGCGAAGGTGGCGCACGCTTGTCGGTTGGGCAGAAGCAATTGTTGGCGATCGCTCGCGCGCTGGCGGGCGAGCCGCGCATCCTGTTCCTGGACGAGGCCACCTCGCACATCGACTCGGAAACCGAGCAAGTGGTGCAAGAGGCCCTGGTGGCGCTGCGCGGCAAGGTGACCATCGTCGCGATCGCCCACCGTCTCTCCACGATTCGCGACGCAGACCGCATCGTCGTGCTCAATCACGGCCGCATCGCAGAACTGGGCACGCACAACGAGCTGATGGCCGTGGAGGGCGGCTTGTACCAGCGGCTGTACCTGTTGCAGCAGCTGGAGGAAGAAGACTCCTAGCCTGTCATGCCTGACTTGATCCGGCAGTGACACTCCGGCGTCGCAACGACGCTGGATTACCGATCAGGTTCGCAACGACACCCTGCTTAGTCCAGGTCGTCGACCGTGTCCGGATCCGGCACTTCGCCGATGGCCTCACGCGTGATCTTGCTCTGGCCCCTTAGCCATTCGCAGAAATCGCGGATCTCCGGCCGCTGCGCGCTGCGCGGCCCGACGATCATCCAGTAGGCCATCGGCGAATCCATGCGGTGTTGCGGCATCGGCTCGACCAGGTCGCCGTTGGCCAAGCTCTCAGCGATCATGGGCAGGCGGGCCAGCACCACGCCTTGCCCGGTCAGCGCCGCCTGCACCATCTGATAGGCGTAGTTGAAATAGAGCCAGCGTTTGGGTTGCAACTTGGGCGTACCGTGCTCGTCGAGCCACCGGCGCCACGTGAGCCATTCGAGGTGCGTCGCGTGCGCGTCGCCCGCTTCGATCAAGGTGAAGCTGCTCAAGTCGGTTGGCCTCTTCAGTGCGAGCCCGCCTTTGAGTAACCAGGGGCTGGCCACCGGCGTGAGCTGCTCGCCGAACAGCCGGACCGCATGCGGCGGCATGTTGGCCATCGGGCCATAGCGCAGCGCCAGGTCGACGTCCGAGATTTCGAGGTCATGCGTGGTGTCCGAGGCGTCGATGCGGATATCGATCTCGGGGTGGTCGCGCTGGAACTGCTCCAGCCGCGGGATCAGCCACATCGAGGCGAACGAGGCGAAGGTGGTGAGCGCCACCGCCCGCCGGCCCGCGCTCTGCCGGATCTGTCGCACCGCGCTGTCGATGCGCGGCAATGAACTGGTTACGGCGGTCAGCAGTTGCGCGCCGGCGCTCGTGAGCTCCACGGCCCGCGTGTGGCGCAGGAACAGGGTCACGCCGGCTTCTTCTTCCAGGGCCTGGATCTGGCGGCTCACCGCAGATTGCGTGAGCGCCATTTCCTCGGAGGCCGCGCGGAAATTCAGGTGCCGGGCCACTGCTTCGAAGGCCCGCAGGTGGCCGGCAGCAATGGGCCGGGTACGAAGGTGGGTTTGCGAGTGCTGCATGTGCCAGTTGCTGTCAGCAGGGTGCCGGTGATTGATGCGAATCGGGAATCAATAGCTTAGTGGTATTTCATTGGACTGCCAAGCGGGCGTGAACGATCATTCAATGCCAAACCGGACTGATTGGAGAACCCCATGGCGATGCTGCAAGTCAATGCCCTTACCCCCCGTCCCGCCGCGCCCGCGCTGCCGGGCACGTGGAAACTGGTGGCCGGGCGAGCCATCACCCTGGAACCGCGCGAAGCCGGTGTGCTGAAGGTCGCGCATGGCCAGTTGTGGGCGACCTACGACGGCCCGCACTTCGGCCGTGACAACGAAAGCGGCGACCACTTCGTCAGCGTCGGCGAGAAGGTGCAGCTGCGCGCCGGCCAGCGCCTCGTGGTCGAAGCCTGGAATCAAGGCGCCCCGGCGTATTTCAGCTGGGACCCTCTGCCGGTGCGCGATCCGGTGACCCGCCTGAACGTCGCCGCGGTGATGCAGCCGCTGGCTGACCTGCGCCTGGCTTTGGTGTTTGGCGCCGGAGCGGTCGGGCGCCTGGTTTCCGGGCTCGGGCTCATTGCATGGGGGCTGGTCGCGGACCGCCGCCCCGAGTTGATCGAGGAACAAGCCTGCCACCGCCACGGCGCCATGAGCTAAGTCGCAACCTTCAAAAGTCGCGAATGCGATTTTTGAAGGTTAAATTCGGGGATGGCCCGCCCCAAGTCGTCCCAGCATGAGCTCAAGCGCGACGAGATCCTCGACATAGCCGCGCAATGCTTCGCCGACAAGAGCTATCCGGCCGCGAGCATGAACGACATCGCGGCGGCTGGCGGCACGTCCAAGGCGCGCCTGTACCACTACTACGAGAGTAAGGAGGCGATCCTTTTCGATCTGCTGGACCGCTACACCCAGCGCCTGCTGGCTCTGGTCGGGCAAGTCGAAGCAACCGCGCAGCGGCGCAACCTTGACGACCGTGCGGCGCTGCACGAACTGGTTCGCAGTTTCCTGCAGGAGTACGAATCCTCGGCGACGCGCCACGTGGCGTTGTTGCACGACACGAAATTCCTCGGCGAAACCCAGCGTGACCTGATCCTCGAGCGCCAGCGCGACGTGGTCGCGGCGGTTACGCGTTCGCTGCGGCAGGCCTACCCGCAGCGTGTCACCGCCCGCAACCAGACTCCGACGGCGATGATGTTGTTCGGCATGATCAACTGGACTTTCACTTGGCTGCGTCCGGGTGGGGCGATGAGCTACGCCGCCTTCGCGGAAGAAGTGGTCGCCATGCTGGAGCGGGGGCTCGCAGCGTGACGACGCTGCATGTGGTCGTGATGGGCGTGTCGGGCTGTGGCAAGTCCGAGGTGGGGCAACGTATCGCGCAGCAACTGGCGCTGCCCCTGGTCGAGGGCGATGAGTTCCACCCGCCGGGCAACATCGACAAGATGCGGCGTGGCGTGCCGCTGGACGACGGCGATCGCGCGGGATGGCTCGAACAACTGGGGAGGGAGCTGCGCCAGCGCCCGCGCGGCGCGGTGCTCGCCTGCTCGTCCCTCAAGCGCGCGTACCGCGACAGGCTGCGCGCCGCGCAACCTCACCTGCACTTCGTCCACCTCGCGCTGTCGCAGGACGATGCGCTGGCCCGCGTGGCCTCTCGCGGCGGCCACTTCTATCCGCCCAGCCTCGTTGCGAGCCAGTTTGAAGCGCTCGAAGATCCCCGCGGCGAACGGGGTGTGATCGTCGTCGATGCCGCTTTGCCGCTGGACGAGGTGGCGCGGCTTTCGGTGCACGGGCTGAGCCGATTCAACAATCCGTAATCGATTACGTTTAGATAAAATGGCGCGATGTCCAAAGCATTCGCCAGCCAGGCCGACATGGCCGACAAGAAAATCACTTTCGAGCAGCTCAGCACGCATTGCTGGGCTTACACCGCCGAGGGCGACCCGAACTCGGGCGTGATCATCGGCGAGAAGTTCATCATGGTCAGCGATGCCACCGCCACGCCCGCGATGGCGCAGGACCTGATCGCGCGCATCCGCGAGGTCAGCGACAAGCCGATCAAGTACGTGCTGCTCACGCACTACCACGCGGTGCGGGTGCTGGGAGCCAGCGCGTACACGGCCGAGGGAGCGACCGAGGTCATTGCCAGCCAGGGCACCTTGGACCTGATCATCGAGCGCGGCAAGGAAGACATGCAGTCGGAGATGGAGCGCTTCCCGCGCCTGTTCCGCGGTGCCGAGGGCGTTCCGGGCCTGACGTGGCCGACGATGGTCATCGGTGGCGGCGACCCGACGAAAGGCGAAGTGCCGGGCAAGCTGACGATCGATCTCGGCGGCGTGAAGGCGGAAATCTGGCATCCGGGGCCCGGCCATACGCGCGGCGACACGATCGCGTGGGTGGCGGAAGAAAAGGTGCTGTTCTCGGGCGACCTGGTCGAATACGAAGCCGGCGTGTACACCGGCGACGCGCACCTCCAGGAGTGGCCGGCAACGCTGGAAGCGCTGCGCTCCTTGCGGGCCGAGGCGATCGTGCCCGGGCGCGGCGAAGCCATGAAGGGCTCTGCTTCGGTGAACAAGGCGCTCGACTACACGAAGCGCTGGGTCGAGACGCTGTTCGCCAGCGCGAAGGAAGCGGCCGCTGCCAACATGGACCTGAAGGCCGCGATGGCGCACACGCGCAAGTCGATGGACCCGGTGTTTGGCCATGTGTTCATCTACGAGCACTGCTTGCCCTTCGATGTGAGCCGGGCCTACGACGAAGCCAAGGGCATAAAAAACCCCCGCATCTGGACGGCTGAGCGCGACAAGGAAATGTGGGCGGCGCTGCAAGCCTGACTGATTTGTAGGTCGGCGCCGACAGCGCGGCCCAACGCTTTCCGACGTCGCGGCTGGGCTCGCGATGCCTAAGCTCGTTGGCTCACCAACGAGGAGCGATCCATGTCGTCCAATGGCAATGCCCCGCGCGTCCTGCAGCAGCAGCCTGAGCGCGAAAGCGATCCGCAACAGCAGCAATCGGGCTCCAGCGACTTCCAGCCCAAGCCCGGCGCGAAGGGCGGCCAGCAAATGGGGGAGGGCAGCTACGAAGGCTCGCGCGACTACAAGGAGCGCACCGAGAAGTACCTGAAGACGCACGACGTCGAGAAGGACGCCGAAGCCGCCAAGCCACGCTCCGAGGAAGAGGCTCGCGAAATGGAGCAGGCCGAAGACGAAGGCCGCTCCCACTCTAAAGGGTGAGTTATTGCGCGGCCAGCTCCTGCAGGTCGCGCTGCCATCCGCGCAATCGCCGGACTGCCCGCTCCCTTTGCGCCGCGGTCGTGCTGTTGTGGAGCGCCGAGACGCTGCGGCAACTCTCGGCAAGCATGGCCTCCTGGTAAGCGCGCGGGCCAGCCTCTGGTGGAACTTGGGCGCGTTGCAGGTAACCGCGGAACAAGGCCTTGGTCTCCTCGGGCGCAACGCCGCGGCCGGCGATCTTGCGTATCGTCTCCAGCGCGTCCTGCTGCCGCCGCTGCCGTTCCGCGAGCGTGCGGCGCGGATCGAAGACCGATCGCACAGCTTGTTGCTCCACCACCTGGCGCTGCGCATCGTTCAGGGAGCCATACAGCGACTCTGCGCGTTCGAGCAACTGGGTGGTGCGCTTCTCGCGCAAGTTCGAGGAATCAAGCTGGATCCACTCCTTGCGGAAGTCGGCATTGCCCTTCGCGTATTTCCGTTCCAAATGCACGATCTGCGCGGGCTCGAAGTCCATCAACAAGGCGATGGCGGCAGGCTCCGCACGATCAGCAATCACCTGGAACCGGTCCCGCAGCGACGGCCAGAAGGAGCACACTTGCTCCGGCGTGACTGGACCGGGCGCGATTTCTTCCATGCGGCGCAGCAAGGCGGCCAACTGCGGCAACTCCTCGGCGCGATGCCAACGTTGCAGCCGGCGCAAGTCCTGGCGCATGCGTTGCTCCTGCTCATCGGTGAAGTCGACGTAGCTGTCCAGCCACCACAGGGCTACGTCATCGAGCGCGTTGTACGCGAACTTGACGGTGCTGCACGAAGCCAGCGCCGCCGCGAGCAGGAGCAGGCCGATAATCCGGCGCAGTCTCAAACGGAATCCAAAGCAATCAGGAGGGTGCATGGCATTGATCGACGTGGTGGTCATGGCGGCCGGCAAAGGCACGCGCATGAAGAGCCGCTTGCCCAAGGTGCTCCACAGGCTGGGCGGCCGCCCATTGTTGCAGCATGTGCTGGACACTGCTGGCCGGCTCGAAGCGAGGCGTATCGTCATCATCACCGGCAACGGCGCGGACGAGGTGGAAAGTGCGGTGAACGGGTGGTCACGTCCCCCGCAGGCGGCTCAGCCGCAGTTCGTGCGCCAGGAGCCGCAATTGGGCACCGGTCATGCGGTCCAACAGGCCGTGCCTCAATTGCCGGACGATGGCATCGCGCTGATCCTCAACGGTGATGTGCCGCTGGTCGAGGCGTCGACCTTGCAGAAATTGTGTGATGCCAGCGGTGGGCGCCGGTTGGCACTGCTCAGCGTCGAAATGCCCGACCCAGCCGGTTATGGCCGGGTGCTGCGCAGCGGTCAGGCTGTGTTTGCAATCGTCGAACACAAGGACGCGAGCGTGGAGCAACGCGAGATCCGCGAGGTGTACTCGGGCTTCATGGCCGTGCCCAATGTGCTGCTCAAGCGCTGGCTGGCGAAGTTGGAGAACAACAACGCGCAAGGCGAGTATTACCTGACCGACATCGTGGCAATGGCGGTAGACGATGGTGCCGACGTGGTCGCCGTGAAGGCGGAAGACAAGGCCCAGGTCGATGGCGTCAACAGCCCCTTGCAGCTTGCACAACTCGAGCGTGCGTACCAGGCCCGTGGGGCGCTTGCGTTGATGGAACAAGGGGTGAGGCTCACTGACCCGGCACGCCTGGACTTGCGCGGCACGCTCGAATGCGGGCAGGACGTGGAGATCGACGTCAACTGCGTCTTCGATGGTGTGGTGAGGTTGGGGGATCGAGTGCGAATCGGAGCGAACTGCGTCATCGCCAATGCGGACATCCAGGCTGGTGCGGTCATCCATCCCTTTACGCACATCGATGGCGAGAAGGCCGGCGTCACCGTAGGCGCCGGTGCATTGGTGGGCCCGTTCGCGCGGCTGCGGCCTGGGGCGAACCTGGGCGCCGAAGTGCACATCGGCAATTTCGTCGAAGTAAAGAACTCCACGCTTGCGCGGGGCGCGAAAGCCAACCATCTCGCCTACCTCGGCGACGCCACGGTGGGAGAGCGCGTGAACTATGGCGCCGGGTCGATCACGGCCAACTACGACGGCGCCAACAAGCACCGGACGGTGATCGAGGACGATGTTCACATCGGCAGCAACTGCGTGCTGGTGGCGCCGGTGACCATCGGCAAGGGCGGCACCGTCGGTGGTGGCTCGACCATCACGAAGGATGCGGCGCCTGGCGTGCTCACCGTGGCGCGCGGCAAGCAGGTCACCCTCACGAGCTGGAAGCGCCCGGTCAAGGGCCAGAAGAAGTAACCCTCAGGCTTTGGGCCGAGTGATCGGAATGCGCGGCTCGAACTTGGAGCGTTTGATGGCGAAGAAGGCTTTCACGTTGCGAACGTTCGCATCGCTGGTGAACAGGCGCTGCGCCAACGCGAGGTAGCCGGGCATGTCCGCCGCATGCACCACCAGGATGAAGTCCGGGCCGGGTGAGACGCGGTAGCACTGCTGCACGGCTGTGTCGCCGGCTACTCGCGACTCGAAGGCTTCCTGCTGCTCATGCCCCTGCCGCTCGAGCGTGATCTCGACGATGGCCTGCAAGCCATGGCCGAGCGCCGCCGCGAGCTTCTCGGGACTGACAATCGCAATCTGCCGCTCGATCAAACCGGCGTCGACGAGTCGCTTGACCCGGCGCAGGCAGGTGGGCGGCGATACGTGCACTTTCGCTGCCAAATCCTGGTTCGAGAGCGATGAGTCCTGCTGGAGCCAATCCAGAAGAGCGATATCGGTGGCGTCAAGTAAGAAAATTAATTCCATAAATGAATAATATATGGAATATAAAAACTCATCATTAGCGCAGAGAAATTAAATACCAAATATTAGAAGATTTAGACTGCATATTTCCTTGCAGGCCGCCTACATTGCCTCAACTGCAGCAATCGAACCAGGAGTTTCCTCATGTGTGGCATCGTCGGCGCCGTCTCCACCCGCAACATCGTCCCCATCCTCGTCCAAGGCCTGCAACGGCTCGAGTACCGTGGCTATGACTCCTGCGGGGTGGCCGTCTATGCCAACGGCCTGAAGCGGGCGCGCAGCACGGACCGGGTCGTCGAACTGCTCAAGCAGATCGACGAAGAACATATCGAAGGAACCACGGGCATCGCCCACACGCGCTGGGCCACCCATGGGGCGCCCGCCGTTCATAACGCGCATCCGCACTTCAGCCACGGCACCGGGGCCGATGCGTCGAACAAGCCCGGCCGAGTCGCGGTCGTGCACAACGGCATCATCGAAAACTACGCCGAGCTGCGCGCTGCCTTGCAGACCAAGGGGTACCAGTTCCACAGCCAGACCGACACCGAAGTCATCTGCCACCTGGTGGACAGCGTCTACGAAGGCGACTTGTTCGAAGCCGTGAAGGGCGCCATTGCACAACTCCACGGCGCCTATGCGATCGCAGTCTTCTGCAAGGACGAGCCCAATCGCGTCGTCGGCGCGCGCGCCGGTTCGCCGCTGATCCTGGGCGTCGGCAAGGAATCGGGAGAGAACTTCCTGGCGAGCGATGCAATGGCACTGGCCGGCGTCACGGACCAGATCGTCTACCTCGAGGAAGGCGATGTCGTCGATGTGCAACTGGGCCGCTACTGGGTCGAGGACAAATCGCACAAGCCCGCGGAGCGGCCGGTGAAGACGGTGCAGGCGCACAGCGGCGCGGCTGAACTCGGTCCCTACCGGCATTACATGCAGAAGGAAATCTTCGAGCAGCCGCGCGCCGTGGCCGACACGCTCGAAGGCGTGCAGGGCATCGTGCCAGAACTGTTCGGCGATGGCGCGCATCGCGTCTTCAAGGAAATCGACCGGGTGCTGATCCTGGCGTGCGGCACCAGTTACTACAGCGGTTGCACCGCGAAGTACTGGCTGGAAGGTATCGCGAAGATCCCGACGCAGGTGGAGATCGCGAGCGAATACCGGTACCGCGACACCGTGCCTCACCCGGGAACGCTGGTGGTGACCATCAGCCAGTCGGGCGAGACGGCCGACACGCTCGCGGCGCTGCGTCACGCGAAAAGCCTGGGCATGAACCAGACGCTCACGATCTGCAACGTGTCGACCTCGGCGATGGTGCGCGAGTGCAAGCTCGCCTACATCACGCGGGCCGGCGTGGAAATCGGCGTCGCCTCCACCAAGGCATTCACCACGCAGCTGGCGGGCCTGTTCCTGCTGACGCTGACGCTCGCCCAGACCCACGGCCGGCTGACGGAGAGCCAGGAGGCCGGGCACCTGAAGGCGATGCGCCACCTGCCCACGGCGTTGTCGGCGGTGCTGGCGCTGGAGCCGCAGATCATCAGTTGGGCCGTAGACTTCGAGAACAAGGAGCACGCACTGTTCCTTGGCCGCGGCCTGCACTACCCGATCGCTCTCGAAGGGGCGCTCAAGCTCAAGGAGATCACCTACATCCACGCGGAAGCCTATGCAGCCGGTGAACTCAAGCACGGTCCGCTCGCGCTGGTGACCAGTGAGATGCCCGTTGTGACAGTGGCGCCCAACGACGCCTTGCTCGAAAAGTTGAAGAGCAACATGCAGGAAGTGCGCGCGCGTGGCGGCGTGTTGTATGTGTTGGCGGACGCCGATTCGCGCATCGAGAGCGAAGCGGGCATCCACGTCATCCGAATGCCCGAGCACTATGGCCCGCTCAGCCCACTGCTGCACGTGGTGCCGCTGCAATTACTCGCTTATCACACGGCGGTGGCTCGGGGCACCGATGTCGACAAGCCGCGCAACCTCGCCAAGAGTGTGACAGTCGAGTGAACAGCGACGGCTGAACCCTGACTGTCTAGGTGGCCGGCGGGCTGGCCCTTTCCGCCGGCGCGTTCGCGCAGCGATCCGACAGCAGCAAGGCGATTCACCTCCTGCTTCCCCTTCAATCCAGAAGGGGACGCTTCTACTTTGGTGAAAGGGGACACTACGGCTTTGCGCTCACAGGACAAGACTCTGAGTTGACAAGCCCTTTGGGGCTGCAATACTTGAGGCAATGTCTTCCCACTTGTCCTCGCTACCCGACATGCAGGCTGAATCCGCTCGCTATGCGCTGCTAAGGCGGCTGGCGCCATCCATGCGCCACCACCTGGTGGTCAACCTGCAGCCGATCGGCATGATCTACGAGGTGCTGGACCGCCGGCTGCGGGCCGCCGAGCCGAACCTGGCCGAGCTGCACGAAAGTGCCCAGAAGATCAACGGATTCGCGCGCGCGGCGCTCGGTTCGTCGCTGGACGTCATCACCTGGCTTGCGCCGGAAGAAGAGGCCACCATCGCCGTCCCCGAGGGCGTCGGCGAGTGCCTGAGCCTGATTGCCACCAGCTTTACGTTTCGTGGCTATGCCCTGCGAAACGAAGCAACGGCGTTGGATGGCGAGGTGCAGAGGTCGGCGATGCGCAGCGTGCTGACCGCTGCGTTGATTCATCTGGCCGACGTGAATCCGGCGCCAGCGGAGATTCATCTCGCCACGCAAGGGACTCCTGGTGGCCTGGAAGTTGTGCTGTCCCTTCGGCCGAGCGATGGCGACCAGGGCTTCAGCACGGCGCCGGCTTATCGGCCGCTGGCATGGGCCGACGTCGAGGCACTGGCGCGAGCGGATGGCGCGGAAGCCTCCCATCAAGACTCCAAGGTGGTGCGTATCAAGTTGCCTTGGAAGGGTGCGATGGTCTCCTGACGCGCGAGGTGCCCAGGCGTTTCATCAAAGCCGGAACTTCCGGCGCGAGTTCGCGGGCCAGGTAGCCCAAGGCTCCCAGCTTGCGCGCCAAGGCTGCGCCGGCCATCGCAGGGAGGGCCAAGCCCAACGCACATGCCTGCTCCAGTGCCGCCCCGCGCGCCGCCTACCCAGTGATGACGCCGGCCAGGACATCACAGGTTATGAGCGAATGCGCCTAGTCCGGAGCGTCGGTGGCGAGCCTGGCGCTGCCGGCCGAGGCCGCCGCGCCGAGCCAGCCGAGCCGCACGTGCGGTTCGCTACTGCTGGTGACAAGCCATACAGGAGAAGGCCGATTTGTTCATCATCAGCTGGTCGCCAGCGAACTTGCCCCGCTCCGTCGAACGGAACACGGCGACGTTGTCGGAAGCTTTCGCGATGCGAGCTTCCAGCTGGGGTTTGAACTTCCAATCGCCGTAGGTGGGCGAAAGGCGCGCATTGGCGTAGATTTTCTGGGCGATCTGCCAGTCGCCGGCCTTTACCAACATGTCGCCCATATTCAAGAAGAATCCTTCGAAGTTGTGCGGGGCCATCCACGTGTTCCAGCAGACCCGCTTGGGACCTTCGGTGGTGGCCAGGCGCATGTAGGCGCCGAACGACGGTTCACGTCGATCCACCTTCTCGCCCACGCATTCGTCCACCGAGCGCCACTGGTAGCCCAGCCCCTCCTGGTAGCGCGCCGACTCAGCGGGCAGACCGCTCAGCACGTTGCCGGCAATGAAGAGGTTGAACTCGGGATACGCGGCGACTGAATCCATCAGCGTGTAGAAGCCTTGGCGGCGCAGTTTCTCGTCGTGGTGGATAGTGCCCTCGGCCAGCATCGCCGAAGCCAGAAAGCCCTTGAAGCGGGCGTCCGCCGGGTTGAGCGCCACTGCTTCCTGGAAGTACTTGCGAGCCATGACTGCGTCGTCGGTGATGGACGGTGGCGGCGGGGCCACGCGTTCGCGCTCAGAGAGCCGCCAGAGGTGAAGCAATCCAACGTGCGCCGCTGTGAGGGCGTCGCCCGGGTCGGCCAGGTAAGCACCCTTCACCGCCCGCATGGCGGTTTCTATGCCGTTGTAGTCGCCGCCACGCAGCGTCTGCCAGAACAAGGCGTCGGCGCGCAGTGCCGCTTCGCTGCGGGTGGTCGCCGCGGGCTTGGCAGGGGCTGTCTGCACGGCTATGTATTCGCAACCGCCGAGGGCCAAGGCCGCGGCCAACGCAAGTGCCAAGCGGCGACGCGGCGCGAATGTGGTGCGTGTCGTCATGGTGATCCTTAGCGTGTCACGAGTAGGGGGCCCGGCACGAAGGCTTGAGGCTCGAGGGCTCATACAAGATCTGCATGCGTCTCTATGCGAGCAAAGCACGCCAATGTTCCTGAGTGTACAAGCTCACATCATCGACAGGTCCAGTGCGCTGGCGCGCGCCGCCCTTCGTGCGGGATCCGCGAGCACGTCTTGTTTGTCCAGTCCCAACAGGTGCGCCGTCTCGCCTGGATGGGCCGTCAGCAGTTGCCGGCACTCTGGCCGTGCGGCCATTGCGCACGTCGGGCACGGGCCATTGAAAAGTCAGCCCCGCTTGAACCCCAAGGCCTTCATTGCGGCGCCGAAGTGGGTGCGGTTGGCTTCGTAGCCGGCCCACGGATCGTTGCCCTCGTCCAGGCGCTGGTGAAGCGTCGCCACCGTCCAGTGCGCGCCGCCCTTCAAGCCTGCGAGTTCATCCCAACGCACCGGCACCGAAATGCCCATGCCCGGCCTGGCCCGCGCGGACCACGCGCAGACCGTGGTCGCGCCGTAGCCATTGCGCAGATAGTCGATGAAGATCTTGCCGACGCGGTTGCTGCCACCGCTCTTGGCGACGAAGCGTTGCGAGATCGTGCGCGCCAGGTGCTCGACGATCGCCTTGGAGAAGTCCTTCACGGTGTCCCAGTCGAAGTGCCTTTTCAGCGGCACGACCAGGTGCAGGCCCTTGCCCCCACTGGTCTTGAGGAAAGCGGGCAAGCCCAGTTCGTCCAGGAATGCGTGAACCAGTTGGGCGGCTTCCTGCACCTGCGCCCAACTCACGCCTTCACCGGGGTCGAGGTCGAAGGCGACCCGGTCAGGCTTGCCGATAGCATTGCGAACACCGTTCCAGGTATGCACTTCGATCACGTTCATCTGCGCCGCCGACAGCAGGCCATCGGGCCTGGCAACGTAGACCATCGGCGGATGACCCGGAAAGATCACATCGGGCAATGGCTCGATGCCCGCCATCTGGTAGCGGTCCATGTGTTTCTGGAAGAAGAGTGCCCCGCCGATGCCGTCGGGTGCGCGCACCAGCGAGATCGGCCGGTCCTTCAGATGCGGCATCATCAATGGCGCCACCAGCGCGTAGTAGCGCACGACGTCAATTTTTTTCGTGCCGGATTGCGGATCGACAACGCGTTCAGGGTTGCTGATGCGCAGCTTGGGCGGCAACACCCCCTGAGACTCGGTGACAGGCGCAACGGCCAGGGCTGCCTTGCGCACCGTCACGGGTTTGTCGACTGGCGCACCGTGCCGTGGCACCTCTCGTTGGATGGTGGCCGGCTCCTTGTCTGCACGCAAGCCATGGAAAACGGAGTGGCGGACGCGGTGGTCGCGCGTCCACTCACCGAACGCCACTTCGCAGACGAGCTGCGGATGGACCCAGTGCGGCTGCTTTGGAATCGTCGCGTCGCCCGCAAAGGGGCTCTTGTCGGCGGCGATCGCGCCGAGCTGTTTCCGCAGGTCGCGCAGCGTCTGCTCGTTGAAGCCCGTGCCGACGTTACCCGCATACCGCAGGTTTCCCTGGTCATCGTGGACGCCAAGCAGTAGCGAGCCGATCCCGGTGCGCGAGCCCTGCGGATCGGTCCACCCGCCGATCACAAACTCCTGGCCCAGGCCGCACTTGAGCTTGACCCAATCGGACGAGCGCCGGGTGACATAGCCACTGTCGGCGCGCTTGGCGATCACGCCTTCCAGACCCAGCTTGCAGGCAGAGTCCAGCACCTGCTGCGGCGGCGCGTCGAATACTTCGGAGAAGCGCACGTTGGGATGCGGTTTGCGCGCGACGATGCGCTGGAGCACCGCCCTTCGCTCGACCAATGGCACTTCTCGCAAGTCATGACCCGCGCAGTAGGGCAGGTCGAAGAGGTAATAGGCGATGTTGCTGGTGCGCGAAGTGTCGAATGCGCCCTGCAGTGCCTGGAAGTCGGCCAACCCGGCTTCGCCCGGCATGATGATCTCGCCGTCATACCAGCCATTGGGCAAGTCCATGCCTTCGAGCGATTTCTTCAATGCGCCCAGCTTGTGCGTCCAGTCATTGCCGTTGCGGGTGAACAGAGCGATGGCGCCTGCCTCCACGCGCGCCAACATGCGATAGCCGTCGAACTTGATTTCGTAGATCCAGTTCGCGAAGTCCTTGGGTGGCGCATCGGCCAGCGTCGCAAGCTGCGGCTGCAAGCGGTCGGGCAAGGCCGCCTTGCGTGCACCCGCAGGGGGCCCATCGACGACGCGGAGCCCTTGCGATGCCGGTTTGGTTTGAGGCGAAGAACGGTCAGTCAAGGCCTGCACGCTGTCGGGCATCTCATCGACCACACTGTATTGCGTGGCCGAGCGCGCGAACTCGTCGCGCTCCTTGATCAGCAGCCACGGATCGGCGCGCCCTTCGCCGCGGCCCTTCATTCGCACCAAAGTCCAGTGCCCGTGCATCTTGTGACCGCGCAGCTCAAACTTCAGCTTGCCCTCGCGATACCCCTTGCGCGGATCCCCTATCGGCAGCCACACACCTTTGTCCCAGATGATGACCTTGCCTGCACCATAGTTGCCGACGGGAATCTGGCCCTCGAAGCTGTTGTAGGAGATCGGGTGGTCTTCGGTCGGCATCGCCATGCGCTTGTCGCCCGGGTCGAAGCTCGGCCCCCTGGGAACGGCCCAGCTTTTCATCGTCCCGTCGAGCTCCAGGCGGAAGTCGTAGTGCAGGCGCGATGCCCAGTGTTTCTGGATGACGAAGGTCTGCTCTTCATCGTTGGCCACACCGCCTTCGGCAGGTTCTGGCGTCGCGTCGAAATTGCGCTTCTCCCGATAGGTCTTCAGCGCGCTGGAGGAACGATCATCTGCCATCCCCAAACCATAGGAACGCGCCGTCAATGCACCTGTAGGAGAGGGCCGAAAAAAAGGCCGGACGAACCGGCCTTTCCTTGGAGCGGTGAGGGTCAGGACTGGGCGCGCAATTGGTCGCGCAATGCCTTGACCTGATCGTGGTTGCGCTGCACGCCTTGCATCTGGCGCTCGACCATCAGCTTCACTCCGGCTGGCAGCGGCTTCTTCAGCGCGTTCGCGTAGCGGGTCTTGGCATTGTCCTCGCCGCGTTCGCACTCCTCCAGCACAGCCTTGTCGTCATAGGTCGACAAGGTGGCTTTCACAGTCACCCAGCCGCGGTGTACGGCCGCTGCTGCACTTCCGTGCTCCTCGGTTGTGCCGCCCAAAGCCCGGATCTGTTCGTTCAGCTCCTGGGCGGCGCCGCGGCAATCGTCGGCGCGCTGGAGGAACGTCGACTTCAGGTCCTCGCGCTTGGCCTGTTCGGCGCAGGCGCGGAAGCCGTATTCGCCGTCGAGTGAACACTCAGCGAGGTCTTGCAGCACGTCGACTACATCATCCTTGTCGCCGCTGTTGTTGCCAGCGGACTGCATGGCACCCACTGCGGCTCCTGCACCGGAAGTTCCCGAACCCATGTCCATCGTGCTGGTATCGGCGCCCTTGCCGCTCTTGATCGAGTCGACTCGGTTCCATGCGGCACGGCTTGCCGGTTGTGCTTCGTCCCACGACAGGCTGGAGCCTGCGCGGGCCGACTCCCACTCGGAGGCGAGCGTGGGCTCGGCCGAGTTCCAGTCGTCGTAGCGGGTGCGTCCCGTCAGACCCAGGCGATAGGCCGGCGCATAGTCTTCGTAGCTGCGGCCCTTCTCGTAGTAAGGCTCACGGTCGTAGCTGGATTTCCAGTGGTTGTCCTCGACCGAAGGATCGATCGCCTCCGCGGCTGCCCTGCCGGCTAGCCCGCCGACGATGGCGCCAACCACGCCGCCCACGGCCATGCCCACCGGCCCGCCGATGGCACCTGCCGCGGCGCCCGCAACGGCACCGCCAGTGGCGCCAAGGCCCGTGCCCACGGGATGGGAACCGGGTTCTTCGGTGATCGGGTCGCGGTTGAGGTCTTTGTCTTCAGCAGCCATGTGTTGCTCCTTGTGTGTCTTGAGTGAATGAAAGTGCGCCAAGCGCCGCGGCGAGGCGTCGCAGTGTGCGAACTTCATCTTCGTCCGCCAGGCGAAGGCGACAGTCAGCAAACAGGGAGAGCGCCTGTAGGAAGCCGCGCCATCACTCGCAGCCGCTTTGTGTTGTTCGTGGCAGTGCGGCGTTCGTTCATGTCCCCACAGGCTATTCATGCCTTGTCCTACAGGCACCCCGCGATGTCGGGGGCAATCTGGCCGAAGCTCCAAAGAGAAGAACGTCCGGCCATGAAGTACTCGCTTCGCAAAACACCCTCGCACCTGCACCTCGCGTACAAGTACGGTGACGGCGCGGATGGCCTCCTGGGCCGCAATTTCACACTTGATGTCGAAGGCCATGTGCTGACGCTGCACGTCGACCTCACGCCCAACTTCCACACCCGCAACAAGGCTGCATCCGCCTATGTGGACGCGGTGAACCTCTCGCAGAACCACCACAAGCTGCGCTTCCTGCAATGCAGCGACAACCTGGTCAGGGCGCGTTTGATCAAGGCCTGGGAACAGGTCGCACAACCGAGACTGCGGTTGTGCCTGGAACTGGGAGCACGCGGGCGCTATCTGTACCTGGTCCAGCCGCATTCGCTGTTCATGGGTGGCATCCAGTTCGACGTCCACCAAGTGCTCGACGACGAAGCGGTGCTACTTGATGCCGAGCTGCACGGAGAACACGCATGAGCCGCACTTTGTTGAGTTGGCTTGCCACGGCGATCTTGCTGGGCCTGATTGCGCCCGCCGCGACGGCAGACACGAACGAACTGCGCGCGCTGCACGGGCAGCTGCGTGAAAAGCTTCGCGACAACCCGTACCAACGGCCCATCCACATCGACTCGGCCGAGAACGGCGACAACCTCAAGGGCGATGTCTACGCGGTGCTGGACTATCCCTACCAGACACTGACTGCAGCACTCAAGGCCCCCACCGACTGGTGTGACATCCTGATCCTGCCATTCAACACCAAGTACTGCCACCCCACGTCGGGGCCAAATGGCACGAACCTAGTGTTGCGTATCGGGCGGAAAGCGAATCAGCCGGTGGAAGATGCTTACCGTCTCGACTTCGCACTACGCAACGTGGCCGCAACGGCAGACTACTTTGAAGGACGCCTCAGCTCGAGCAAGGGCCCGGTTGGCACGCGCGACTATCGCATCAGCCTTGAGGCCATACCTCTGGATGCAAAGCGCACGTTCATGCACCTGAGCTACTCATATGCCTACGGTGGCATGGGTCGGCTGGCGATGCAGGGTTACCTCAGCACGGCCGGTGCGGACAAGGTGGGGTTCTCGGTAATCGGGCAAGATGGCAATGGGCAGCCGGCCTACATCGGCGGCGTGCGCGGCGCCATTGAGCGCAATGTGATGCGCTATTACCTGGCAATCGATGCGCACCTGGCTTCGCTCTCCGCACCGGCCGAGCAACAACTGGACAAGCGCATCACCGCGTGGTTCAACTCGACCGAACGCTACGCGCGCCAGTTGCACGAAATGGACCGCGCGCAGTACGTTTCGATGAAACGCAGCGAGCACGAGCGCCAGCAGGCGCTGATCGAGTAAGGACTTTGCGGCCGGTCAAGCCCGGCGTGACAAGCGTTACTTCAGACCAGCCGCAGCGCGCAATGTCGCAGCTTTATCGGTCCGTTCCCAGACGAACTCAGGCTCTTCGCGGCCGAAGTGGCCGTAGGTGGCCGTCTTTTCGTAGATGGGACGCAGCAGGTCGAGCATCTGGATGATGCCCTTCGGGCGCAGGTCGAAATGCTCGTTGACCAGCGCGGCAATCCTGTCGTCGGGGATGACGCCCGTGCCTTCGGTATAGACCGTAACGTTCATCGGGCGGGCCACGCCGATCGCATATGCCACCTGGATCTGGCACTGGCGCGCGATGCCAGCCGCGACGATGTTCTTGGCCACATAACGTGCCGCATAGGCGGCGGAGCGGTCGACCTTGCTCGGGTCCTTGCCCGAAAACGCGCCACCGCCATGCGGGCAGGCTCCGCCATAAGTGTCCACGATGATCTTGCGGCCGGTGAGGCCGCAGTCGCCTTGCGGGCCGCCGATGACGAAGCGGCCGGTCGGGTTGATCAGGTACTTGGTCTCCTTCAGCCACTCCCTGGGCAGCACCGGCTTGATGATCTCCTCGATGATTGCCTCAATGAACGAGGCCTTCATCTTGTGGCCATCGCTCTGCTCGGGGCTGTGCTGCGAGGACAGCACGACGGTGTCGATGCTGTGCGGCTTGCCGTCGACGTAGCGCATGGTCACCTGGCTCTTGGCGTCGGGGCGCAGGAAGGGCAGCCGACCGTCCTTGCGAAGCTGCGCCTGGCGCTCGACCAGCCGGTGCGCGTAGTGAATCGGCGCGGGCATCAGCTCGGGCGTTTCGTCGCAGGCATAGCCAAACATCAGTCCCTGGTCGCCGGCGCCGGTGTTCAGGTGATCGTCGCTCGCGTGGTCCACGCCCTGGGCGATGTCATTGGACTGCTTGTCGTAGGCGACCAGCACCGCGCAACCCTTGTAGTCGATGCCGTACTCGGTGTTGTCGTAGCCGATGCGCTTGATCGTGTCGCGCGCCACCTGGATGTAGTCGACGTGGGCGTTGGTGGTGATCTCGCCGGCGAGCACCACCAGGCCGGTGTTGGTCAGCGTTTCGGCGGCGACGCGGCTGCGCGGGTCCTGTGTGAAGATCGCGTCGAGGATCGCGTCGGAGATCTGGTCGGCGACCTTGTCGGGGTGGCCTTCCGAGACTGACTCGGACGTAAAGAGGAAATCGTTCGCCATTTGAATAAACTCCGTCAGGTTGCAAAGGCGCGTTGCCTTGTGCCGGAGCTTGGGGCGAACGCTTTAGCAGACTTTCTTTTGAGTCGCCCTGCAAGTAGTTCATAACTCGGCGACTGTCGGCATTTTAAGCCCTTCATGAAGACCCTGTTGCGCGCGTTCGCGCTATTACCCCTGCCCGTGCTGCATGCCCTTGGCAGCGCCATGGGGTGGCTCGCGTACTGGTTCTCGGGCACCTACCGCCGGCGCTTCAACGAAAATGCGCAACTGGCGGGCCTGTCCGCAGCGAAGCTGGGCGGCGCCATCGGTGAGGCAGGCAAGCTGGTCGCCGAAACGCCTCGCCTGTGGTTTGGCAAGCCCGTCCCGATGCAATGGATGGATGTCGATGTTGTGAGAGCTGCCGTCGCCAAGGGGCGGGGCGTGCTGTTCCTCACGCCGCACCTGGGGTGCTTTGAGATCACGGCGCAGGCTTATGCAGCGATTTTTGGCCCGATCACTGTCTTGTACCGGCCGGCGCGCAAGCCCTGGTTGCGCGACCTGGTCGCAACGTCGAGAGTGCGCAAGAACCTCGTGGTCGCACCGACGACCCTGGGCGGTGTCAAACAACTGCTGCAGGCGCTGCGCGCCGGCCAGGTGGTCGGGCTGTTGCCCGACCAGGTGCCGCCCGGCGGCATGGGTGTGTGGGCGCCTTTTTTCGGCCAGCCCGCATACACGATGACATTGCCGTCACGGCTGGTGAAGCAGACCGGCGCCACAGTGCTGCTGGTTTGGGGCGAGCGGCTGGCCCATGGGCAGGGCTTTCGCGTCCATGTCCGATCCTGGGACGGCGAATTCGAGGCCGATCCAGTGGCGGCCGCGACCCAGGTAAACACTGCAATGGAGGCGCTGATCCGCGAGCATCCGGCCCAATACCTGTGGGGCTATGCACGCTACAAGCAGCCTCGGCGAGAGACCCCCGCATGATCAATCGGATGGGCATCGCGTTCATGCGCTTCATCGCGCGGTGGCCCTTGAGCTGGGTCCGCGCGCTGGGCGTCGTGCTCGGCGGCTTGCTCTACCTCGTCGTCTGGCCGCGAAGGCATGTGGCCAACGTGAACCTGGCGCTTTGCTTTCCGCACTGGAGCGCGCGCGAGCGCCGCCACCTGGTGCCGCGCCTGTTCGTCAATATCGCCCAGTCGTGGCTTGACCGCGGCTGGCTCTGGCATGCACCGGCCGACGTGGTTCGCAGCCGGCTGCGCCTGACAGGTGCCGTCGGGGAACTGCAGGGCGAGCGGCCCACGGTAGTCTTTGCGCCGCACTTTGTCGGCATGGACGCGGGGTGGATCGCGCTCACGTTGTATGCCGCGCGGCCCGCAGCGGGCATCTACACCCAGCAGAGCAACAAGGCGCTTGACGAGTGGATCCTGGAAGGGCGCAGCCGCTTCAGCTCGGGCCGGCCCTTTGGTCGCGCCGACGGAGTGCGGGAACTGGTCGCGGCGCTGCGGCGTGGGGAGTTGCTGTACCTGTTGCCGGACATGAACTTCGGGCCCGAGGAATCGATCTTTGTCCCGTTCTACGGGGTTCCCGCAGCGACGGTGCCCTCACTGTCGCGCTTTGCGCGTTTGGGCCGTGCGAAGGTCGTGCCCATGATTTCGCGCATGACGCCGCAGGGGTACGAAGTGGAAGTGATGCCGGCCTGGGACGATGTTCCGAGCGACGACCTGGTCGCGGACACTGCGCTCATGAACGCACGGCTGCAGTCCTATATCGACGCGATGCCGGACCAGTATTACTGGGTCCACAGGCGGTTCAAGACCCGGCCCGAGGGCCAGCCGGGCGTCTACTGAGCGTCAGCGCCGCGGGAAGAACTGGCCGAGCCGTGCAGCGACGAAGTCCGGCCGCTCATGGACGATCCAGTGGGTTGCCCCGGGCACCCGTTCCAGCGTGAGGTCCGGCACATAGTCCTCGAGTCCCTCCACCAGTTGGGGCAAGAGCGCAACGTCGTCCATGGCCCAGAGCACGAGGGTGGGCACTGTCACTGTGACCGCCTCTTTCGGCAATGTCACCGCCGCGGCGCCCGCGTCGCCCTCGCGCGGTGGGCGCACGGGCGACGCTGCGTAGTAGGCGCAACCGCCTTCCAGGCTCGCGTCCCAGACTTCGCGATAGCGCTGCTTCGTGGCGTCGTCCAGCCAGGTGGGCTCCCGGCCGTTGCCAAACATCTTCCACATGCGGCGGTAGTCGTCTTCGCGCAGGATGGCTGCCGCGTCGGGCCGCGCGAGGAAGTTCATGTAGTCGCTCGCGGCCTGTTGCTTCGGGTTGGCCTGGAGCTCGCGCACGAAGGTGGCCGGGTGCGGCGAGTTGATGATCGCGAGCCGCTTGATCCTTTGCGGATGCTGGTTCGCCAGGTTCCAGGCCACGGCGCCGCCCCAGTCGTGGGCCACCAAACATTCCAGCGGAGCGCCTTCGACCTCGATCAACGCGACGAGGTCCTGCACCAAATGGCGCGCGCGGTATTCCTTCACCTCGGCCGGCCGGGATGACTTCTCGTAGCCGCGCAGGTTGGGCGCAATGCAGCGAAAGCCGCCGTTCTGCGCCTTGGCAAAGTGCTCCAGCAGGCCGTCCCAGACAAAGGCGGCTTCCGGAAAGCCGTGCAGGAACATGAGCACCGGACGTCCCCGCTCGCCCGCCGCGCGGCAACTGAGGGTGATTCCGTGGGGCAGCGGTTGAAGGAACGTTTCGATCATGGGGCGGAAGGTGGGCTGTCTTCGGGATGCGCCCATTGCCAGAGCAGCAAGGCGGTCTCGTCGACCCCTTGCTTCTTGAGCGCGGAAAACAGTTTCACCTCGCCACCGGCTGACTGCAGTCGCGCAATGGACAGGGCCTTGGCCTGTTCGCTGCGATTGAGTTTGTCGGCCTTCGTCAGCAGCAGCAGGAACTTCATGCCCGCCTCGACGCGGGGCCGGATCACTTCCAGCAGGATGTCGTCCAGCTCGGTCAGGCCATGGCGCGGGTCGCACAGCAGCACGACCGCGCGCAGGTTCTCGCGGGTCATGAGGTAATTGGCCATCACCTGCTGCCAGCGAATCTTGTCGGCCTTGGGCACGGCCGCGTAGCCGTAACCCGGCAGGTCGGCCAACACGGCATCCGTCACGCCCTGCTTGCCCAATTCGAACAGGTTGATGCTCTGGGTGCGTCCCGGCGTCTTGGAGGCAAAGGCCAGCCGCTTTTGCTGCGTGAGCGTATTGATGCAGGTCGATTTGCCTGCGTTCGAGCGGCCCACGAAGGCAATCTCGGGCAGGTCGAAAGCCGGCAGGAATTCCAGCGTGGGTGCGGTGGTGAGGAAGCGGGCGGTGTGCATCCAGCCCATCGCGAGAGCGGCAGGCGATTTGGCGCCGACGCTCTTGGCAGGGGCAGGGGTCATGGGGAGTGGTCCGATCACGGGGTTACCCGGGTGGGGCATTGTAGAATCACAAGGTTTTGCGCCCCCCCAAAAGACCAAGCCACCATGAAGTCGACCGCTTCCCTGCTGATCGCCGCCGCGCTGGCCCTGCCTGCGCTTTGCTCCTTTGCCGCGGAGAACTCCGCCCCTGCCGCGCCAGTCGCCGCCAAGGCCGATACGGCGGCGGGTGGCACGAAGTTCGGCGCGGCGTGCGCCAGTTGCCACGCCGCCGATGGCAACTCCGCCATTCCGGTCAACCCCAAGCTGGCGCAGCAGCATCCTGCGTACCTGGTCAAGCAGCTGCAGGAGTTCAAGACCGGCAAGCGCGCCAATCCGATCATGATGCCGATGGCGTCGCAGCTCACCGATGCGGACATGAAAAACATCGCCGCCTGGGCGGGCTCGCAGAAGTCCAAGGCTGGTTTCGGCAAGGACAAGGACCTGGTGGCTATGGGCGAGAAGATCTACCGCGGCGGCATCGCCGACCGCCAGATTGCGGCCTGCGCGGGCTGCCACAGCCCCAACGGTGCCGGCATCCCAGCACAGTACCCGCGCCTGTCGGGCCAACATGCGGACTACACCGCAGCGCAGCTCACGGCTTTCCGCGATGGCGTACGTACCAACAGCCCCCAGATGGCCGCTGTCGCCGCGCGCCTGAACGACAAAGAAATCAAGGCCGTCGCCGAATACATCGCGGGCCTGCGCTGAAAGCGCGACCGCCCCTGAACTAACCGCCGCAGAACAAGCCTAAGAAGGCGGGCGCCTCGCGCAGGGCCCGCCTTTTTTATCCCCGCATGAACACTGCCACCGAAGGCCTTTCGATCCGCGCCGAGTCGCGCCGTGTACGCACGGCCGTGGAGCTGGTGTCGTCGATGCGGTTCTCGATCTCGCTGCTGACGGTGATCTGCATCGCATCGGTGATCGGCACGGTGCTCAAGCAGCAGGAACCGGCGACGAACTACGTGAACCAGTTCGGCCCGTTCTGGGCCCAGCTGTTCCTCGCGCTGAAGCTGAACGCGGTGTACAGCGCGGGCTGGTTCCTGGTGATCCTGGCCTTTCTGGTGGCGAGCACGTCCCTGTGCATCGCCCGCAACACACCGAAGATCATCTCTGACCTGAAAGCCTACAAGGAGAACATCCGCGAGCAGAGCCTGCAGGCGTTCCACCATCGCGCACAAGGCGAGCTGGCATTGCCGCCGCAGGAGGCCGCCCGCAGCATCGGCGACAGGCTGGCCCAGGCCGGCTGGAAGGTGAAACTGCAGCAGCGGGGCGACGCGGGGTGGATGGTCGCGGCCAAGCGCGGGAGCGCCAACAAGATCGGCTACCTCGCGGCGCACAGTGCCATCGTGCTGGTGTGCGTAGGCGGCCTGATGGACGGCGACCTGATCGTTCGCGCGCAGATGTGGTTCGGCGGCAAGACCACCTATACGGGGGGCGGGATGATCGCCGACGTCAAGCCCGAGCATCGCCTGCCTCCCGGCAACCCTACTTTCCGCGGCAACCTGCTGGTGGCCGAGGGCACGCAATCGGCCACAGCGATCCTGAACCAGTCCGATGGCATCGTGCTGCAGGACTTGCCATTTTCGATCGAGCTGAAGAAGTTCATCGTCGAGTACTACTCCACCGGCATGCCCAAGCTGTTCGCCAGCGAGATCGTGATCCACGATCAGGAGACTGGCGAAGCGATCCCGGCGCGGGTCGAGGTGAATCATCCGGCTCGCCATCGCGGCATCGAGATCTACCAGTCGAGCTTCGACGACGGTGGCTCCCAGGTGAAGCTGCGTGCAGTGCCGATCAACGGCGGCAAGCCGTTCGAGATCGAAGGCACGATCGGCGGCACGTCGGTGCTCACCAAGGGGCAGGGCGGCGATTCCGAGAAAGTGACGCTGGAGTACACCGGCCTGCGCGTGATCAACGTCGAGAACTTCAGCGGCACAGGCACTGCGGGCACCGATGTGCGCAAGGTCGACCTGCGCTCGTCGCTCGATGACCGCATGGGCGCGGCGAACAAGTCGGCGACCAAAAAGGAATTGCGCAACGTCGGCCCGAGCGTGGGCTACAAGCTGCGCGACGCGGCCGGCCAGGCACGCGAGTTCAACAACTACATGTTGCCGGTCGACATGGGCGAAGGCGTTCGTGTGTTCCTGTTCGGCATGCGCGGGACGCCGTCAGAGCCGTTCCGCTACTTGCGTGTGCCGGCCGATGACCTGGATGGCGTCGAAGGTTTCGTTCGCTTGCGGGCGGCCCTGGCCGATGCTGCAACGCGCGATGAAGCGGTGCGCCGCTATTCCGCGAAGGCCACCGATCCGGGCAAGCCCGAACTGGCGAAACAGCTGGCGCAGTCCGCGAGCCGGGCGCTCTCCATCTTTGCGGGCGCCGGCGCGCCGAACGGGCCCGGCGGCAAGCCCTCGGCGGGATTGCAGGCAATCTCCGATTTCATGGAAGCCAACCTGCCGGAAGCCGAACGGGCCCGTGCCGGCGAAGTGCTGGTGCGCATCCTCAACGGCGTGTTGTTCGAGATGACGCAGATGACACGTGAGGGCGCTGGCCTGAAGCCCCTGCAGCCCAGCGAGAAGACCCAGGCGTTCATGACGCAGGCGGTGCTGGCGCTCTCCGACGTCAACGCCTACCCTGTGCCTCTGGCTTTCCAGCTCGTCGACTTCAAGCAGGTGCAGGCCAGCGTGTTCCAGGTGACGCGCGGCCC
Organism: Ramlibacter sp.; assembly: GCA_046595775.1. Classification (GTDB taxonomy): domain Bacteria; phylum Pseudomonadota; class Gammaproteobacteria; order Burkholderiales; family Burkholderiaceae_C; genus Ramlibacter. The sequence goes on along the minus strand of JBKJOM010000264.1, from coordinate 893 downwards.
CGGCAAGAACGTGGTCTACCTGGGCTGCGCCTTGCTGATCCTCGGCGTCTTTGCCATGCTCTACATCCGGGAACGTCGTCTGTGGGCCTGGATCTCGCCACGAGGCGAGCGTGCACATTGCACGCTGGCGCTGTCGAGCAACCGGAAGACACTGGACGCCGACCGCGAATTCGCGATGCTCAAGGAAAAACTGCTGGACTCCCAAGGCACCCAAACCGCATGAACACCGCTACCACCACCCTGACGCTGCACCAGGGCTTTTTCTCGCGCCGCAATTGGTTCGACTGGCTGTTCGCGGCCGTCGTCGTGCTGGGCGGCCTGTTCGCGTTCGTGCAGTACGAGCGCTACATGGACGTCTACGAAAAGGCAATCCTGCTCGGCGCGGTGCCCGCCGCCATCTGGGTGGGCTGGTTCTGGCGGCCCCTGCGCGTGCTGATGCTCGTGGTGGCGGGTGCTTCGTTGCTGGCAGTGGCGTCGTACAAGGGCAGCCTGGCCAGTGCGGAGTCGGTCTTCTGGCTGAAGTATTTCCTGTCGAGCCAGTCGGCGATCCTCTGGATGAGCGTGTTGTTCTTCATGAGCACGGTCTTCTACTGGATCGGGATGTTCGCCCCGACGCAAGGCCCTGTAATGGAGCGCCTGGGCTCACGCATCGCCTGGGCCGCGGTGGGGATGGCGCTCATCGGCACGATGGTTCGCTGGTACGAGAGCTACCTCATCGGCGCCGACGTTGGGCACATTCCCGTCAGCAACCTGTACGAAGTCTTCGTGCTGTTCTGCTGGTTGACGGCGACGTTCTATCTCTACTTCGAAGACAGCTACGACACGCGCGCACTCGGCGCCTTCGTGATGCTGGTAGTGAGCGCGGCAGTGGGTTTCCTGCTCTGGTACACGGT
>JBKJOM010000107.1:0-13425 GCA_046595775.1 Ramlibacter sp. | reverse complement strand
CGGAAACTGCATCGCCGGGCTGGTTGTCGCGGGCCTGGCACAGCGACGTCGGCTACAGCTTCCGTACCTCGCCCGTCGCGGTGGGGGCGGCGGTCGTGGCCTTCCTGTGCGTGTTCTGCGCGGTGTTCGCCAACATCGTCGCGCCGCACGAGCCCTTCAACCTGGCCACGCTGGAACTGGGCGACGCGTTCCTGCCGCCGGCCTGGAGCGAGGGCGGCACGCGCAAGTACCTGCTGGGCACCGATGACCAGGGCCGGGACATCCTCTCGGCCATCATGTACGGCGCGCGCATCTCGCTGTTCGTGGGGCTCGCCTCGGTGGTGCTGTCGATGGTGATCGGCGTGACGCTCGGCCTCATCTCAGGCTTTGTCGGCGGCCGCACCGACGCGATCATCATGCGCATCTGCGACGTGATCCTGTCGTTCCCCGCGATCCTCGTCGCGTTATTGATCGCAGGCGTGGGCCGCGCGATGTTTCCCAACGCGGGCACCTTCGTGGCGTTCGTGGTGCTGGTGCTGTCGATTGCGCTGGCCGGAGGCGGCGGTTGGGTGCAGTACGCGCGAACGGTGCGCGGCTCGACGCTGGTCGAGCGCAACCGCGAATACGTGCAGGCTGCGCGCGTCACGGGCGTCAGCCCGCTGCGCATCATGCGCCGGCATGTGCTGCCCAACATTCTCGGGCCGGTGATGGTGCTTGCCACCATCCAGGTGGCGACGGCCATCATCACCGAGGCGACGCTGTCGTTCCTTGGTGTCGGCGCGCCGCCCAATTCGCCATCGCTGGGAACGCTGATCCAGGTGGGCAACAAGTTCCTCTTTTCCGGCAACTGGTGGATCACGGTTTTTCCCGGCGCGATGCTGGTGCTGATTGCGCTGTCGGTGAATCTGCTGGGCGACTGGCTGCGCGACGCGCTCAATCCGAAGCTGCGTTAGGCCGCCACGATCCATGACCCTGCTCCAAGTACAGAACCTCGTCGTCGAATTTCCGCACCGTCGCGGCACGCTGCGCGCGCTCGACGACATCTCCTTCGAAATCGCGCCGGGTGAAATCCTCGGCGTGGTGGGTGAATCGGGCGCGGGCAAATCGCTCGCCGGCGCCGCGATCATTGGCCTGCTGGAGCCGCCGGGGCGCATCGCCTCGGGCCAGATCGTGCTGGAAGGCCAGCGCATCGACAACCTGTCGCATGAGCAGTTGCGCCATGTGCGCGGCCGCAAGATCGGTGCAATCTTCCAGGACCCGCTCACTTCGCTGAACCCGCTGTACACCGTGGGCCGGCAGTTGACGGAAACCATCCAGGCGCACCTGCCGGTGAACGGCGCTGAAGCGCGGCGCCGTGCAATCGGCCTGCTCGAAGACACGGGCATCCCCGCTGCGGCCGAACGCATCGACCATTTCCCGCACCAGTTCTCCGGCGGCATGCGCCAGCGGGTGGTGATTGCCCTGGCGCTCGCGGCCGAGCCGAAACTGATTGTTGCGGACGAGCCCACCACGGCGCTCGACGTCTCGATCCAGGCGCAGATCATCCAGTTGCTCAAACGTGTGTGCCGCGACCGTGGCGCGGCCGTCATGCTGATCACGCATGACATGGGCGTTATCGCGGAGACCTGCGACCGCGTGGCCGTGATGTACGCGGGCCGCGTGGCCGAGCTCGGGCCAGTGCACGAAGTGATCAACCAGCCGGCTCATCCCTACACGACGGGCCTGATGGCGGCGATTCCCGACATCACCATGGACCGCGAACGCCTGAACCAGATCGACGGTGCGATGCCGCGCCTGAACGCGATTCCGCCGGGCTGTGCCTATAACCCGCGCTGCCCGCGCGTCTTCGACAAGTGCAAGGTGGATCGCCCTGACCTGCTGAACGCCGGCGCCACGCGCGCCGCCTGCTGGCTGCACGAAGGGGCGCCGCGATGACCGAACCCCTGGTCGAAGCCCGCGACCTTGCGCGCGATTTCGATGTTTCGGCGCCGCTGCTCAATCGCTTGCTCGAAGGGCGCCCGCGCCAATCGCTGCATGCGGTCGACGGTGTGAGCTTCGATATCGCCAAGGGCCAGACGCTGGCCCTGGTCGGCGAGTCGGGCTGCGGCAAGAGCACCGTGGCCAAGTTGCTGGTGGGTTTGTATGAGCCCACGCGCGGCAGCTTCCGCTTCGCGGGGCAGGATGCGCACGCCGCGTTCCGTACGCCACAGGGCCGCGTGTTGCGCCGTCGCATCCAGATGATTTTTCAGGACCCATACGCCAGCCTCAACCCGCGCTGGACAGTGGAAGACATCGTGGGCGAACCATTGCGCGAGCACGAGCTTATGAGCGACGCCGGGGACATCCGTGACCGCGTGTCCGAATTGCTCAAGTCGGTCGGGATGGCCGGCGCCGACATGGAAAAGTTTCCGCACCAGTTCTCGGGCGGCCAGCGCCAGCGCATCTCGATCGCGCGCGCGCTCGCCACAGAGCCGGAGTTTTTGGTGTGTGACGAACCCACCTCGGCGCTTGACGTGAGCGTGCAGGCGCAGGTGCTCAACATCATGAAGGACCTGCAGCGCCAGCGCGGGCTCACCTACCTGTTCATCTCGCACAACCTCGCGGTCGTGCGCCACGTGAGCGACCAGGTCGGCGTGATGTACCTGGGGCGCCTGGTGGAAGTTGCGGGCAAGCACCAGTTGTTCGCGCAGCCGCGGCATCCGTACACGCGCATGTTGCTCGACGCGATCCCGAAAATGCACGACACCGGGCGCCAGCGCACGCCCGTGCAAGGCGAAGTGCCCAATCCGCTCAATCCCCCGACAGGGTGCGCCTTCAATCCACGTTGCCCGCATGCCAACGAGCGTTGCCGCGTCGAGCGGCCGGCACTGTTGGAGATCGCTGGCGCGCGCGTGGCGTGTCATGCGGTGGAAGAGGGTCGTATCTGAAATGGAGGCGAACATGCAGCGCACAAAACACTTTTTATTGCTGGCCGCATCGGTGATCCTGGCCGGCGCGCCGCTTGGCGCCATCGCGCAGGACCAGCCGATGACGCCGCAGGAGATCAGCGCCGCGTGGGTTGGCAAGAAGGTCTTTGCGCGCGTGCATTCAAGCGGCGCGCCCATCGAACTCTCGCTCAAGGCGGATGGCTCGGCCAGCGTGCTGGTGGGCCCCAACGCCGATACCGGCACCTGGCGCTTATGGGAGAACGGCTACTGCGCCACCTGGCAAAGGCTGCGCGGCGGCCGGGAAGGATGCCTCACTGTCGTTCGCCGCGGGCCTATGCTGCTGGTGCTCAATGCGGACCAGAGCATCAACGCGGAAATCCTGCGAGTCGATCAATAGCGTGCAACTGCAAATCCGCAAAGCTGAGCTGCGCGACGCCGACGTTATCGCGTCATTCAATGCCGCGATGGCGTTGGAGACCGAGCACAAGCGACTGATCCCCGAGATCATCCGGACGGGCGTGCGCCGCCTGATCGACACGCCTTCGCTGGGTTTTTACCTCGTCGCAGAAGACGAGGGCCGCGTCGTCGCCTGCCTGATGATCACCAACGAATGGAGCGACTGGCGCAACGGCCTGTTCTGGTGGATCCAGAGCGTGTACGTCGAGAAGGACTTCCGCCGGCAAGGCGTGTACCGCTCGCTTTACGAACACGTGCGCTCGATGGCACAGGGCGATGCGGGCGTCTGCGGCTTTCGCCTGTATGTCGAGAAAGAGAACGACGTGGCACACGCGACCTATGCGTCGCTTGGCATGCAGCAGACGGACTACCTGATCTACGAAGAGTTGAAGGCGGGCGTCAAGTATTTCGCGTGAAGATGAATTGGAATCTGACCCCAATTTGTCCGACGCCAGCGGTCAACACTCCTCGTTCCAACAGAAGCCATCCCGCGCGATCATCGCGCTCGCGGCACTCGGGCCCCAGGTGCCTGCCGCATAGGGCCGCGGACCATTGCCCTCATTGCGCCAGTGCTCCATGATTGGCTCGACCCAGCGCCACGCTTCTTCCTGTTCGTCGCTGCGCACAAAAAGGTTCAAGCGCCCGCAAAGAACATCGAGCAGCAAACGCTCGTACGCGCCGACGCGTTCCGAGCCGAAGCGTTTGTCGAAGTCCAGGTCGAGGTGAACCGGCGTCAACTGCTGCGCGGCGTGGCGAACCGACTGGCGCGAATCCTGGCCCTGCGCGAGCAGGTGCAGCTCGAGCCCGTCCTTGGGCTGCAGGTGAATGACGAGGCGGTTCGCTGCGCCGGGTGGCGACTGGTAGATCGCGTGCGGCGCGGGGCGGAAATTGACGACGATGCGCGCATCGCGCCCGGCCAGCCGCTTGCCGGTGCGAATGTAGAAGGGCACGCCGGCCCAGCGCCAGTTGGCAATCTCGGCGCGCAACGCCACGAAGGTCTCTGTGGTGCTCTCCGGATTGACGCCCGGCTCTTGGAGGTAGCCCGGCACCATTTCGCCGCCGACGCGACCCGCGGTGTACTGGCCGCGCACCACGTGCTGGCCGAGTGACTCGGGTGTCCACGCCTTGAGCGAGCGCAGCACCTTCAGTTTCTCGTCGCGGATTGCATCCGCATGCGCGTTGATCGGTGGCTCCATGGCCAGCGCGCAGAGCAGTTGCAGAGCGTGGTTCTGCACCATGTCGCGCAGCGCGCCCGTGGTGTCGTAGAACGCGCCGCGCCTTTCGACGCCCAGGTCCTCCGCGATCGTGATCTGGATGTTGGCGATGTCCTCCCGCCGCCACAAGGGCTCGAACAGCGCATTGCCGAAGCGCAGCGCAAACAGGTTCTGCACAGAAGGCTTGCCCAGGTAGTGATCGATGCGGAAGATCTGGCTTTCCTTGAGCACGCCGCGCACGGCCTCGTTGATGGCCCGGTTCGAGGCCAGGTCGTGGCCCAGCGGCTTTTCCAGCACGAGCCGCGTGTTCGGCGTATTCAGGCCCGCGGCCCCCAGCTGCTCGCAGGCCACCGTGAAGAGCGAGGGCGCCGTCGCCAGGTACATGACCACCGTATCAGCCTGGCGCTTGCGCAGCATTGCGGCCAGGCGCTGGTAGTCCTCGGGCCGGGAGAGGTCCATCCGCAGAAAGTGCAGCATCGCCGCGAACCGCTCGAATTCCTCGGGGCCCGGTCGCTTGCCTTCGTCGACCTCGTCGAAACGCGAACGGATGAGGGCGCGGTAGCGCTCATCGCCCAGGTCGTCGCGGGCGACGCCGATGATGCGGCCGCCCGCGGGCAGCGAGCCATGGCGAAAGGCCTGGAACAGCGCCGGCATCAGCTTGCGCCAGGCCAGGTCGCCGGTACCGCCGAAGAGGACGAGGTCAAAGCTCATGTCTGGTGGCGCGAAAGTGAATCGGTCAATGTAACGTATCAAGCGAGGGCAGCGGCGCACTGCCGTCCGGAGGGTGTTTCCCCCAAGCGGGATGGAGTGCGCTCGCCCTATTCTTGAAGCCGCAATCAAATTACCCTTTGGGATCCGCATGAGAAATTACATGCTTGCTCTCCTGCTGGCGGGCTTCGCGGCGGGTGCCAGCGCGCAGGGCCAGGTCAACATCATCTGCTCGGTCCAGGCCGAGTGGTGCGGCATGCTCTCCACGGTGTATGCGCGGACCACCGGCGTCAAGGTCAATGTGGCGATGAAGGGCTCGGGCGAAGCGCTCGCGCAGCTCATCGCGGAAAGGGACAACCCCAAGACCGACATCTGGTTCGGTGGCACTGGAGACCCGCACCTGCAGGCCGCGGAGCAGGGCCTCACGCTTGAGTACAAGTCGCCCTCGTTGCCCCAACTGCACGACTGGGCGCAGCAACAGGCCAAGCAGTCCGCCTACAAGACGGTGGGCATCTATTCCGGACCGCTCGGGTTCGGCTACAACCCGGAGCTGCTCGCGCGCAAGAAGCTGGCCGTCCCCAAGACCTGGGCCGACCTGGTCAAACCCGAATACAAGGGCGAAGTGCAGGTTGCCAATCCGGCTTCCAGCGGCACGGCCTACACGATGATCGCGACGCTGGTGCAACTGATGGGCGAGGACAAGGCGTTCGATTACCTGAAGGCGCTGCACAAGAACGTGAGCCAGTATTCGCGCTCGGGCACCGGCCCGATCAAGGCGGTGGCGCGCGGCGAAACAGCGGTGTCTGTCAGCTTCGTGCACGACGGACCCGGCGAGAAGATGCAGGGCTTTCCGGTGGAGACCATCACGCCGGGCGACGGAACCGGCGCCGAGATCGGCTCCCTGAGCATCATCAAGGGCGCGCGCAACCTAGAGGCCGCAAAAAAATTCTACGAGTGGGCGTTGACGCCGGCGGCGCAGGAGATGGCCGCGGCCGCCAAGCAATTCCAGTTGCCCAGCAACAAGGCCGCGAAGGTTGACCCGCGCGTGCCGGACTTCAAGAAGATCAAGTTCATCAACTACGACTACGCCAAGTACGGGGCCAGCGCCGAGCGGCGGCGCCTGATCGCGCGATGGGAAAAGGAAGTGAACTCGCTGCCGCGCTGAACCCAGTCGCCCGGCCATGACCGCACAGGCACCGGCCGACGCTTCCATGCCGATGGCCCGCGCTCTTTCGATCCGGCGGCACGCGCCGGCCAACCTGGCCATCTGGCTTTGGCTGGCCGCCGCAATCGCGGGCTATCTCGTCCTGCCATGGTATGCGCTGCAGGACGCAAACGGGCTCACCGCAATTCCCCACGTGTTCGGTGCGCAGAACACGGCCAACGGCTTGACGCAGATTCTCGCGCACGGCCGAAGTTGGCTCGCCATTGGCCTCATCGGCTTGGCGGTTGCTGCGGCAGGTGCCGTGCTAGAGCCGGGAAGGAAGCAAGGGGCGCTGCTGCTGACGGGCGGATCGCTGGGCGCCTTGGGGCTGGCACTTTCCGGCTTCCTGATCGGCGCCCACGGCTGGAGCGCGGAATGGCCCGCGCGCGTCTTCGGCGAACTGGGCAAGAGCCAGAGCGGCGTCGGCTGGGGCGGCTTCGTCGCGCTGGCTTCGCTCGTTGTGCTCTTGGCATTCGGGCTCGCACGTCGCGGCTTTTTCAAGGGCGACCTGTTCATCGCGGCGGCGGTCGTGGCCAGCGGCGCGCTGCTGGGCGTGTTCATCCTGTTTCCGGTGCTCAAGTCACTGTCGAGTGCGTTTCTCAACGAGCAAGGCTTCTTCGAGATCGGTGCCTTGTGGGGGCGCGTGGCGAGCGAGCGCAATTTCGGCTTGGGCTGCGTGGCGGGCAACGTGCGCTGCGGTGTGGCCTGGAACACCATGTTCCTGGGCGTCCTCACCGCCTTCAGCACCACCTTGCTGGGCACGCTGATGGCGCTCATGGCGGAACGCGGGGGGCATCGGTACGGCAAGCCCTTGAACATGCTGGCGATGCTGCCGATCATCACGCCTCCCTTTGTCGTCGGCCTGGGCTTGATACTGCTGTTCGGCCGCGCCGGCATCGTCAATCAGTTGATCGAATCCGCTTTCGGCATAGCGCCCTCGCGCTGGTTCTACGGCTGGTTCGGCGTCTGGGTCGCGCAGACCTTCGCCTTCACGCCAATCGCCTTCATGATCATGCGCGGCGTGGTGCAAGGCGTTGCGCCCAGCCTGGAGGAGGCCGCGCAAACGCTGCGCGCCGGGCCTGAGCGAACCTTCATGACGATCACGCTCCCCCTGCTCAAGCCGGGCCTGGCCAACGCGTTCCTGGTCGGCTTCATCGAAAGCATGGCGGACTTCGGCAACCCCATCGTCGTGGGCGGCCCCTTCTCGGTGCTGTCGACGGAGATCTTCTTCGCCATCGTCGGCGCGCAGTACGACCAGGGCCGCGCAGCTTCGCTGGCATGGATCCTCACGCTCTTCGCACTCGCCGTGTTCGCGCTGCAGCGGGCGCTGCTGGGCCGGCAGAACTACACGACGGTCGGCGGCAAGGGCGACGCAGGCATCGCCATGGCGCTGCCGCCGCGGGTGAGCAGGTTTGTGCATGGCATTGCGCTGCCCTGGATGGCGTTCACGCTGCTGGTCTACCTGTTTGCCTTTGCCGGGGGTTTCGTGCAGACCTGGGGCCGCGACTACACCTTGACGCTTGCCCACTTCAGGACAGCCTTCGCGGTGGAGTTTGGGCAGTTTGGGCTGGTGTGGGCCGGCACCGCATGGAACTCGTTTTTTACGACGATCAAGCTCGCCGCCATCTCAGCGCCGCTCACCGCTACGCTCGGCTTGCTCATCGCGTACTTGCTGGCGCGCACGCAGTTCAAGGGACAAGGGCTGTTCGAATTCTCGGCCCTGCTGGCCTTCGCGATTCCGGGCACTGTGCTGGGCGTGAGCTACATCCTGGCTTTCAACGTGCCGCCGCTCGAACTCACCGGCACCGGCCTCATCATCGTGCTGTGCTTCCTGTTTCGCAACCTGCCCGTCGGGGTGCGCGCGGGCGCTGCGGCCTTCAAGCAGCTGGACAAGTCACTCGACGAGGCCTCGCTCATGTTGCGCGCATCGAGCCTGCAGACCTTGCGCTACGTGGTGCTGCCCCTCCTCAAGCCCGCGCTGGTCGCCGCACTGGTCTACAGTTTCGTGCGGTCGATCACCACGGTGTCGGCGGTGATCTTCCTCGTGACGGCCGAGAACGAACTGGCCACGACCTACATCATCGGCCGCGTGGGCAACGGCGACTACGGCGTCGCGCTGGCGTATTGCACGGTGCTGATTTTGCTCATGAGCGCCGTCACGGCGTTGATCCAGTACGTCGTTGGCGAGCGCAAGCTCGGTCGCCGGAAAGCGATGCCCATCCCCATGACCCAAGGAGTGCCCTGATGGCTTCGACGAACGGCATCGAATTTCGCGACGTCACCAAGCGGTACGGCGCGCAACCTTCCACGCCGCTCGCCGTCAAGGGCGTGAGTTTCGCGATCGCGAGCGGAACGTTGACGACCATCCTGGGCCCTTCGGGCTGCGGCAAGACGACGATCCTGCGCATGATCGCGGGCCTGGAGTCGCCGACTTCGGGGCAAATATTGATCGAGGGCATGGACGTGACCACGCTCGGGCCTGCGCAGCGCAATGTCAGCATGATGTTCCAGAGCTACGCGCTGTTCCCGCACCTGAATGTGCTCGAGAACGTGAGCTATGGCCTGAAGATGTCAGGCTTGGCAAAGGAGCCGGCGCGAACCCGCGCAGTCGATGCCTTGCGCAATGTCGGCCTGGTCGGGTTCGACCAGCGGCTGCCCAGCGAGCTCTCGGGCGGCCAGCAGCAACGCGTGGCACTGGCGCGCGCGCTGGTGCTCGAGCCGGCAGTGCTGCTCTTTGACGAGCCGCTGTCCAATCTCGATGCACGGCTGCGCCGCGAGATGCGCGAAGAGATTCGCTCGCTGCAGCAGCGGCTCAAGCTCGCCGTGGCCTACGTCACGCACGACCAGAGCGAGGCGCTGGCCGTGAGCGACCAGATCATCGTGATGGACCACGGCGTGATCGCCCAGGGCGGGACGCCGCAGGATCTTTACGAGTACCCCGCGAGCGAATTCGTCGCGGGCTTCATGGGTGAAGCGATGCTGTTCCCCGCGCTCGCCGACGACAGCGGCACTGTCGCACTGGGTCCGCTGCGCATCCGGCCACGCCAGCCCGTTGCGGAAGGTGCGGTGAAGGTCGCGGTGCGGCCCGAGGCATGGAACATCGGCCCGCCGGGCAGCGGCCTGGGCGCGCGCCTGGCCAAGCTGTCCTACCTCGGCAGCAACTACGAGTACACCTTCGAGACCGAGCTGGGCCCGATCTTCGTTGTCTGTGCCGACCTGGGTCGCGTACTGGAGGTTGGCAGCGATGTGGGACTGGGACTCGCTGACCATGGCGTGTCGGTGGTGCAGGTTTCGTGACCGCGCAGTCGCCCCCGCCACGCAATAATGGGCAAATGAACCAACTCGACGCGTTCAATCTGAAGCAGCTGATGAAGGAGCCCGCTTGATGCACGCCCTCTCGCGTCCGCACTGCGACCAGACGGCTGCCTGGGATTTATTGCGTCAGCACTGCGGGCAGCAAGGCCGCGCCTTCGACTTGCGCGAAGCCTTCCGGACGGACGCGAAGCGCGTCGAGGCATTTAGCGTCCAGGCGCCTCACGTCTTTGCCGACCTCTCGAAAAACCTTGTCGACAACCACGCACGATCGCTGATGCTGGAGCTGGCGCGCGAGTGCATGCTGGAGCGCCATCGCGATGCGATGTTCGCAGGCGAGGCGGTCAACAACACCGAGCAGCGCGCGGTGAAGCACTGGTTGTTGCGCGCGCCCAAAGGCGCCAGCACTGACCCGGATGCGGCGCTGGTGCATGAAACGTTGGATGCGATGCTGGCGTATGCGGAAAGCGTGCGCGCCGACAGCGCCATCACCGATGTCGTGAACATCGGCATCGGCGGTTCGGACCTCGGCCCGCAGATGGCGGTGATCGCGCTGGCGCAGTACGCCGTCCCGGGCAAGCGCTTCCACTTCGTCTCGAACGTCGACGGCCATGAGCTCGACGCGGTCCTGCAGCAGGTGCAACCACAAAGCACCTTGTTCCTCATCGCTTCGAAGACCTTCACCACGATCGAGACAATGACCAACGCGCGCTCGGCCAAGGCGTGGTTCGGGCAGCAAGGCGGCACGGACATCGCGCGTCACTTCGCGGCGCTGACGACCAATGTCGCCGCGGCCGGCGAGTTCGGCATCTCGACGACCTTCGGATTCTGGGACTGGGTGGGAGGCCGCTACTCGATGTGGTCGGCCATCGGCCTGCCCATTGCCATTGCCATCGGCGCCGACAATTTCCGCCGCATGTTGGCGGGCGCGCACGACATGGACAGGCACTTCGCCACCGCGCCGCTTTCCGACAACCTGCCGGTGCGCCTGGGCCTGATGGACGTCTGGTACCGCAATTTCCATGGCTTTGGCAGCCGCAGCATCGCGCCGTATCACAGCGCCTTGCGACGCCTGCCCGCTTACCTGCAGCAGCTGGAGATGGAGAGCAATGGCAAGCGCGTGGACGCGCAGGGCCGGCCGCTCTCGGTGCAGACCTCACCGGTGCTTTGGGGCGAACCGGCTACCAACGGGCAACACGCGTACTACCAGATGCTGCACCAGGGCACGGAGGTGGTGCCGGTGGAGTTCATCGCGGTGAAGGAAGCGGCGCACCATCTCGAAGGCCATCACCAGCAACTGCTGGCGAACGCGATCGCGCAGGCGCAAGCACTGATGCTGGGCAAGCAGGATGCGGGCGGGCACAAGGACTTTCCTGGCAACCGCCCCAGCACCTTCTTCATCCTCGAGCGGCTGGACCCGGAGAGCTTTGGCGCACTGGTGGCCATGTACGAGCACCGCGTGTTCGTCAGCGGCTCGATCTGGGGCATCAACAGTTTCGACCAGTGGGGCGTGGAACTGGGCAAGGTGCTGGCGAAGGACGTCGCTGCGCGCCTGCAAAGCGGCGACGCGGGCGGGCTCGATCCTTCCAGCGCACAACTCCTGGGCCGGTTGCGTTAAGGGCTATGCGGCGCGCCCGCTTCCTCCTATCATCCTCGCGGGACCGTTCCCGGGCACACGAGGAGTAAGAGATGGACGACCTGCAAGCTGCAGTCAAGACGTGCTTCCACAAATACGCTGATTTCAACGGGCGCGCGGCACGCCCAGAGTTTTGGTGGTTCTGCCTGTTCGGGTTGATCGTGCTGGCCATCACCGGCCTGGTGAGCCGCTACCTGTATGGCATCGCTGCCCTGGCACTGTTGATTCCGGGCTTGGCGGCAGGCTCGCGGCGCCTGCACGACACCGGCAAGAGCGGCTGGTTCCAGTTGATCAGCGTCATTCCGTTGCTCGGCACCCTGGTGCTGATCTACCTCATGGCCCAACCCGGGCTGTCCGGCTCCAACCAATACGGCGAGGCCCCCAACACCAACGCATTGCCCCCCACCGAACTGGCCCCTGACCAGAATTGAAAAAGGGGCATCGCCCTTACCGTTCGCGCGGAATAACATGCAGCGCGAACATGCAATAAAAAAGCCGGGCTCTGCCCGGCTTTTTTGTGTCGTCAGGCCACTCTGAGATCGCGCAGCGATTTCAGAGTGAATGGACTTACATATCCATGCCGCCCATTCCACCCATACCGCCCATGCCGCCGCCCATGCCACCACCGGCGCCGGCTTCATCCTTGGGCGCTTCGGCCACCATGGCTTCGGTCGTGAGCATCAGCGAAGCGACGGAAGCGGCGTTCTGCAGGGCAGTGCGCGTCACCTTGGTCGGGTCCAGGATGCCCATCTCGATCATGTCGCCATACGTGTCGTTGGCGGCGTTGAAGCCATAGTTGCCCTTGCCGGCCAACACGGCAGCCACCACCACCGAAGCTTCGCCACCGGCGTTGGCCACGATTTCGCGCAGGGGCGACTCGATGGCCTTGAGCACCAGCTTGATGCCGGCGTCTTGATCCGGGTTGTCGCCCTTGATGGTGCCGACGGCCTGCTTGGCGCGCAGGAATGCGACGCCACCGCCGGCCACGATGCCTTCTTCAACGGCGGCGCGGGTTGCGTGCAGCGCGTCTTCGACGCGGGCCTTCTTTTCCTTCATCTCGACTTCGGTGGCAGCGCCGACCTTGATCACGGCAACACCGCCGGCCAGCTTGGCCACGCGCTCTTGCAGCTTTTCGCGGTCGTAATCGCTGGTCGCCTCTTCGATCTGCACGCGCACTTGCTTGACGCGCGCTTCGATGTCGCCAGCCGCGCCCGAGCCGTCGATGATCGTGGTGTTTTCCTTGCCCACTTCGATGCGCTTGGCCTGGCCCAGGTCGGCCAGCGTCACCTTCTCGAGCGTCAGGCCCACTTCTTCAGCGATGACCTTGCCGCCCGTCAGGATGGCGATGTCTTCCAGCATGGCCTTGCGGCGGTCGCCGAAGCCCGGTGCCTTGACGGCCACGACCTTCAGGATGCCGCGGATGGTGTTGACCACCAGCGTGGCCAGGGCTTCGCCCTCGACTTCTTCAGCGATCACCAGCAGCGGACGGCCGGCCTTGGCGACTTGCTCCAGGATCGGCAGCAGGTCGCGGATGTTGCTGATCTTCTTGTCGTACAGCAGCACGAACGGGTTGTCCAGCAATGCCGATTGCTTCTCGGGATTGTTGATGAAGTAGGGCGACAGGTACCCGCGGTCGAACTGCATGCCTTCGACGACTTCGAGTTCGCTGTCGAGCGACTTGCCGTCTTCGACAGTGATCACGCCTTCCTTGCCGACCTTGTCCATCGCGTCAGCGATGATCTTGCCGATGGTCTCGTCGCTGTTGGCCGAGATGGAGCCGACCTGCGCGATTTCCTTGGAGGTGGTCGTGGCCTTGGAGGCCTTCTTCAGCTGGTCGACCAGGGCCGTCACGGCCTTGTCGATGCCGCGCTTCAGGTCCATCGGGTTCATGCCCGCGGCCACGTACTTCATGCCTTCATGCACGATGGCTTGCGCGAGCACGGTGGCGGTGGTGGTGCCGTCACCGGCGATGTCGCTGGTCTTGGAAGC
>JBKJOM010000102.1:0-5777 GCA_046595775.1 Ramlibacter sp. | reverse complement strand
ACCGACTTGCCCACCGCGTCGGTCGTTCGTCGCAAGCGACGCCCGCCGCCGTGGACAAGTCTCTCAGCGCCTCGAACACAAAAATTCAGACACCCCCCATTGGGCTCGCACAGCAGGCGCTCTAGCTTCAGCAACTTGAAGTACATCTCGGCCGACTTTCTGACACATGCTGCGCCGTAGCCGGACCTTCGATTTTGTGGGTCGAGCACATGAAGGTGCATGTAAGCCTCCTTTCCGTAGACGATCTTGTCCACGGTAGAAAACCCCAGTGGCTTTCCTTCAAGCTCCCAGATGACGAGAAGACTTCTGCGCCCTTCCCTTGGCTGCGCGTAATCCAGTTCGTACAACTGCTTCCAATCGGACTTGCCAGGCAAGCGACAGGGATCGACACCGAGTAGTTCAAGGTGTTCCGGCGCAGCGCCATGAAAATAGCCGGTGACCAGATCGACTTCTTCCAGCTTCATTTCTCGAACAGAAATTCTCATCGCGCGCTCCGCTCCAGATGCGACCGCGCGGACGACAGCAAAAGCCTGGAGTACAGCGCGTGAAAGCCAAGCAAAGGCTTGAAAAGTGGCCCCATGCTCTTGGTGCCCGTGTCGGGATGCACGCGCGGCAACACTGCCGAGCCAAAAAAGAGCCGGGTGGCATCGGGCGCTGCCAGAGACATAAGCCAAGACCTGGTGCGGCCTGTTTGGTCTCGCAGCAACAACTCGCTCGGCGTGCGTGCCTCCACGTGCCATGCCGCAAAGTCCGACGCATTCCCAGTAGCCAATTCACGGACGTCGGAGTTTGAAGTGGGTTTGGAGAGCACCCAGCCGATCAGCTTCCGCTCGAACCTCATGAGCGGTCCGAGATAAAGAGCCTCAACGAACTCCGAGAGTGGCACCGATTGGGGCAACTCGGTCACATAGCAGTCGGCAAACGCTCCCTCCACGGCGTACCGCGAGAGGAGCGTTTCTGCGGGCAGGGCACAGGCTTGAACGGAGGGCATGCAACTCTACTGCGCGGGGGCCGGTTTCGTCGACGAATGATGGTCCACTATCAGCCATCGGTCACCTCTTTTCCGAAAACTCATGCTGAATCGCGCTTGAATTTGTTGTCGCGTCCCATCTTGCACAAAGGAAAATGTGTAGCTACCTGAGTTGAGCATTGCGCCCTCGCAAGAGCGAATGACTTGTTCCTCGAATACGACCGTAATCGCAATTGGCGACCCGCATGCCTTTTCAAAATATTGACGAACGTCTCTCGCTGTGGAGGCCAGATTTCGGGAGAACGTGCCCCACAAAACAGCTTCCTCATCATAGAGGACGCATGCCCTTGCGGCATCACGATTGTTGAACGCGGTGGCCCACTCCCTTGTCACCGATTCAATGTCTTTCCGTTCTGCTTCATCCATGTTAACTCCCTGGTTTAACCTCTAAATGTCGGAGTTCAGCGGACGTCTCGGCGGTCCGGTCGAGCGAGCTGCTGTACCGATGCATCGCGAAAAGTCCCGCAAGACTATTTTTAGAGGGCGCTCGGTACTTCCTCGACTTAGCCAAGCATGCGGTCGATTGCAGCACTAACGTGAATGCCTGTGGTGTCTAGGAGCGGCACGTCGTTTACTACCTCGACCCGAAGTAGCATTGGAAGTTCGGTGCCCGCTAGGACAACACCATCCAGATTGTCTCTGCGAGTCATTGTTTCAATGACAGACATTAGCTCGGTTCGAGTTTCGGAAAGAAACACGCCCTCAATCAGCTCTCCGACGTACCGGCCATGCACAATTTCTTGCTCTGCAAGCGTTGGCAGAATTACCTTGATTTCGTGCTTGGAAAAGACCTCCGAATAGAAAGCGCCTTGCATCGTGAATTTTGTGCCCAGCAAGCCTACCCGCTTGAGACCCCTCGCATTCGCCAGCAAGCAAGTGGCTTCGACGATACTGATCAGCGGGATCGGTGATCTTTCTTGAACGGAGGCGAATACAAGATGTGGTGTGTTTGATGCGAAGAGAGCAACGCTTGCCCCGGCCTGCGCCAAAACTGAGACTTCTCGCACAAGGTAGTCGGCCATTGCAACCAAGTCGTTTGCCCCCGCCAGCGAGAGCAATTTGCTCATGTCGATGCTATTTATGAGAACGCATGGATAGGAGCCATCGTTGAGACGAGCGCGATAGCCCGCAATAACTCGACGGTAGTAGTCGATCGTTGATTCCGGCGCGATTCCGCCGATGATGCCTAACGTAGTCAACCTTCGAATGCTCTCATGCCTCGACATTCCTCGACTCGAACTCGAATCCGCCCGATTTGAATCTTCATGATCTAGCGCCTCCTCGCGCTGGGTTTTCACCACTGAAGTATTCCAGAACTTCGTCCAGACTCCTTTGCACCGCACGCAGACTGACGCACTCGGGTGCATTGTCCGGGCGAGCGGCTCTGTATTCCAATGGCATGGCAGTTCGCTCCGAGCGACAAGGTTACACCGGCGGACGACGAAGCTCGTTGGTTGAGACGCTGCGCCTCTTTCCAAGGGCAGCCCCGTAGACTGCCAAAATGGTGCCAAGCCCAAACGGCCAAGCCCATGGATTTCCAATACCCCACATCCAAGGTGCCCCGGCCAATGCGGCTGCGGCTATGACGAACGCAATTCGTCCACGGCGGTGCCCGCCGAGAATAAACAGCGATGGAACGTAAAGGAAAAGGCAACCGAGAATTCCGATTGAAAAGGTCAGCGCGCTCATTGCTCCCGTGCGCACGAGCTCGTAGTGGAACGGCCAAAATCTCACCATGAGTGCAACCTGAACAAGTAAGAACCCCCCGAATGCGTATTCCGGCGAACGTGACCGGTGATTCCGGCATCGTGACCGGGCATTCCGGTGAACGTGACCGGGGCCGGTGTTGCGCGCTTTGATTGTAGTTTGGGCTTGTGATTCCGGGGTTCTGACTCCTTTGTTTCAGACGTAGTAGGTGGCTGTGGAGCTTGTGGGCGAAGGGGTGCGCGGTGGGCAACGCGTAGCGTTGTCCACGGCAAGCGCCCCGGTGCGCCGCAGGCGCATCGTCCACAAATCCACAGCCTCGCATTCGTGTCCTGCTGTCAGTTGGTCTTCAGGCGGCAGGTTTCTTTTTTGCCGCCTGATCTGCCAGCGCCTGATCTGCGGCGGCCGGCTCGGGCTTGCGCCGCGACTCCCCGGTGAGCGTGAAGCGGTGATGGTGTTGCATCAGCCGGTCCAGCATCGCATCTGCCATCGTGGCGTCGCCAATCCATTCATGCCAATGCTCAATGGGCAACTGGCTGGTGATGATGGTGGCGCGACTGGCCGCGCGGTCATCGATGATCTCCATCAAGTCGGCGCGCGTGTGCGCATCCATGGCGCTCATGCCCCAGTCGTCCAGCAGCAGCACGTCGGTCTTTTTCAGGGCATCCAGCCAGTGCGTGAAGGTGCCATTGGCGTGGCGAATGCGCAGCTCCTCGCCCAGGCGCGGAACGCGTTGGTAGTAGGCGCTGTGGCCGCGCCGGCAAGCATGCTGCGCCAGTGCGCAGGCCAGCCAGCTCTTGCCCGCCCCGGTGGGGCCGGTGATCAGCACCGCGTGCCCGCGGGCCACCCATTCGCCCAGCACCAGGCTCATCACTTCGCTGCGTTGCACGCCGCGGGTGGAGCGGCTGTCCAGGTCCTCGATGGCCGCCTGCGGGTACTTCAGCCTCGCCAGCTTCAGCAGCCGCGCACAGCGCCGGTCCTGCCGGCCATGCACTTCCCGGTCCACCAGCAGCGCGATGCGCTCCTCAAAGCTCATGGCGCCAATGCCGCTTTGACCCAGCTGCTGCTCCAGCGCTTGCGCCAGCCCTTCGAGTTTCAAGCTGCGCAGCTGGTTCAGTGTCGTATTCATCATCATGTTGGTCTTTCCTTTGTTCTCGTACTTTGTCTTCACTGGTAGTAGCCCGCGCCGCGCACATGCGCGTGCTGCGGGCTGGTCCACTCGGGCGTGTCGCTGCCTGCCAGCTGATCGCGCCGGTTGCTCAGGATGTCGCGGATGTGGGTGTACTTGCACGTGCCCAGCGCAAGGGCCATCGTGCAAGCTGCCTCCAGCCGGGCCTCGCCATGGCGTTTGGCCAGCGACAGCAGTCCCAGGCAGGCCCGGTAAGCGTGCTCGGGATGGCGTTGGCGCTCCAGCATCCGGCGCACCGTGGCCGCGCAGGCCAGGCCGATGCGCTCGCCCCAGGCAATGAGCCGCTCGGGCGTCCACTGGGCGTGCGCCTGGTGGCGCTCGGGCAGGTGTTCGGCAACGGTGGTGAAGCCGCCCCGGTGCGCGCATCGCATGTGGCTGGCCACACGCTGGCCGCGGTGCAGCACTTCGACAGCGCTGTCCGTGATGCGCAGCTCCAGCGCCAGCCCGACCAGCGCGTTGGGCACGCTGTAGCGGTGGCCCTCGAATTCGACATGGCTGTCGATGTGCACCCGCACGGTCTTGAAGCTGGCCCACTCCCAGGGCTGCTGGGGCAAGGCCATCAGGGCCGGCGCATCGATCTGCGCGAACACGCTGGCGCGGCAGCCCGGCAGCTTTTGAAACGGGCGCTGGTTGACGTATGCGAGCAAAGGGGCAATGGCGTCGTTGACCTCGTGCACACTGGCAAATTGCTGCTTGCGCAGGCGCGCCAGAATCCAGCGCTCCACCAGTTGCACGCTTGACTCCACCTTGGCCTTGTCCTGCGGGTGGTACGCCCGGGCAGGCAGCACCGAGCAGCCGTAGTGGCGCGCAAAGTCCAGCACCGTGTCGGTGAGCCGGGGCTCATAGCGGTTGGCCTGGCTGACCAGCGCTCGGGGGTTGTCCGGGACGATCAACTGGGGCACGCCACCGTAGAAGTCCAGCGCGCACGCTGTCGCGTGCAGCCAGTCGGCACCCGTTTGTGCGGGCGTGGCCAGGGCAAAGCAGTAGCCCGAGGCGCCCATCGCCGCCACGAAGATGTTGGCCTTGCCCCCGTGCGTCAACGCGAGGGTGGGGCCGGCATAGTCGATGAACAGCTTTTCGCCTGCCCGGTGGATCTGGCGCATTGAGCGCTTGAGCCGCTTGGCAAACTGGCGATAGTTCTCGCAGAACTGCGAGTAGCGCCAGGGCTTGACCGGCTGCTCTGGCGTGTGCTCGTCGCTCACCTGGGCGCAGTATTCCTCCCACAGCAGCATCAGCGTGACGCCTTTGCGGCGCAGCTCCTGGTGGATGCGCCCGTACTCGGGCCGCACGTAGCTGAACATCGGCTGGGACGCCGACAGCAAACGGCGCTCCAGCGCCGCTTCGTCCATGGCCTGCACTGCCGGCCAATCCAGGCCAGCGGCTGCGGCCAAGCCGACGTATTTGGTGACTACGCCTTTGGAGATTCCCAGCGCGGCGGCAATTTGCTGGTGGGACTGCTTACCTTCGAGCTTGAGACGCAGTGCGTCTTTGAGTTTGCGCATGTTGATCCTCGGGGCGGGCATGTGGCTCCTGCAAATGCAGTGAGGCTACTTGCCCGCTGTTGATTCATGCGCAACACCGTGCAGACGTCCTATGCCGTCAGTCCGACCACGTTCCCGGCTCGCCGGTCACGTTCGCCGGAATCGGCGGTCACGTTCCCGGAATCCCCCGGTCACGTTCACCGGAATGCCCGGTCACGATGCCGGAATCACCGGTCACGTTCGTCCGGAATACCCAGCCCGGCGGCGTCGTAGGTCGCTTCGGATAAATAACCCGCAGCGTCGAGCGTGCCCAAGAGCTGGCCGTCGTTGCCATAGAAGTAGCGGGTGCGCCGGTCATCCCCCGTAGCGCTGG
>JBKJOM010000303.1:0-5463 GCA_046595775.1 Ramlibacter sp. | reverse complement strand
ATTGCGGTCGACGACACCACATGGGCTGAAATCATGGCCGCCGCGAGAAAAGTGAGCGCGAACGTGGGGGACTGACCACGCCTGCGTTTCCTGCGGAGCGCATCAGGCGACCGGCAGCGCGGGAATCGCCCGCACCACGTCGCCGGCGACCGGAAAGATCCGGTCACCGGCGCGCGGCTCAATGCGATGCATGCCGGTGAAGCTGCCAAAGGCAGGCAACACGCCTACCGCGTTCCCGGGCAATGCGCCACTGTCGTCGCCGAACCAGAAGCACGGCAGCCGCAGGCGCTCGAAGGCGCGGCCCTTCACGCTGATGCAGGGATGCCAGTGCCCGGCGAGCACATAGGCACCGGCAATAGGCTTCGGGTAGTGGCACAGCGCAAAGGGGCCGGAGGGCAAGGGCTCATCGACTACGTGGATGTCCAGGTGCGCAGGCGGATCGCCGGCTCGGTCGTCATGGTTGCCGCGAACGAGGGTGAGCTCGAGCCCCGAGTTGGCTTCCCGCCAGCGCGTGATTGCGTCGAGCGTCTGCTTCGCGTGCGAACGGCGCGAGTGCAGGAAGTCGCCGAGGAACATGATGCGCTTGGCCTGCGTGTCGGCCAACACTTTCGACAGCGCCTCCAGGTTCTCGGTGGTGGTTCCGCTGGGCACGGGAACGCCCAGCTTGCGAAAGCTAACGGCCTTGCCGAAGTGGGCGTCGGCCACCAGCAGTGTCTGTTGCGATGACAGCAGCACCGCGCCGCTGGGGTGCAGCACGACGTCTTCGCCGGCGAGTTGGATTCGAAGCATGGCACTGCGGGAGGGTCCCGCCCGCAAGCGTCAGAGCATGCGGGCGAGGGACGCGTCCAGGTGCTCCGAAGGCGCGCGCTTGAAACCCGAGCGCGCGAAACGCTGCAGGCGGCCGACGACGAATGCGGTGAGCATCGACGCGCGAACCTGCGCGTCGGCAGTTGGCGTGGTGGAGCCTTCGCTCTCGGCGCGCAGGCTTTGCTTGAGCGCCGATTCGATCTTGTCGAAGAACAGGTTCATGCGCTGCTGCAGGCGCTCGTTCTCAAAGACCAGGGCGTCGCCCACCATCACGCGGGTCATGCCCGGGTTCTTCTCGGCGAACTGCAGCAGCATGCCCACCGTCTTGGCGGCTTGCGCGTTTCCGGCGGGTTCGCGATCGGCAATCTGGTTGACCAGGGTGAAGACGCTCTGCTCGATGAATTCGATCAGGCCCTCGAACATCTGGGCCTTGCTCGCGAAGTGGCGGTACAGTGCCGCTTCGCTCACGTCCAGCCGTGCCGCAAGGGCCGCAGTGGTAATGCGCTCCGCGCCCGGTTGCTCCAGCATGGTGGCCAGTGCTTCGAGGATCTGGACCCGCCGCTCGCCCGGCTTGGGGCGTTTGCGAGCGGGTGCCGCGCCTTCCGGGACGGGCTGGGAATCGGTGCTGCTCAATTGCGCGTCGGGCATGGAGGTTTGTAGCTGTTCGAAACGATTCTCGCACAGCCCATCCGGGGGATTACCCCAAGCGTGCTCCCGCCGTGGCGTGGATGCACGCCAAGTGCGCACTTACCCCGACAAGGTGAGCCCGGCCCGCAATCCACGGCCGCCCCCGCCAGTTTCCAGAACGAGGTGGCTGTGGTGCGCATGCGCGATCTCGTCGGCGATGGCAAGGCCCAGGCCGTTTCCTTCCCCTTGCGTTCCGTGCACACGATAGAAGCGTTCCACTGCATGTTGCCGCTCTCCGGCGGGGATGCCCGGGCCGTCGTCTTCCACTTCGAGCAGCGCAGCTGCGTCACGGGGTTGGCAGCGTATGGTCACCGTGCCCTGGGGCGCTGTGTACTTCACGGCGTTGTCGACGAGGTTGGAAAGCAATTCACGCAGCAGCCACTCGTGGCCCATTACCTGCACCGGTTGTGCGTCCAGGCCCAGGTCGATGTGCTTGGCGCTGGCCGCATCCAGATGCTGTTCGAGGATGTCCTCGCACAGCGCCTTAAGGTCAACCGGCTGCATGGGCTGCGCATGAATTGCGCGCGCATCCGCCCGCGACAGGGCCAACAACTGGTTGGCCAACTGCGAAGTGCGACGGGTGGCGCTGCGCAATTTGCGGACCTGCTCAGCCGGCAGGGCCACGCTGCCATCCGCATTCGCGGTGCTGGCTGCCTGGGCCCAGGCCTCCACTTGCGCCTGCAGACCGGCCAGCGGCGTGCGCAACTGGTGCGCCGCATCGGCAATGAAGCGCCGCTGGCTCTCGGCCTGCGCATTCACCAAAGCGAACAGGCGATTGAGCGAATTCACCAGGGGCCGCACTTCTTCAGGCGAAGCAGTCTCGTCGATGGAACTCAAGTCGCGCGGCGATCGCGTCTCGACTGCTTCACGCAATTCAAGCAGTGGCCTGAGCGCTCGCTCGACGGCCCAGCGCACCGCGAATGCTGCGGCCGCCAGCAACACCAGGTTGGGCAGCAGCACCTTGATCAGGATCGAGCGGGCCCATTGCTGGCGCGGGTCCGACCCGTCGGCAACGGTCACCACCACTTCACCGAGCACCGCGGTCTGTTGCCGCTGGCGCACGATGCGCCAGGTGGCGCCGCCCTGCTCCTCACTGTGGAATTCCGCCTCCTGCGTCGCCGGGCCCAGGCCGCACAACCAATCAGCGCCCCGCAGCAATTTGCCATCCGGATCGCACAGCGCGAAGGCTGCCGCCGGGCCGTTCAGGAATTCCTCCAGCGCCGGCGCGAGCAGCAGCACTGGCGGGTCGTTGAGCTTCGCACCTTCGGCAATCACCGAGTCGGCCAGGAGCGGCACCAGCGCGAGCAGGCGCTGGTCCTGCTGCAATGCCACGTTGTCGGCCGAGCGATAGTCGAACCAGGCGTTGATCAATGCCAGCAACAGCAGCGGCGCGATCAGCATCACCAGCAGCCGGCGCCTCAGGCCCGACGTCATGCCCAGTGCGCCGCGCGGCGAGCCGCGCAGTCGCCCGGTCACGAAACGCAGGTTCACGGCTGCGGTGCTTCGCTCAGTTCCAGCCGGTAGCCAAAGCCGCGGATCGAGCGCAGGGCCACGCCGTGCGGCTCGAGCTTGCCGCGCAGTCGCGAGATGTAGACCTCCACCGCGTTGGGCGTGATCTCTCGGTCCCATCCCGTGAGGGCTTGCAGCAGCTTGTCCTTGCTCGCGGGCTTGGGCGCGTTGATCAGGAGGTATTCCAGCACGGTCCACTCGCGCGGACCCAGTTCGATCGGCGCCAGGTTGCCATCGTGCCGGGCCGACGCGCGCCGGTTGGCCGTATCGAGTTCGATCGGTCCGAAGGTCAGTACCGCAGTGGTCGCTGCCTGCGAGCGCCGAAGCAGCGCGCGCAGGCGCGCCAGCAGTTCCGGCAACTCGTAGGGTTTGATCATGTAGTCGTCCGCGCCCAGGTCGAGGCCCTGCACGCGGTCATGCAAGGCGTCGCGCGCGGTGAGGATCAGCACCGGCATGGCGGCGCTTGCCATCTCGGGGCGACGCAGCCGCTTGGTCAGCTCCAGTCCGTCCATGCGTGGCAGGCCGATGTCGATGATGGCGGCGTCGAACATCTCGCTGCGCAGGACTTCCTCCGCCCGCTCGGCACTGCCCACCCAGTCCACGGTGTAGCCAGCATCGGTCAAGCCCAGCTTGATGCCGCTGGCCACCATCACATCGTCTTCAACGAGCAGCAATCGCATGGGCTTGTCTCACTCTCGCTCTGTGGGCCAGGAACGGAACCACTGCGCGAATTGTTGCAGACCCTCCAGGAGCGGCGTATGGGGCACGAAACCAACCGCCGCCTGCAGCGCCGAAGTGTCGGCGTAGGTCATCGCCATGTCGCCCGGCTGCATCGGCAGGAACTCCCTGGTCGCCGTGCGGCCCAGCACCTGCTCCAGCATGCCGATGAAGTCGAGCAGTGGCACGGGCTGGTGGTTGCCCACGTTGAACACACGGTGCGGTACTCCGCCCTCCGCCTGGGCGGCCGGCGGGAGGTCGAGCACGCGCACGACCGACTCGACGGCGTCATCGACATAGGTGAAGTCGCGGCCCATGCGGCCTTCGTTGAACACCTGGAGCGTGCGGCCCGCGAGGATCGCTTCGGAGAAAGCGTAGTACGCCATGTCCGGGCGACCCCAGGGCCCGTAGACGGTGAAGAAGCGCAAGCCCGTCGCCGGCAATCCGTAGAGGTGGCTGTAGGTGTGCGCGACCAGCTCGTTGGACTTCTTGGTGGCCGCATACAGGCTCACCGGCCGGTCGACCGGGTCAGTTTCCGAGAACGGCAGCTTGGTGTTGCCGCCGTACACGCTGGAGCTGCTCGCGTAGACCAGGTGCTCGACTTGCGCTTGCCGGCACGCTTCGATCACATTGCCGAAGCCGACCAGGTTGCTCGCCACGTAAGCCTGCGGGGTGCGCAGCGAATAACGGACGCCGGCCTGCGCGGCGAGATGCACCACGCGGGTGGCGCCGCTTCGCGCGAGCGCATCACGCAGCGCGGCTTCATCGACGATGTCGATTCGCTCGAAGCGGAAGTTGGGGTCCGCGCGAAGCTGCGACAGCCGGCCTTCCTTCAGCCGCGGGTCGTAATAGTCGTTGAGGTTGTCGATGCCCACCACCTGGTCGCCGCGCGCGGCAAGTCGCAGGCAGGTGTGCATGCCGATGAAGCCGGCGGCGCCGGTCACCAGCACTTTCATGGGCTACCGGCCGATGGCATGGTATTCAAAGCCCCGGGCGCGCAGCGCGGCCGGGTCGTAGAGATTGCGGCCGTCAAAGATGACGCTGTGCGCCAGCGCCGCGGCGATGGCATCGAAGTCCGGGCTGCGGAACTCCTTCCATTCGGTCGCGATCACCAGTGCGTCGGCGCCTTCGAGCGCAGCCATCGCGCTGGCCGCGTAGTCCAGGCCTGCAAGCGGGCCGATCGCACGCCGGGCCGACTCCACCGCAACCGGGTCGTACGCGGTCACTTGCGCGCCCGCCGCGAGCAGCGCATCGATGATGACGCGGCTCGGGGCCTCGCGCATGTCGTCGGTGTTCGCCTTGAACGCCAGCCCCCACAGGGCAAAGCGCCTGCCCTTCAGGTCAACACCAAAACGCTTGCGGATCTTTTCCGGCAGCACGCGCTTCTGGTGTTCGTTGGCCGCTTCGACGGCGGCCAGCACTTGCAGGTCGATGCCCGCCTCTTGTCGCGCCGTGCGTTGCAATGCCTGCACGTCCTTGGGGAAACATGAACCGCCGAATCCACAACCGGCATAGAGGAAGTCGTAGCCGATGCGCGGATCGGCACCGATGCCCTTGCGCACCGACTCGATGTCAGCGCCCAGCGCCTCGGCGAGGTTCGCCAGCTCGTTCATGAAACTGATGCGCGTGGCCAGCATGGCGTTGGCGGCGTACTTCGTGAATTCCGCGCTGCGCACGTCCATCACGCGCGTGCGCTCATGGTTGCGGTTGAACGGGCGATAGAGATCGCGCAGTGAAGCCAGG
>JBKJOM010000254.1:0-2931 GCA_046595775.1 Ramlibacter sp. | reverse complement strand
CGAGGGCAACCCCACCACCGACCCGAGCAAGGGGCTGGAAGGCTCAATGCTGCCCATGGGCGGCGTCAAGGGTGCGATGCTGGCCCTCATGGTCGAACTGCTGGTCACCACGCTCACTGGCGCCCACTATGGTGCGGAGGCCGATTCCTTCTTCGTCGATGCCGGCAACCAGCCGCGGCTGGGGCAGGCTTTCATCGTGATCGATCCGGTGGGTCTTGCCGGCACCGCGGTCTACCACCAGCGGATCGAGGCGCTGCTGGCGGCGATGCTGGTCGACGACGGGGTGCGCCTGCCCGGGCAGCGCCGCGCGGAGCTCGCGGCGCGCATCCAGCGCGAGGGCCTGGACGTGCCGGCCGCCATGCTGGACTCCATCCGGGCCCTCATGTGAGATGGCGGCGCTGAAGCCCTGGACCCCGCCCACCATCCTGCCCGTCCGGCAGCTGGTCCCGGGCCTCCTGGTGTGCGCCGTCATTGCGCTGGCCGCCACCTTTCTTTCGGAGCACTACGGCGGGCCGCAGCTGCTCTACGCGCTGCTGATCGGCCTGTCGCTGCACTTTCTCTCGCTGCAGGAAAACACCCGGGCGGGCATCAACTTCTGCGGCAAGACAGTGCTGCGCGTCGGCGTCGCCCTGCTGGGAATTCGCATCACGTTCGACCAGGTGACTCACCTGGGTCTGAAGGTGGCGCTGCTGCTGGTGCTGTCGGTGGCGCTCACCATCGGCTTCGGATTGCTGCTGGCGCGCGGGCTCAAGCGCCCGGTGGCCGAAGGATTGCTCTCAGGCGGCTCGGTCGGAATCTGCGGCGCCTCGGCTGCTCTGGCCATTTCTTCGGTGTTGCCGCCGACCCGGGAGACCGAACGCTTCACGCTGCTGGCGGTGGTGGGTGTGACTGTCCTGTCCACGGTGGCCATGGTGCTGTATCCCTTCCTCCTGCTGACGATGCACTGGTCGCCGTTGCAGTCCGGGATCTTCCTGGGCGCCACCATTCACGACGTCGCGCAGGTCGTCGCTGCGGGCATGATGATGGGCCAGGAAGCTGGAGACGCCGCCACCATCGTCAAGTTGTTCCGGGTGTTGCTGCTGATGCCGGTGGTGCTGCTGATCGCTTTCGCGTTCAGGAACGGCCGCGCTGCCCGTGGCGCCGATGCCGGCCACGGGGAGAAGGAGCAGTTGGTGCCGACGTTCCTGCTTGGATTCGTGCTGCTGGTGATCATCGCCAGTACCCTGAACGTGCCTGCCGGCGTGGTCGCCGGCGCCAACTCGGCGTCCCGCTGGTGCCTGGTGATCGCCATCGCTGCAGCCGGCGTCAAGACCAGCTTCGAGGACCTCAAGAAGCTGGGCTGGCAACCGGTGCTGATGCTGGTGGCCGAAACGCTGCTGCTGGCCGGGCTGGTGCTGGTGTCGATGCTGCTCCTGCGACTGGGCATGCCATGAAGCCGTGCCGCCAGCCGTTTTCTCCGGCGTCGGGCAACTGACCATGTTCGCCCTTTACCGCCAGGTCAAGAAGCAGCTGATCGAG
Organism: Ramlibacter sp.; assembly: GCA_046595775.1. Taxonomy (GTDB): domain Bacteria; phylum Pseudomonadota; class Gammaproteobacteria; order Burkholderiales; family Burkholderiaceae_C; genus Ramlibacter. Next base: position 1,413 of record JBKJOM010000254.1, on the reverse strand, counting down.
GACATCCGCACCGGCACGGCTGCGCCCGGCGCCGCGTTGGCGAGCGAAAGCGAACTGGCCAAGCGCTTCAATGTGTCGATCGGCACCTTGCGGCGCGCGGTGGACGAGCTGGTGGCCGAACACGTGCTGGTGCGCCAGCAGGGACGAGGCACCTTTGTGGGCAAGCTCGATCGCGAGCGGTTCATGTTCCAGTTCTTCAAGATTTCCGGACGCAACGGCAGCACCGAGTTTCCCGAGGTGCGGCTGCATGCCTTCTCGCGTGCCCGCGCCACGCAGGAGGAAGCGCAGGCTCTGCGCCTGCACGGCACGCAGTCAGTCTTCTGCATCGATAACGTGCTGCTGCTCAAGGGGCGCCCGATGATCCACGACCACATCGTGATCGCTTGCGCGATGTTCAGCGGCCTGAACCGGGATCTGTTCCTGGAGCGCAGCAACACCGTCTATGGCCTGTACCAGGAAGCCTTCGGCGTGACCATCGTCGAGGCGGATGAACGGGTGAGGGCCGAGATCATCAACCCCACCAGCGCCCGCCTGTTGAACCTGGCGGCGGACATTCCCGTGCTGTGCATCAAGCGGGTGGCCTATACCTTCGACCGCACGCCGGCTGAGTTCCGAACTTCTATCGTCGACACCACCGACGTCGACTACGTCTCTCGCATGCGCAACGCTAGCTGAGGTTGGGGCGCGGTCCTCGTCCTCACCCGGTATCGGCAAGAGGCTCTCGCCGCGCGAGAAGAGATCTTTTTTGTCCTACATGAGTTGAGACATCGGCTGACACTGTTCAGCGCCTGGATTTCTCCTGGCTGTGCAATATTCATGGGACATTCTTGCCGGCTGGCGTGGGGCTTTCGCGTGTTTGGTGCTCATCCATGGGCGCTCCACCGCAAGGCGCTGCGGCGTTAATTCTTTTGATGTGCCGCAGTGCCTGCCTCGATGAATCACAAAGGAAATTGCAATGGCCATTCAATGGAAACGGAAAAGCATCGTGTGGACCATCGTCATGACAGCCATTGCCACAGTCATCGTGGTCATCGTGGCCTTGAACTTTCGCACGCCCAAGAAGCTGCTGCACGGCATCGACCACAAGTACGCCATTTCCGATCCGCAGTTCCGGCGTGAAATGGGCGTGCTGCTGGGCCCGGCGATCCGGCCCGGCAACCGCGTGACCGACCTCCAGAACGGAGACCAGATCTTCCCGGCCATGCTGCAAGCGATCCAATCGGCGCGCAAGTCCGTCACGTTCGAGACCTTCATCTACTGGTCCGGTGACGTCGGCAAGCAGTTCAGCGATGCATTTTCCGAGCGGGCAAAGGCCGGCGTCAGCGTCACCCTCACCGTGGACTGGCTCGGCAGTTCCAAAATGGAAAGCGCCCTGATCGAGCAGATGCAAGATGCAGGAGTGCGTCTGGAACG
>JBKJOM010000202.1:0-9607 GCA_046595775.1 Ramlibacter sp. | reverse complement strand
GGCATGATCGCGGCGCCGATCTCCAGCGTCTATCCCAACATGGGCTCGCAGGTGCTAATCATGTGTTTCGTGGTGGTGGTGATCGGCGGCATCGGCTCGGTGCGCGGCGCGCTGATCTCGGCGTTGATGGTCGGCCTGGTCGACACCTTCGGCAAGGTACTGTTGCCGCAGGTGGCGGGCATGTTGGTCTACATGTTGATGGCCGCAGTGCTGCTCTGGAAGCCGGAAGGATTGTTCAAGCAATGAGCGCCGCCAAGGCCAATCTCGAAGCGCTGCCCCGCGCGGTGCAGGCGGTGCTGATGGCGGGCGTGCTGCTGCTGGCCGCCTTTCCCTTCATCGGCTCTGAGTTCTACGCAGCCATGGTCGCGCGCATGATGATCCTGGGCATCTTCGCAATGAGCCTTGATCTGCTGCTCGGCGTGACTGGCCTTGTCTCGCTGGGCCATGCCGCCTTCTTTGGCCTGGCGGGCTACGCGCTTGCCTTCATGACCCCGGCGGACAGTGCCGCCAGCCTGTGGTGGACGCTGCCGGCCTGCGTCGCCGCGTCAGCCGCGGCCGCGCTCGTCATCGGCTTCTTCGTCGTTCGCACGCACGGCATCTACTTCATCATGGTGACGATGGCCTTCGCACAGATGGTCTTCTTCCTGTTCTTCGACAACAAGGTGCTGGGCGGTTCGGACGGCCTGTACGTCAATTTCAAGCCCAACGCGGGCATCTTCGACCTGGACGACAAGCGCATCTTCTACTACTTCACGCTCGCGATGATGCTGGCGGTGTACCTCTTCCTGCGCCGCCTGCTGTGGAGCCCGTTCGGGCGCACGCTGGCCGGGATCCGCGTGAACGAACATCGCATGCGCGCGATCGGCTACGGCAGCTTCGGCTACAAGCTTGCAGCCTTCACGCTGGCCGGCGCCATCGCAGGTCTCGCAGGCTACCTGTGGGCCGCGCAGACAGGCTTTGTGAACCCGGAGCTCATGGGATTTCACATGAGTGCGCACGCCATCATGATGGTGGTTCTCGGCGGCATGGGCAATTTCGCCGGCGCCATCGTCGGTGCCTTCGCGTTCGAATATCTGTTGCACTGGTTCAAGGACCTGCCCACGATCGGCACCGTCAACCTGGGCAAGCACTGGCAGTTGTGGATGGGCCTGTTCATCGTGCTGGTGGTGAGCTTTGCCTCGCGCGGCCTGCTTGGCGCGGTGGCCGCGCTTGCCGCGCTGACCGGCCGCAAGGATCGGCGCGATGAGTGAAGCGCTGCTTTCGGCGAAGAAACTGGCCAAGCGTTTCGGCGGCCTGGCCGCCGTCAACGACGTGTCGCTCGACCTGCATCGAGGCCGTATCCATGCCGTGATCGGGCCGAACGGCGCGGGCAAGTCAACGTTGACCAACCTGCTCTCGGGTGACCTGCCGCCGACTTCGGGCGTCATCACCCTTGGCGACATCGACATCACCGGCTGGAAGCCAGAGAAGATCTCACGCGCCGGCCTCGGCCGCAGTTACCAGAAGACCAACATCTTCCAGCCCTTCACCGTGTGGGAGAACGTGCGCATCGCCGCGCAATCGCCGCATGCGCATCCCGCGTGCTGGCTGAAACTCGCGCGCGACTTCACGCAGATCAACCAGCGCGCCGAGCAGGCGCTGGAGCTTGCGGGTCTTTCCCATCGCCTGGGAGCAATCGCAGGCACCATCAGCCACGGCGAACAACGCCAGCTCGAGATTGCGATGACACTCGCCACCGGCCCGAGTGTGCTGCTGCTCGACGAACCCCTCGCCGGCATGGGCACGGCCGAAGCCGAGCGCATGGTGCAACTGCTGCTCAAGCTGAAACCCGATCACGCCATGATGCTGGTCGAGCACGACATGGACGCCGTGTTCGCGCTGGCCGACCAGTTGACGGTAATGGTCAACGGTCAGGTGATCGCGAGCGGCACACCGGCTGCGGTGCGCGCGGACGCAAACGTGCAATCGGCTTACCTTGGCGAGGAGCATTGAGATGGGCGACCTCCTGATCGACGCCCGCAGCCTGCACACCTACTACGGCGCCAGCCACATCCTGCGCGGCATCGACTTCAGCGTGACGCGGGGCGAGACCATCGGCCTGATGGGGCGCAACGGCATGGGCAAGAGCACTTTGCTCAAGACGCTCATGGGGCTTGTAAAACCGCGCGGCGGAACCGTCCATGTCGGCGGCAGGGACATGACCGGCCGCGCGCCGTACGAGATCGCGCAACTGGGCATTGCCTACGTGCCCGAGGGCCGCGGCATCTTCGGCAATCTGAGCGTCGCCGAGAACCTGCAGATGGCGGCACGCGCCGGCGCGCGCGGGCAGCGCGACTGGACATGTGAGCGCGTGCTGGAAACTTTTCCACGGCTCAAAGAGAGGCTGGGGCATGGCGGCCAGCAGCTGTCCGGAGGCGAGCAGCAGATGCTCACCATCGGCCGCGCCCTCATGACCAATCCCGACGTGCTCATCCTCGACGAAGCCACGGAGGGATTGGCGCCGCTGATCGCCCGCGAGATCTGGCGCATTTGCGCGCTCATCCGTGAGACGGGCATCTCCAGCGTCATCGTCGACAAGAACTGGAAGCACGTGACCAAGGTGACCGACCGCAACGTGATTCTGCTCAAGGGCGAGGTCGCTTTCAGCGGAAGTTCGGCTGAGCTGCGCGACGCTCCGCAGGTCCTCACGCAGCTCCTGGGCGTCTGACGCCTGCCCTGACCTGCTACTTCGGGCAGTCGATGCCCTCTTCTGACACGTTCTCGCCGAGGTAATCCAGGAACCTGCGTACCGCTGGCACCAGTCCACGCCGTGACGGAAACACCGCATGGATCACGCCGGGCCGCGGGGCCCATCCCGGCAGCACCTGCTCGAGCCGGCCTTGGCGAATGTCGCGCGCACACATGTAGTCGGGCAGGATGCACATCGCCAGGCCGTGCACCACGGCGTACTTCAAGGTCACGAGGTCGTCCGCCGTAAAGCGCGGCCGGTGCTGCAACGTGAACTCGCGGCCGCCCGGCCCTTGCAGATGCCACGTGGCGCGTCCGTCGGCGGCGCTCATCGCGACGGTCGACAGCTTCGCGAGGTCGTCCGGCCCTTGTGGCCGTCCCTGGCGCGCCAGGAGCGAGGGGCTCGCGACCAGCAGGCCTTGCGTCTTGCCCAGGTTCTTCACGATCAGGCTGCCGCTGTCGTCCAGCGTGGGCCGCACGCGCAGCGCCACATCCACGCTTTCCTGCACCAGGTCGATCACGCGATTGGTCACCTGCATGTCGATGCGCACTTGCGGGTGCAGGTCCAGGAAGCCGGGCAGGATCGGCCCGACTGTTGTCTGCGCCAACGTGACAGGGCAAGTCACGCGGATGGTGCCGCGTGGTTCGGTCTGCACCACGGCCACGGCCTCTTCTGCGGCTTCGGCCTCTTCGCGCATCGCGACCGCGTGGCGGTGATAGAGCTCGCCCGCTTCGGTCACCGAAAGCTTGCGCGTTGTGCGTTGAAGGAGCCTCACCCCCAGCCGTGCCTCTAGCTCGGCCACGCGCCGCGAGAGCTTTGATTTGGGGACGCCGAGCGCCCGCCCGGCGGCGGCAAAGCCTCCGTGATCGACCACCTCGGCGAAATAGACCATGTCATTGAGATCTTGCATTTATCGCCCAATCGTTCCTGATTCAGGACAATCTATCTCGAATTTTCCGGCTTATCAAGCGACTGGTCTATATGCACAATCAATACCAAGCCAAATGGCCCCAACGAACAGGAATAAACCATGAAACTGCTTCACATCGACTCAAGCCCGCTGGCCGACAATTCCGTCTCGCGCCAACTGACCGAACGCATCGTCGACCAATGGGAAGCCACCCACCCTGGCACCGTGGTCGAGCACCTCGACTTGGCGACGGACGCCCCGACCCACCTCAACGGTGACTCGCTGGGCTTTCGCCTCGGCCCCAACGCTGAAGGCCAGACGGACCTGCAACGCCGTGAGAACGCGATCTCGGAAAAGCTGGTCAGCCAGTTCCTGGCGGCCGACGTGGTGGTGGTGGGCGCGCCGATGTACAACTTCTCGGTCCCCAGCCAGCTCAAGGCCTGGATCGACCGCGTTGCGCAGGCCGGCCGTACGTTCACGTACACCGACAAAGGCCCGAAGGGTCTGGCCGGTGGCAAGACGGTGATCGTCGCCTCGTCGCGCGGTGGCGTGTACTCCACCAACCCGGCGCTGGCCGGCCTGGACCATCAGGAGAGTTACCTGCGCACGGTGTTCGGCTTCTTCGGCGTAACCGACGTTCGCTTCGTGCGCGCGGAAGGTGTGGCGATGGGCGAGGCCGCAAAAACGCAGGCCCTGGCGGCCGCTGACGTGACGATCAAGGCGCTGGTGACCGAACCCGCAAACGAGCCGGAAGCGTCGTTGGCTGCGTAGGCAACAGCACGGGAGCGGACTCCCGTACGCAGAAGTCACGCAGAAGGCGCAAAAGGATTCCAGAAGAAAATCAAACTATTCTTCGGCTGTTCTTCTGCGTCTTCTGCGTAACCTTTGCGCCTTCTGCGTACGGGAGTTCGGAAGTTCGAGGGCTATTTGTTTCGCGCGTAGATCTGGTCGAAGCTGCCGCCATCGGCGAAGTGCTCCTTGTCGGCCTTGCCCCAGCCGCCGAACGCCTGGTCGATGGTGAACAGATTGATCTTAGGGAACTGCTTCGCGTACCTGGCTTGTGCCTTCTGCGAAATCGCCGGGCGGTAGAAGTTCTTGCCGATGATGTCCTGACCTTCTTCCGTGTAGAGGAACTTCAGGTATTCCTCGGCCACCACCCGCGTGCCCTTCTTGTCGACGTTTCTGTCGACGACGGACACGGCCGGTTCAGCCAGGATGGAGAGGGAGGGCGCGATCACGTCGAACTTGGCGCCGAACTCCTTCTCGAGCAGGTGCGCTTCGTTCTCCCATGCGATCAGCACGTCACCCTGTCCGCGCTGTGCGAAGGTGATCGTCGATCCACGCGCACCGGTGTCGAGCACGGGTACATTGCCGTAGAGCCTGGCGACGAATTCCTTCGCCTTCGCATCGCCGCCGAATTTGCGCCTGGCGAATTCCCACGCCGCCAGGTAGTTCCAGCGCGCGCCGCCCGATGTCTTCGGGTTGGCCGTGATCACGTTGATGCCAGGCTTGGCCAGGTCGTCCCAGTCCTTGATGCCCCTGGGGTTGCCTGCGCGGACCACCAGCACGATGGTCGAGGTGTAAGGCGAAGCGTTGTGCGGCAGCTTCTTCTGCCAGTCGGGCGCCAGCCAGACGCCGTTCCTCACCAGGGCATCCGTATCGCCCGCCAGCGCCAGTGTCGCCACATCTGCATCGAGGCCGTCGATGACGGAACGGGCCTGCTTGCCGGAGCCGCCGTGCGACTGCTTGATCGTCACTTCCTGGCCCGTCTTGCCCTTCCAGTGCTTTGCGAAAGCCTGGTTGAACTCGACATAGAGTTCGCGCGTCGGGTCGTAGGAAACGTTGAGCAGTGTGATGGCGCCCGTCGTCTTCTGCGAAAACGACGGGGCGGCCAGCAAGGCCAGGCCCACGACGGCTGCGGCAGCCAACGGAATCTTGATAAAGTCGCGGCGAACGCTCATTGGAGTGGTTCCGTGTTGGTATGGGGCCGATTCTGGGAGCCGACCGTCCACACAGGAACGACAGAGTTTTCAGTTGCATATCCGCATAAGCTAATCCACAAGGCAAACACCATGGCACGCACCGTTCAATGCATCAAGCTCGGCCACGAGGCAGAAGGCCTCGACTTCCCGCCCTATCCCGGCGAGCTCGGCAAGCGCATCTGGGAGGGCGTGAGCAAGGAAGCCTGGCAGGCCTGGCTCAAGCAGCAGACCATGTTGGTCAATGAAAACCGCCTGAACCTGGCCGACCAGAGGGCGCGCGACTACCTCAAGCGCCAGATGGAGAACCACTTCTTCGGCAGCGGCGCCGACGTGGCGCAGGGCTACGTGCCCCCGAGCGCGTAACGCGCCGCAGTGACGCGCGACTGCCTGGTCGTCGGCGGCGGGCTTGCCGGGGCTGCGGCGGCATCGAGCCTTGCGCGGCGTGGCTGGCAAGTCACGGTGCTGGACGCTGCCACTGAACCAGCTTCGGGCGCGTCGGCTCTCCCGGTGGGATTGCTTGCGCCGCACTACTCGGCCGACGACAACCTCTTGTCGCAACTCACTCGCTGCGGCGTTGGCATGACCTTGCGCGAAGCCGATGCGCGGCTGCGCAAAGGCATCGACTGGTCATTCACCGGAACGCTGCAGCATCGCGTTGGCGAGACCACGCCAAGGTTGATCGACGACCCGGCGATGCTGCCTTGGGCGAGGCCAGCCGATGGCCCCCAGAAGGCGTCGGCCGGCCTCGACGCAAGAGCGAATGCGCTGTGGCACGAGCAGGCGGGATGGATCAAGCCGGCATCGCTCGTTCGCTCCTGGCTGGGCGATCCGGGCGTAACGTGGCGCGGCGGTTGTCGCGTGGCGAGTGTCCAGCGTGATGCCGACCTTTGGCGCGTGCTCGATTCGCTGGGCGGTGTGACTGCGTCGGCGCCGCTGCTCGTCATTGCGGCGGCTTGGGCGAGCGCCGCCTTGCTCGATGGGCGAGTGGCCCTCCATCCCGTGCGGGGACAGGTCTCCTGGGGACCGCAAGAGGCGTCAATGCACCTTCCGCCGTTCCCCGTCAACGGCAACGGGCACTTCATCCCCTGCGTGCCAATGGAACAGGGACTGGCGTGGTTTTCGGGTTCGACCTATCAGCGCGGCGATTCCGATACCGGCGCCCGAGATGCAGACCAGGCCGCCAACTTCGAACGGCTGCGCACGCTGTTGCCCGCCGCAGCTGATGAACTTGCGCCACAGTTTGAGCGCGGCGAGGCAAAGGCATGGAGCGGCGTTCGTTGCGCTTCAGCAGACCGAAGGCCACTCGTGGGCGAAGTCGAACCGGGCTTGTGGGTGAGCACCGCCATGGGTTCACGCGGCCTTACCTTTGGTGTGCTGTGCGCTGAGTTGTTGGCAGCGCGAGTCGAAGGAGAAGGCGAGCCATTGCCGATCGAATCGCGGCTTGCTGCAGCGCTCGATGTCGTCCGGTTGCGACCGCGCCGGCCTTGATAGCATCGGCGGATGCCAGAACCTTCGCGCCGCCTTCGGATTGCAGTCGCCGGAGCGGGCTTCGCGGGCCTTGCCGCCGCCGCCCTCCTGGCCCGTGAAGGCCACTCAGTCAAGGTTTTTGAAAAGTTCGGCGAGCCGCGTTCGGTAGGTGCGGGCATCCTGGTCCAGCCCACCGGGCTCGCCGCGCTGAAGGTGCTCGGTATCGAAGACGAAGTGCTGCGGCAAGGCGCGCGCGTGGACAGTTTGCTGGGCCTGTCCCATCGCGGCCGCAAGGTCGTGGACATCCGTTATGCCGACTGGCAGCCGGGTTCGTTCGGCCTCGGCCTGCATCGGGGGGTGCTGTTCGACGCGCTCTGGTCGCTCGCGCGCAGGAGCGGCGTCGATGTTGTGACCGACACCGAAGTGCGCGAACTGGCGCCAATCCAGGCAGACCACGACCTCACGGTGATCGCTGACGGCTGCCGCTCGTCCCTGCGCTGCCAGACGGGACTGGCCAGCACCGATCACGTCTACCCCTGGGGCGCGATGTGGGCGGTACTGGAAGACCCCAAGAGGCGTTACGGCACGACATTGCACCAGTGGTACCGGCGCGCCGGCCAGATGTTGGGCGTCATGCCCACAGGCTGCGCGCCGGGCAGCAGCACGCCGGTTGTCAGCCTGTTCTGGAGCCTGCGAGCCGACGCGTTGCCCGCATGGCGTGATGCCGGCTTGCAAAGCTTCAAGAACCAGGTGCTCGCCCTCCACTGCGCGGCGGGACCACTGCTCGACCAGCTTTCGTCGCTCGACGAACTCGCCTGGGCGCGCTACCACGACGTGGTGATGCCCAGCTTCCATACCGGCCAATGCGTCGTGATCGGCGACGCAGCCCACGCCACCAGCCCGCAACTGGGCCAGGGCACGAACCTCGCGCTGCTCGATGCGGTGGCGCTGGCCGATTGCATTGCCCGCTTCGACTCCGTACCGCAGGCGCTTGCCATGTACACGCAGGCACGCGCTGCGCACTTGCGCTTCTATGGCGAAGCGAGCCGCTGGCTCACGCCCCTGTTCCAGTCCGACCTGCGGCTTTTGCCGTTCCTGCGCGACCTGTTCATGGGCAGCTCGTCACGGCTGCCCATCGCGGGCCGCATGACGATGGAAACGCTGGTGGGAGTGCGGCAGGCCTGGTGGCGCGGCGAGACGCTGCAGGTGGCGTGGACACCGCCACCTGCAGCGGAATCTGCTTCCGCCTAAATGCTGGAGAACAGCCGGTGCAATTTGGCCGGGTTCAGCGGCCGCACGAAGAGGCCGTCGATCCGGTCGAGCCAGGCGCGCGCGTACTCCAGGAGCGAAGCCTTCGACTTGATCACCACCCTGCAGGGAATTGGGCGTTTGAGGGTGCCAAGCTCCTTGAGCAGCGCCCAGCCTTCGATGTCCGGCAGTGAGAAGTCGACCAGCGCGATGGCATAGTCGTTGTCGCGCGCGAGCTCCAGCGCCTGGGCGGCTGTTTCAGCGTCGTCGGCCTGGGTGAGGTTGGCCAGTGCCAGGCGCGCCCTCAGGTACAGGCGCTCGTCGCGGCTGGGGCTCGCGATCAACGCGCGTTTGGGCTTCGGCGGGGCGTTCTCGTCGAGCTCGGGCGGCCTGGTGTCCTGCGCGTCCGACTGAGCGTTCATGTCCGCACTAGCCAAGGGCTGCGAGTCCGCAGGCGGTTGCGGCTCATCGAACCCCGAGTCGAGGTCGAAATCCAGGTCGACTGCCGGCGCAAACAGTTCGTCCATCGACCGCACCACTTCGGACCAGGACAAGGGGCGCTCGTAGGTTCGCCAGGCCCGCACCGGTGCACCAGCGCCGATCCAGATCAGCTTCATGTCGTCACTGACAGGCCCTTCCAGCTGGAGGCCGGCCTCATAGCTTTGCTCATCCACCAGCGCCAGCTTGGCCGGCTCCGGCGCGGCGGCGTCCCAGAGCGAATACTTCGTCTCGCGCTCCTCCGAAAGCCGGAACAACGAGTTCAGCGCGTGGCGCTCGATATCGGTGAAACCGACGACCTTGACGAAGACCCTCTGAGTCATGCCTGTTGACCTGTGTGTTTGCGCCGCATTATCAGGCCACCCCGGCTGAGATGCGAACCCCCCTTACGCCGTAAGTGCCCGGCACTGAGCGCCAAGCCGCGCCAATGCTTGTGCATAAGCTTATCCGCATAAGGCGCGAACGAAAAAATAGTTGGTTTCCATAAGGGTCACCCGTAAATTCGCGGCCTGTCCCTTCGAAAGCGGGCCCCCGGCATCGCCCATCGGCACCATGTACCAATACACAGAATTCGACAAACAGTTCGTCCGCAACCGCGCCGCGCAATACCGCGACCAGCTCGAGCGCAACCTCGCGGGCAAGCTCGGCGACGATGAGTTCCGGCCGTTGCGGCTGCAAAACGGCTGGTACATCCAGCGCTATGCGCCGATGCTGCGGATTGCCGTGCCCTATGGCGAAATCGCCAGCCGGCAGCTGCGCGCCCTGGCTACCATC
>JBKJOM010000014.1:0-27028 GCA_046595775.1 Ramlibacter sp. | reverse complement strand
GACAGGTGTCGGCGTCTTCCAAACCACGCTGAATTGGCCAGAAGCCTTGACTTCGCCAATGAAGACCGGCTTGTGCAAGTGGTGGTTCTTGGGGTCCATCTGGACGCTGAAACCGCCTGGCGCCTTGAAGGTCTGGCCTGCCATTGCTGCGATCACCTTGTCGGTGTCCGTGCTCTTGGCCTTCTCGACTGCCTGCTTCCACATGTGCATGCCGATATAGGTGGCTTCCATGGGATCATTGGTCAGCGGCTTGACCATCTGCCCCGGAATCTTCTTGGCACGGGCATAGTCGGACCATTGCTTGATCCAGGCCGCATTGCTCGGGTTCTTGATCGACATGAAATAGTTCCATGCCGCCAGGTGGCCCACCAGCGGCTTGGCGTCGACGCCGCGCAGCTCTTCCTCGCCCACGGAGAAGGCGACAACCGGGACGTCCTTGGCCTTGAGGCCCGCGTTGCCCAGTTCCTTGTAGAAAGGCACGTTGGAGTCACCGTTGATGGTGGAGACCACCGCCGTCTTGCCGCCGGCCGAAAACTTCTTGATGTCGGCGACGATGGTCTGGTAGTCGCTGTGGCCGAAAGGCGTGTACTTCTCGTCGATGTCCGTTTCCTTCACGCCCTTGGCTTTCAGGTAGGCGCGCAGGATCTTGTTGGTCGTGCGGGGATAGACATAGTCCGTCCCCAGCAGCACCCATCGCTTGGCGCCGCCGCCTTCCTTGCTCATCAGGTAGTCGACAGCGGGGATGGCTTGCTGGTTGGGCGCGGCGCCGGTGTAGAACACATTCTTGGACAGCTCTTCTCCCTCGTACTGCACGGGGTAGAACAGCAGGCCGTTCAGCTCTTCCACCACCGGCAGCACTGACTTGCGCGACACGCTGGTCCAGCAGCCGAAGATCACGGCGACCTTGTCCTGCGTGAGCAGTTGCTTGGTCTTCTCGGCGAACAGCGGCCAGTTGGAGGCCGGATCGACGATGACGGGCTCGAGCTTCTTGCCCAGCACGCCGCCCTTGGCGTTGATTTCCTCGATGGCCATCAGCACTGTGTCCTTGAGGACGGTCTCCGAAATGGCCATGGTGCCCGAGAGGCTGTGCAGGACGCCGACCTTGATCGTGTCCTTGGACTGGGCGAGCGCGGCGGTGCCGACGCTGGCCAGCGCCACCGCGGCGGTGAGCGCCTTGAGGGTGAAGCGACGTTGCATATGTGTTTCCTTAAAAGCGAAGTGGGAGCGGGAAGAGAGCCAGGACTGTCCCGAATAGCGGACGGGCTCATGCTAGGCAGGGGCGCGTGGGGGGCATATACGGCACATGGCGTACACCCCTGTGCTGCTTCGCACAGCCGGGCAAGCCCGCGTCCGACAGACAGAAGGGGGCCCACGCCTTCCAATGACTCTTCGATTCGCCACCCTGGGCCGCAGCGCCCTGAGTTCCCTTTCCTTGTCGCACTCCAGAAGAGCCGTAGTCATGAAAAAACTGGTCGTGTTCTCCCACTTGCGCTGGGACGGTGTGTACGAACGTCCCCAGCACTTGTTGTCGAGGCTGTCCAGGCGCTGGGAAGTGATCTTCATCGAGGAACCGGTGACGCAGGCGCACGGTAATGAACTGGAAGTGCTCGATGCCGCGCCCGGCGTGCAGGTCTGGCGGCCTCACGTCACCGGCTCGGCGCCGGGTTTCCATGATGACCATCTGTCGGTGTTGCGCCAGATGCTCGCCGACGGCATGTGCGAGCACGGCGTGGAAGACTTCTGGCTCTGGTACTGCACGCCCATGGCGCAGCCGCTGGGTTCGCAACTCAAGCCGCGCGGCATCATCTACGACTGCATGGACGAGCTTTCTGCGTTCACCAACGCGCCCCGCGAACTCGTGCAGCGAGAGAACGCCCTCTTCAAAGTCGCCGACCTGGTGTTGACCAGCGGTCGCAGCCTCTACAACGCCAAGAAGTGTCGGCACCCCGAGGTGCACTGCGTCCCCAACAGCGTGGACGCGGCACACTTCACCGGCGCGATCGGCGAGCATCCCTTGAACGCCGAAGTGCCCGGCCCGCGCCTGGGTTACCACGGCCTGATCGACGAACGGATCAACCTCGTGCTCCTCGACGAGATAGCCAAGGCGCGCCCCGAGTGGAACATCGTGCTGGAGGGCCCAGTGGTGGCCGGTGCCGCCGAGCTGCCGCGGCGCGACAACATCCATTGGCTCGGCCCGCGCAGCCATGATGAACTGCCGGCCTTGATCGCTGGCTGGGACATCTGCCTGTTGCCCTTTGCGCTCAGCGACGCGACGAGGCACATGAGCCCGGCGCAGACGCTGGAGTTCATGGCATCTGGCAAGCCCGTGGTCAGCACGTCCATCCGCGACGTGGTCGAGCCCTACGGCTGCGTAGTGCGCGTCGCTGACACGCCGCAAGGTTTCATCGCCGACTGCGAGATGCTCATGCACCGCACGCGCGAGGAACGGGCGGAACACGAAAGCGAGATGGCGCAGGTCGTTGCCCGCACCTCGTGGGATGGCACTGTGCAGGCCATTGCCGTGCTGATCGAGCAGGCCGACGAACTGGTGGGTGACGCGATGCCCACTAGTGCTCGCCGCGCACCCGCATCAGGCAGGCCACAAATTCCAGCGCTGCCGGCGACGGCTCGCGGTGCTTTCGCGTGATGAGGTGGATCGAGGGCACGCGCAAGGGCAGCACGATCGGCACTTGCCGCAGCACACCCAGCCGCGCATAGTGATCGGCCAGCGACGCCGGCATGATCGCCGCCATGTCGCTGGCTTCCAGCAACGCGGTGGTGGCCACGGGTGACGCGGTCTCGGTGATGTCCAGCCGCGAATGCAGTCCGGATTCTCGCAAGGCCGACTCGAAGCGGCTTCGCTGCGGCGACCCGGGTGGCTGCAGCACCCAGGGCAGTTTCACCAGGTCCGCCAGGGTGGGCGCTTCCAGCGCAAAGACCGGATGCCCGGCACGCACCACGGCGACCTGTGCCTCCTCCAGCAGCGGCAGGCTTTGCAGCATTTCGTCGTCATGGCCCTCGGTCAATCGCCCCAGCACGATGTCGACCTCGGACCTCAGCAGGTGCGCGAGCATCACATCGCTGGTCTCCACCAGCACCGACACCGCCACCTTTCGATGCCTTTGCTTGTACTCGGCCAGCGCCGGTGCCAGCAACTGCGGCAGCGCGCCCGGCACGCAGCCCAGGCGCAGCCTCCCCCGCAGCCCGGAGCGCAAGGCGGCCATCTGCTCGCGCGCGAACCCGAAGTCCACCAGCACCTGCCGCGCGTAGCGGATCAGCACTTCGCCACCGGGCGTCGGCTCCATGCCGCGCGCCAGCCGCTTGAACAGCGGCGCTCCAAGCGTGTCCTCGGCCTGCTGCAGCAACTTGGTTGCTGCCGGCTGGCTCATGCCCAGCGAGTCAGCGGCGCGTCCTAGATGGTGCTCCTCGCCCAGCGCCGCCACCAGCAACAACTGGCGCGTGCGCAATCGCATCAGCACGGTGGTATCAGGCAGGCGGGTGGTCATTTCAGGTGCAACCCATATAAGAATACGTATGGATTGTTCAGGTAAATTCATTGGATGTGAATGAGGCAAGCGCTTACCCTGTGTCCACAACAGGAGACAAGCGTGTTCAAGACCCCATGCTGGCTGCGCGGTGCAGCCTTGATCGCCGCGGCGTTGGTGGCCGTACCGGCCACCGCCCAATCCAGCTGGCCCGACAAGCCGGTGCGCATCATGGTGGGCGCCTCGCCCGGCGGCGGCACCGACATCCTCGCGCGCCTGCTGGCCGACAAATTCAGCCCCGACTTCAAGCAGTCGGTCGTGGTGGAGAACCGCCCCGGCGCATCGAACACCATAGCTGCCGAACTCACGGCGCGCGCCGCGCCCGACGGCACCACGCTGCTGCTGGCCACCAACACCGGCCAGGCGATCGCGCCGCACCTGCTCAAGCTCAAGTTCGACCCGTTGAAGGACCTGACGCCGATCGGTCTGGTCGCTGTGATGCCCAACGTGCTCGTGGTCTCCAGCGCCTCGCCCATCAAGAACGTGAAGGAGTTGGTGGCCGCCATGGCCGACAAGCCGGGCGGCTTCAAGTACGCATCGTCCGGTGTCGGCAGCACGCAGCACATCGCCGGCGAGGCCTTTTCGCTGATGACCGGCACCAAGGCGATCCACATCCCGTACAAGGGCAGCTCGCAGGCGCACGTGGACATCATCGGGGGCGACGTCAACATGATGTTCGACTCCACGTCCTCCGCGATGGGCCAGATCCGCTCCGGAAAGTTCAGGCCGCTGGCCGTCACCGCCGACAAGCGCTCGGCCGAATTGCCTGATGTGCCCACGCTCGCCGAACAGGGTGTGAAGGGCGCCGACGTGACCACCTGGTATGGCCTTTTCGTGACCGCGGGCACGCCCCGGCCCGTGGTCGACCGCCTCGTCGCCGAACTGGCCAAGGTGCTGAAGCTGCCCGACGTACAGGCGCGCATTCGCGGCCTGGGCGGCGATGTGGGCTCGATCAGCGTCGAGCAGTTCGCCGAGATGAACCGCAGCGAATACGAGCGCTTCGGCAAGCTGGTGAAGGACGCCAACATCAAGCCGGAGGCCCAGTGACGGCGGCGGGCTCCCGACCCAAGCCGTGCCTCGCGGTGCTGTTGGGCGACGCGAGCGGCGTCGGCCCCGAGATGGCGGTGCGGCTGCTGGCGCGGCGCGAAAATCTGGACGCGGCAGATGTGCTGCTGATCGCCGACCCGGTGGCGCTTGCCAGCGGTGAGCGCATCGCAGGGATGGAGCTGCCGCGCGTCACGGTGCGCTCGCTCGATGAAGTCCGCTTCGAGCCCGGCCGCATCACGATGCTGGCGCAGGCGGGCCTGCCTGCGAACGGCCCCTTGCTGGGCGAGTGCACCGAAGCCTCCGGCGCTGCAGCGCTGTGCGCGCTCACCGCGGCGGTCGATGCCGCGCGGGCCGGCGTGGTCGACGGCATCGTTTTCGCGCCGCTGAACAAGCACGCGCTGCGCCTGGCGGGCATGACGCACGAAGACGAGCTGCGCTACATGCAGGAGCGGTTCGCGGTCGAGAGTTTCGTTTGCGAGTTCAACATTACCGAAGGTTTGTGGACGTCCCGCGTGACCTCGCATGTGCCGCTCAAGGATGTCGCGGCGCTGATCACGCCGGAAGCGATCGGCAACGCAGTTCGCATCGTTGACCATGCCTTGCGCAAGGCCGGCAAGGAGCGCCCGCGCATCGCCGTGTCGGGCCTGAACCCGCACGCCGGCGACGGCGGCTCGATCGGCACGGAGGAGATCGAAGTCATCGCACCCGCGGTGGAGCAGTTGCGCATGCAGGGCCTCGAAGCCACCGGTCCGTGGTCGCCCGACACGGTGTTCATCGCCGCTCGCCGCGGTGACTTCGACGCGGTGGTGTCGATGTACCACGACCAGGGACAGATCGCGATGAAGTTGATGGGCTTCGAGCGCGACGTCACGCTGCACGGCGGCCTGCCGGTGCCAGTGGCGACGTCGGCCAGCGGTAGTGCGTTCGACATCGCGGGCAAGGGCGTCGCCAGGATCGAAGGGTTGCAGCACGCGTTCGACCTCTGCGTCCGGATGACCGCACGCTAGCCAGGCCTGGCGTTCAGGGATGAAGAATTCAGGAAACTCGCCTGATCTTTAGCGATTCCCAAAGCGAAGTTCCGCGAGACTTCTCCTTTAGCCCCAGCGTTTGGGGCTGCTTCCACCAGGAGACGTCATGACACTGAACCGAAGAACCCTGCTGCAATCCGCATCGATCGCCCTCGCGACCGGCCTGTATCCCGCGGCCGAGGCCTGGGGCCAGGTTTCGGACAAGCCCCTCAACCTGCTGGTGCCCTGGCCGGTGGGTGGCCCGGTGGACATCACGGCCAGAATCCTGCAACCTGAATTGAGCCGCCTGGCCGGCGTGCCGGTGGTGATCGACAACGCGCCAGGCGCCGGTGGTGTAATCGGCCTGAACCGTTACGCCCAACGGCCACCGACAGATCGCGGCCTGGTCATGATCAGTGTGTCGGACGCCGTCACGTCTCTGCTGGCGGCGCCGGGCCAGAAGATCAAGCCGGAGGATTTCCGGCTGTTGAACATTGCGGCGTCAGGCGGCGTCGCGCTCGTGGTGCGCGAAGGCCTGCCGGCCCGCTCTTTCGATGAACTGGTCCGCCTGATGCGCGGACAAGCGGCGCAAAGCCTCAAGTTCGGCCACTTCGGAGCGGGCAGCTACTTTCATCTCATTTGGGAGGAGCTGGCGGCCCGCGTGGGCGTCACGGCGCTCCAGGTGCCCTACAAGGGAGTCCCGGAACTCCTGCGCGACCTCGGCGCCGGCGATCTGGACGTGGCGCTGCTGCCTGGGAACGCGTCGGTCATGGCCTTTCCCCGAATCCGGCCCATCGCGACGTCGGCCGCCATGCGCACCACGTTCTACCCTGACCTGCCAACGCTGGCTGAAAGCACGTCGGCTGCGGGGTATTCGGCGGCGGGCTGGTGGGCGCTGGGCGTCATGCGGGATACGGCGCCCGCCGAGGTGGATCGGCTGGAGCGTTGGAGCCAGGCGGCCATCGTCAGCCCTGCAGTCGCCACTGCCTACAAGGCCCAAACCATCAGCCCACCGCCCGTCATGTCACGCCAGGAGCTGGACAATTTTTTCAGGGCCGAAATCGAACGCTACCGTGTGCAAATGAAGCGGTTGGGGCTTTTCGCGGCCGCATGACAGCGCGCAGTCAGGGGCCCAGGTGCGGGAGCTGCAGCCCATCGAGCCGCCCGACCACCTCGCGCAGCGACTCGCTCATCAGGGTGCGGTCGACGAGCCGTAACGCAGTCAGCATGAGGTGGAGCCGCCGTTGCATCGACTCGCTCAGGGGAGGGCCGGACTCCAGCAGCTGCAAGCGCCTTTGCAGGAACTCCGGCCCCACGCGGACCGCCTCCGTGATGGACTCGGCCGCCTGTTCCAGCTGGCCGAGTCCCACGGAGGCCGTCGCGACAACGATGTGGGGTGTCACGACGTGGGGGGCCTGGCTGGCGCCGATCCGCGAGTAGTGCAACGCTTGCACATAGTCTTTGAGGCCGATGTACGCGTTGGCCAGCAACGTGTTGGGAACCCAGGCCCAGGGGTCCAGCGGGCTGAGCCGCCGCGCCTGCAACAGGTGTTCCGCCGCCTCGGCCGATCGGTCGCCCAGCAGTTCCACCATGCCCAGGGCGCTGAGCGCGCCGGTGTCGTTCGGGTTGAGCTGGTGGGCCTTCTGCAAGATGGCCAATGCCTGCTCGTTTTGCCCGGCCTCATGCAGCAGCAAGCCCCGGTAGGTGTACACCTTGGCATCGCTGGCATCGAGCGTCTCCAGGCGATCCAGCGCTTCGAACGCCTCTTTCAGGGTGCCTGCGCGGTCCTGCGTCGTCGCCAGGAACAGCGTTTGCCACAGCACGATGATCTTCGCGCGTAGCGCGGGCGTGCTGTCGGGGTCCAGGGCCAGTGCCTCTTGCGCGCGCACCAGCGCCCGCCCGCGCAGGACCGGGTCGGCGCGCATGTAGGCATCGCTGGCCAGCTGATAGGCGTGCACTGCGATCTCGTAGGCGCCCCAATCGGCCGGGCGCTGTCGCAAGCTGTGGAACTCGTGGCTCTCCACACCCTGGGCCAGCGCGACGCTGATGCGGCCCACCATGTCGTCCTGGATGTTGAACAGCTCCTCGATTTCGCCGTCGTACTTTTCGGCCCAGACATGCTCCGCGCTGATGGCATCGATCAACTGGGCCGTCACCCGCAGCTTGCGTGCCGTGATGCGCACGCTGCCTTCGACCACATACCGCACACCCAGTTCGCGGGCAACCGTGCGCACATCCACAGTCCGACCCTTGTAGGTGAAACTGCTTTGGCGCGAGATGACGAACAGCGCGCGGAAACGCGACAACTCGGTGGTGATGTCTTCCGTGATGCCGTCGGTGAAAAACTCTCGCGACGCATCGCCGGCCAGGTGAAGGAACGGCAGCACCGCAATCGATGGCTTGTCGGGCAGGCGCAGGGCATCAGACGACTGCGCAGCAGCTGCATCGTTGCCGGCGAAAGCCGGCATAAAACGGTAGCCTCGCCCCGAGAAGGTCGCCAGCACATCGGGGCCAAGGATCTTGCGCAAGGCCGAGACCTGCACCGTGAGGTTGTTCTCCTCCACCACCAGGCCGGACCAGATGCGTTCGAAGATCTCGGCTTTGCTCACCACGCGGTCCCGGTTTTCGACCAGCAGCAGTAGCAAGTCAAAGGTGCGCGCGCCGGGCCTGTGGCTGACCCCATCGACCAGCAGCTTCCGCTCCTCGGGCCAGATCTGGAGCGATCCGAAGACCAGGGGAGCCGCGGGTGGGGTCATGATGAAGGCGGGGGAACTCATCAGGGAGTTGGCTTCATTCTAGAGGGCGGCCCGCCCTCGGGCTCACCCCTCGAACTGCGGCTGCAATTGCCGGATGCGGCCGAGCGCCATGCCGGCGGCCGCGGTGCGCGTCTCGACTCCCAGTTTGGCGAACACGCGCTCCAGGTGCTTCTTCACCGTGGCCGGGCTCGATCCGATGATGTCGGCGATGTCGCGGTTGATCTTGCCCTTGACCACCCAGTACAGCACCTCGGCCTCGCGCGCGGTGAGCTTGAAGGCGAGGCTCATGGTCTCGATCACCGCGGTATCGGACACTTCACGCATCACGATCAACCAGTCGCCGTCGCCGGTCTGCTGGTGCAGGCGGAAGGTCAGGCGCTTTGCACCCTGCTCGATGGCGTGACGTGGCGGCTCGATCTGGCGCTTGGCGTCCTCGAGGTGGCGCTGCAGCCAATCGACCACCGCTTTTGGCGCCTGCGCGGCGGTGCCGTACCAGGTGTTGAGCAGCTCACGCGCGAGCGGCGTCGTCCACATCAGCTTGCCGTCGGCGGCGCGCACGGTGATGCTGGCGTAGCCGAATGCGTCCAGCGCGTTGCGAGTCTGCCGCGCCTGCCTCGCGCCCTGCATGTGCACGCCCATGCGCGCCAGCACTTCCTTGGGCTTGATCGGCTTGGTCACGTAGTCGACACCCCCGGCATCCAGCGCCGCGACAAGGTGCTCGGTTTCCGTGAGCCCGGTCATGAAGATGATCGGGATGTGAGCGGTTGCGGGCCCTGCCTTCAGCCGCTTGGCGACTTCAAAGCCGTCCATGCCGGGCATCATCGCGTCGAGCAGCACGATGTCGGGGACGGCCTGGGCGGCGCGCATCAGGGCAGCTTCGCCGCTGGTGGCGACCAGCACGGTGTAGCCGGATTCATCCAGCGCGTCGTGCAGCACTGAGAGGTTGTCGGGCACGTCGTCGACGATCAGGACCACTTCGCTGGTGGCGCGGTCGTAGCTGGCGGCGGAAAGGATGGCGTTCATCGGGTTTCTCCTCAGGCGGTGGCGCCGGCTTGCGCCAGCTGACTGGCCATGGCTTCGAACTGGAACTGGCGTGCGAGCTCGCGCATCGCCGAGGTGAATGCAACGCACTTCGGCTGGCCCGCTTCGATGGCATCGAGCTGATTCATGATCCCGCGGAAGTAACCCAGTTGCACGGCGTCGCGCAATGCCACCATGTCAGCGGCTTCGGGCCACTGCCATGCCTGCGCCGGCGCGGCGGGCGCACTCGCCGGCGGACCTTCGACCCAGCGCAGTTGCAACTGCCGCTCAAGCCAGTCGATCAACTCACTGTGGCGAACCGGCTTCGTGATGAAGTCCTCGGCGCGCACCCCGACCTCGTTGTCCAGTCCCTTGTCGAAAGCGTTGGCCGACACCACCGCGACCTTGGCCTCGACATGGCCGAGCCGGCGCAGGCGCCGGATGGTTTCCCAGCCGTCGATGCCGGGCATGGCCAGGTCCATCAGCACCGCGTCGGGACGCAGTCCCGCGGCCAGCAAGTCGAGGGCGTCGTGCCCGCTGGCGGCGGTGCGCACCTCGAAGCCCAGGGGCTGCAACAGGTGCGCGAGCAATTCACGGTCGGCTTCTTCGTTGTCGACCACGAGCACCAGCTTGCGTTCGCCTTCATAGCGCGTACGCTGCGGGCGGGGCGGAGCTGCCGTCGATCCTTCAGGCGCACCATGCACTTCAGGCAGGAACAGCTTGATGCGAAACACCGCACCCTCGCCCGGCGTGCTCACCACCTTCAGCTCGCCGCCCATCAGGTCCGTGAGCATCTTGGCGATCGTAAGTCCCAGCCCCGCACCAGGCGCCGAGGGGCCGGCACTCGCGCCGCGCGCGAAGGGCTCGAACACCTGCGCGACTTCTTCGGCCTTCAGGCCCGGGCCGGTGTCCTCGATGTCGATGAATGCCATCTCGCGCGCGTGGCGCACGCGGAACGTGACCTGTCCTTCGCCCGTGAACTTGATCGCGTTGCCCAGCAGGTTGATCAGGATCTGGCGCACTCGCTTCTCGTCACCCCGCACGACTTCAGGCAAGTTGCCCAGTGGTTCGAAGCGAAAGGCCAGGCCCTTGTCGGCCGCCTGCAACTCGAACATGCCCGCCATCTCGTGCACGAAGTCGGCGAAGCGCATCGGCTTCACGGCCAGCGTGAGCTTGCCGCTCTCGATGCGCGCGATGTCCAGCGTGCCCTCGATCAACGACAGCAGGTGCTCGCCGCCGCGCTTGATCACGTTGACCGCCTGCTTTCGATGGGGTGGCACGCTCTCGTCGTCGCCCATCAGTTGCGCATAACCCAGGATGCTGTTCAGCGGCGTGCGCAGTTCGTGGCTGATGGCGCTGATGTAGCGGCTCTTGGCCTGGTTGGCCAACTCGGCGGCTCGCCGCGCTTCGTCGGCGGCGACGCGCGCGTTCTGCAGCGCGCGGTCGGTCTCGCGGTGCGACTCGATCTCGCGCATCAACAAGTGCGTCTGGCGGTTGGACTCCTCCTGCGCCACCTGGCGGCTCTTGTGCGCGAGCACCAGCCACCAGGCGACGATGCCGGCGATGACCACCAGCGCCACATAGGCCTTGATGAAGCCCGATCGCAAGGTGTCGTTGGAGATGTGGAGCGCTGCCGCCGATTCCGCGAGGGCGCGCAGTTCCTGGTGGTACAGCAGGCCGAACACGGTGGCCAGCAGCGGCACGACGATCAGCATCAGCAGCAGGAAGTGGCCCAGGCCCGTATCGAGATACGGCCACGCGCGCTGGGGCAACAACCAGCGCAGCGCACCCGACCACTGCGAGGACAGGCTCGCGTGCGGCTTGCACAAGTCGCCACAGCGCGCGTCGAGCGTGCAGCACAGCGAGCAGATGGGGCCCTGGTAGGCCGGGCAGTGCGCCATGTCCGGGCCTTCGTACTCGCGTTCGCATATGACGCAGTTCTTCACGTCGGCGGGGTCGCCACTCGGGCCCTGCCGCGCAATGTAATAGCGCCCCTTCGTCGCCCACGCGATCACGGGCGCGGTGACGAAGGCCACGCCCAGTGCGATCAACGCCGAGAAGGCCTGCGCGGTGGTGCCGAAGGCGCCGAGGTGAGCAGAGATCGACAGCGCCGAGGCCAGCGCCATCGCGCCGACGCCCACCGGGTTGATGTCGTACAGGTAGGCGCGCTTGAATTCGATGCCGGGTGGGGACAAGCCCAGCGGCTTGTTCACCACCAGGTCGGCGACGACGGCCATGATCCACGCGATGGCGATGTTCGAATACAGGCCAAGCACATCGCCCAGCGCCTGGAATACATTCATCTCCATCAACATGAACGCGATCAGCGTGTTGAACAGGACCCAGACCACGCGCCCAGGGTGGCTGTGCGTCACGCGCGAAAAGAAGTTCGACCACGCGAGCGACCCCGCGTACGCATTGGTCACGTTGATCTTCAACTGCGAGATCACCACGAAGATCGCGGTGGCGGCCACCGCCCACCCGTAGTTCGGAAATACGTATTCGTAGGCCGCGAGGTACATCTGGTTCGGGTCCACCGCCCGGTCGATCGGCACCATGTGCGTGATCGCCAGGTACGCCAGCAACGCGCCACCCAGCATCTTGGCCACGCCCAGGATCACCCAGCCCGGTCCGCCCGTCAGCACGCCCAACCACCATGAGTTTCGATTGGCGGCTGTCTTCTCCGGCATGAAGCGCAGGTAATCGGCCTGCTCACCCATCTGCGTGATGAGCGCGATGCCGACCGTGAGTGCGGCACCAAACAAGTGCAGATCAAAGCCGCCACCGACTCCCTTCTCACCGACATAGTGCGTGACCCCGGCGAACGCACCAGGGTCGCGCACCATGACATAGGCGAAAGGCACCACCAGCATCACCAGCCAGAGTGGCTGCGTCCACACTTGCAGCCGGCTTATCACCGACACGCCGTGCGTGACCAGTGGCACAACCACCAGCGCGCAGACCAAGTACCCCCACACCGGCGGGATGTTCAGCGCGAGCTCCAGTGCATACGCCATCACGGCCGCCTCAAGCGCGAAAAAGATGAACGTAAACGACGCGTAGATCAACGAAGTGAGCGTTGAGCCGATGTAGCCAAAACCTGCGCCGCGCGTCAGCAGGTCCATGTCGACGCCGTAGCGGGCGGCGTAGTAACTGATCGGCAACCCGGCGACGAAGATCAGGAGGCCGGTGGCGATGATTGCCCAGAAAGCATTCATGAACCCGTACTGCACCAGCAGCGTGGCGCCGACAGCCTCCAGGACGAGGAACGAAGCGGCCCCGAAGGCGGTATTGGCAACTCGGAATGTGGACCACTTGCGAAAACGCTGGGGCGTGAAACGCAACGCGTAGTCTTCCATCGTCTCGCTGGCCACCCACTTGTTGTAGTCGCGGCGTACCTTGACCACCCTCTGGGGGGCGTCGGTGGCCGGGACGATGGGAATGACCGTGTTCACAAGGTACAAGTGCAGAAACCGTGCCGCCTTCGCCCCCTCCCCCCTCGGGGGAGGGTCGGGGTGGGGGCATGGCGCATCCGCCATCCGGCGTATACCTTGCGATTGCCCTTGCACTAAGATGGCCCGTTACCTATGGAACTCACTCCCCGCGAAAAGGACAAGCTCCTCGTCTTCACCGCCGCTCTGCTCGCCGAGCGGCGCAAGGCCCGGGGGCTCAAGCTCAATTACCCGGAAGCGGTGGCGCTGATTTCGGCTGCCGTGATGGAAGGCGCCCGCGACGGCAAGACCGTGGCGCAACTGATGTCGGATGGCCGCGCCGTGCTAACCCGTGCGGACGTCATGGAAGGGATCGCCGAGATGATTCCGGACATCCAGGTCGAGGCCACTTTTCCCGACGGAACCAAGCTGGTGACGGTTCACCAGCCCATCGTCTGACAGCGATGACTCTCGTTCCCGGCGAACTGTTCACCGATGCAGGCGACCACGAGCTCAACCCGGGGCGCCGCACGCTCACGGTGGTGGTGAAGAACACCGCCGACCGGCCGATACAGGTCGGCTCGCACTACCACTTCGCCGAAACCAACGGCGCGCTCGACTTCGACCGCGGCGCGGCGCGCGGCATGCGCTTGAACATCGCATCGGGCACCGCCGTGCGCTTCGAGCCCGGGCAGCAGCGCACCGTGGAACTGGTCGACTATGCGGGCGACCGTATCGTCCACGGCTTTCGCGGCCTGGTCCAAGGGAAACTCTAGCCATGGCAACCATCGGCCGCCGCGCCTACGCGGAGATGTTCGGCCCCACAAAGGGCGACCGGGTGCGCCTGGCCGACACCGACATCGTGATCGAAGTCGAGGACGACTACACATTGCGCGCCGGTGGCTACGGTGAGGAAGTGAAGTTCGGCGGCGGCAAGACCATCCGCGACGGCATGGCGCAATCGCAGCGCACGCGGTCGGAGGGCGCGATGGATTGCGTGCTGACCAACGCACTCATCCTCGACCACTGGGGCATCGTCAAGGCCGACATCGGCATCAAGGACGGACGCATCGCCGCGATCGGCAAGGCTGGCAACCCCGACACCCAGGCGGGCGTGGAGATCGTCATCGGCCCCGGCACCGAGATCATTTCGGCCGAGGGCAACATCGTCACGGCTGGCGGCATCGACAGCCACATCCACTTCATCTGCCCGCAACAGATCGAGGAGGCGCTGGCTTCCGGCGTGACAACCATGCTTGGCGGCGGCACAGGCCCGGCGACCGGCACCTTCGCCACCACCTGCACACCCGGCGCCTGGAACATGCAGCGCATGTTGCAGGCGGGCGATGCCTTCCCGATGAATCTCGGCTTCCTCGGCAAGGGCAATGCGAGCAAGCCCGAGCCGCTGCGCGAACAGATCGAGGCCGGCGCCATCGGCCTGAAGCTGCACGAGGACTGGGGCACCACGCCCTCGGCCATCAGCAACTGCCTGGATGTGGCCGAAGACACCGACACGCAGGTCGCGATTCACAGCGACACTTTGAACGAATCGGGATTCGTCGAGAACACCATCGCCGCCACCCAGGGCCGCAGCCTGTGCGCCTTCCACACGGAGGGCGCGGGCGGCGGCCACGCGCCCGACATCCTGCGCGTGGTCGGGGAGGAAAACTTTCTGCCCTCCTCGACCAACCCGACGATGCCCTACACGGTCAACACACTCGACGAGCACGTCGATATGTTGATGGTGTGCCATCACCTGGACGCTTCGATCGCGGAGGACCTGGCCTTTGCCGAAAGCCGGATCCGCAAGGAGACGATCGCTGCGGAAGACATCCTGCACGACCTGGGCGCGATCAGCATGATGTCGAGCGACAGCCAGGCGATGGGACGCGTCGGTGAAGTGATCCTGCGCACCTGGCAGGCCGCGCACAAGATGAAAACCCAGCGCGGCAAACTCGAGGGCGACAGCGAGCGCCACGACAACTTCCGCGCAAAACGCTATGTCGCCAAGTACACGATCAACCCGGCCATCGCGCACGGTATCAGCCATGAAGTCGGCAGCATCGAGCCGGGCAAGTGGGCCGATCTCGTCGTGTGGAAGCCTGCGTTCTTCGGCATCAAGCCGGCGCTGATCTTGAAGGGCGGCTTCATCGCGATGGCCGCGATGGGCGACCCCAATGCGTCGATCCCCACGCCGCAACCGGTGCACTATCGCCCGATGTTCGGCAGCTACGGCGGCGCACTCGCGCGCGGGTCGCTGACCTTCGTTTCACAAGCCGGGCTGGAGCGCGATGTCGGGGCGGCATTCGGCCTGAAGAAAGCCCTCGCGGCGGTGAAGAACATTCGCGGCGTGAAGAAGCAGCACCTCATCCACAACGGCTACCTGCCGAAGATGGAGATCGACCCGCAGACCTACGCTGTGCGCGCGGACGGTGTGCTGCTGACTTGCGAGCCGGCGAAGTCGCTGCCGATGACGCAGCGGTATTTCCTGTTTTAGACGCGGACCGCGTGGGTTCGGATCCATTCGGCGAAATCGGCTTCGCCCATCGTCCCCGAAGCAACCGCCAGCATCGTCATGACGCAATCCGCATCGTCGGCTCGCAGTTCGAAACCGTTGAGAGCCAGAAACAATTCGACCGCGACGAATGCTGTTCGCTTGTTGCCGTCAATGAAGGGATGGTTGCGTGCGATGCCGAAGCCGTACGCTGCCGAGAGGGCCGCAGCGTCCGGCGAACCATAGGATTCCAGGTTCTGGGCTCGGCCGAGGGCGGACTCGAACAAGGTGAGGTCCCGAACTCCCGCAGCTCCGCCATGCTCGGCCAGTTGCTCTTCGTGCACGGCCCTCAGCACCGACGGCTCCAGCCAGACCCAGCCCTTCTTCATTTGGCGAGTTCACGCAACACGTTACGGCGCTTCTTCATGATGCTGCGTGCTGTTTCCATTTGCTTTTCGAACTCCGGGCTGTACGGCGTGACCAGCAGTCCACTGGCCGCCTCCGTCACGAACACCGTGTCCCCCTTCTCCAGTTTCAGCCGCGCCAGCACCTCCTTGGGCAGGATGACACCGACGGAATTGCCGATCTGGGTGAGCTTGAGGGCGATCATGGCGGGCTCGCAATGTTTTAACAAACGTTATACTAAGGCCGCGTCGCCACCTTGGCAACCGCGCCCATGCAGATGATCAAAGCCACCAAGCTCATCCCTTCCGGCAACGGGTTGGCGCCCACGCTGCTCAAGCGTGCCGCAGCCGTCCAGCTCGACTGGGACGTGCGCCAGAAAAGCCGCTTCGACTGCACCGACTCGCAAGGGCGGCACATTGGCGTCTTCCTGCCGCGCGGCACCGTTGTGCGCGGCGGCGACGTGCTGGTCGCGGAAGACGGCTCGCTGATCCAGGTCATCGCGGCGCCGCAAGCAGTGCTGGTGATCACGGCCTGCACAGAACACGGCTCGCCCTTTGATTTGACACGCGCGGCTTATCACCTGGGCAACCGGCACGTGCCGATCGAACTCAAGCCCGACCACCTGAAGATCGAGCCCGACCACGTGCTGGCCGCGATGTTGCGCAACATGCACCTGATCGTGCACGAAGAAAATTCGGCTTTCGAGCCCGAAGGCGGCGCCTATTCCAGCGGTGGGCATCAACACGGTCCTGTGAATCACGATCACGATCACGGCGGCCACCACGACCATGACCATGAGCACTGATGCGGCGCTGCTGCAACTGATCTGGCTTGCGTCGCCCGCGCTACCAGTGGGCGGGTTCTCTTACTCGGAAGGCCTCGAAGCTGCGGTCGAGCATGGGCTGGTGCGTGATGAACACTCTGCCGCCAGCTGGATCGCCGACCAGTTGCACATGGCGCTGGCGCGAAGTGATCTCGCCGTACTGGCACAGGCCGTCGCCGCATTTCGCGCCAAAGATAGCGAGCGTATCGTGGCGCTCGATCGCTGGGTGCTACAGACCCGCGAGACCGCCGAGATGCGCCAGCAGACCGAGCAGATGGGCCGCTCGATGATCGAATGGTTGCGCAGCATCCGCCCCGACATCGCCGATGCACCGGTCAAGCCCACCTACCCGATCGCTTTCGCCTATGCCGCATCGGCCAGCACCGCCAGCGTCCGCGACATCCTGCTGGCCTTCGCGTTCGGCTGGGCCGAGAACATGATGCAGGCCGCGATCAAGTCCGTCCCGCTCGGACAAGGCGCAGGGCAGCGTATCCTGCAACGCATGGCCGCCGACATTCCCCAAGCCGTCGATCACGCGCTCGGCCTGGGTGACAACGAGCGCCAGTCTTTCTCGCCCATGCTCGCGATCCTGTCGGCGCGGCACGAGACCCAATACTCCCGCCTGTTCCGATCATGAGCCTGCACCACATTCCCAACCGCACCAGGAAACTGCCGCCACTGCGCGTAGGTATTGGCGGACCTGTCGGCTCGGGCAAGACGACGTTGCTCGAGATGCTCTGCAAGGCGATGCGCGACAAGTGGGACATCGTCGCGATCACGAACGACATCTACACCAAGGAAGACCAGCGCCTGCTCACGGTGAGGGGGGCGCTGCCCGCCGAGCGCATCATGGGTGTCGAGACCGGCGGCTGCCCGCACACTGCCATTCGCGAAGACGCGTCGATCAACCTCGAGGCCATCGATCGAATGCTGGTCGACTTTCCCGATGCCGACATCGTGTTCGTCGAATCGGGCGGCGACAACCTGGCCGCCACCTTCAGTCCCGAGTTGTCGGACCTCACCATCTATGTCATCGACGTGGCGGCCGGCGAAAAGATCCCGCGCAAAGGCGGGCCCGGCATCACCAAGAGCGACCTTTTTGTCATCAACAAGACCGATCTCGCGCCCTATGTCGGCGCCGACCTGGGCGTGATGGAGACGGACACGAAACGCATGCGCCGCGACAAGCCCTTCGTGATGAGCAACCTGAAAACCGGGGTGGGCCTGGCCGAGGTCGTCGCTTTCATCGAGCACAAGGGAATGCTCGGCACATAATCGCCTCCACCGGCGGAAGTACGCCGGACCAGGAGACGTGTATGAAGCGCAGAGGTTTCATCGGCGGCGCGGCTGCTATCGGCTCGGCCCCATGGCTGGCATCTTGCGGCGGCGGAGGTGGCGGGGATGCACCGGCTCCCGCGCCCACGCCGGCTCCAACACCAGCCCCAACGCCAGCACCCACGCCCGCCCCGACACCTCCACCCGTTGTCGGCCCGGCCTGGACCCACTTCGGCCATGACGCGCAGCACACTTCCTTGTCGGCCGTGGGTACGCAGGCCCTCATGCGCAAGCACTGGTCGACCCCCCTGGACCTCGCACCTCAGTATGCGCAAGGCGGCACCTTGCTCATCCACTATGGCGCACCCGTGATCTCCGACCGCAACACAGTCGTTCTCACCGTCAAGACCGGCGCCAGCAGCGGCTTTCGGCTCGAGGGGCGCAGCGGCGCAACGGGCACGCTGGTGTGGAGCCTGAATACCGACTACGTCACGCCGCCCCACGACAGCTGGTTCCCCAGCTACAGCGCCTCGCTCACCCCGCAAGGCCGGGTGGTCGCACCGGCCATCGGCGGGCGCGTGCTGGTGCGCGAGAGCGCCGACCTCGCGGCTTCGGCAACGAGCTTCCTCGCCTTTTATGGCGCCGGCACCTATGCCGCCGCTGCGGGCACCTACGACGCCACGGTGTTCATCAACACACCGATCGTGTCCGATGCAGGCGGCAACCTCTTCTTCGGCTTCGATGTTACCGGCGCCAATCCGGCCGGGCTCACCGGCGGAATCGCACGGATCGCAGCCGACGGAACAGGCCGGTGGGTGTCCGCTGCGGCGGCAGCAGGCGACTCGACCATCACCAAGGCGGTGATGAACAGCGCGCCGGCCCTGTCGTCCAATGGCGCCACGTTGTACATCGCAGTGAACGGGCCGGCCATCAGCGGCCAGAACCAGTCCGGCTACCTGCTCGCGCTGGACAGCACCACGTTGGCGACCCGAACTGCGAAACGCCTGCTCGACCCGGCGACGAGGCTGCCGGCACGCATCACCGATCGCGGAACGTCCTCACCCGCCGTCGGGTCCAACGGGCACGTGTACTTCGGCGTGCTGGAGAACCCCTTCGGCAGCCACAATGCACGCGGATGGATGTTGCACTTCGACGGCAACCTGGGCGGCAGCTACGCGCCCGGCGGCTTTGGCTGGGACATCACGCCCACGGTCGTCCCGGCTTCGATGGTGCCAGGCTACACCGGTGCATCACCCGACCTGCTGGCACTGAAGTACAACAACTACGACGGCATCGGCACCGGCGACGGTCAGAACAGGCTGGCGCTGCTGGACCCGGCGGGCAACGCGACCGACCCGCTCTCTGGCATTGACCAGATGAACGAGCTGATGTCGGTGGTCGGGCCGACCTACGAGGCGGGCAACACGGGGCCGGTCTACGAGTGGTGCATCAACACCATGGCCGCCGATCCGGTAACACGCTCGATCATCGCCAACAGCGAGGATGGAATCCTCTACCGCTGGAGCCTCTCGAACAACACGCTGTCGCAAAGCGTGCGGCTGGGCCAGCCCCTGGGGGCCGCGTATACGCCAACAGCAGTAGGCCCCGACGGACAGGTCTATGCGATCAGCAATGCAACGCTGTTTGCAGTGGGCGCATAGACAATCCCCGCGCCCGTGGGACGCGCGTTGACTTTCAGGCCGGGGGGTCGCCCTTGACTTCATCATCTCGAACCTGCGCACGTCGGCCTTCGAAGTAGGCCAGGATGCTCGCCGTGCCCTCGCCCGCGTTGCCCTTGACATCGCCCTCGGCCTGGGCGACCTGGGCTTCATGGATCAATTCCTTGACCGAATCAAGTTCCTTCGCCGCATCGGTCACCTTGGATTCGGCCGCGATATTCTGCTTCACAGCGCTGGCTACGGCGACGGCCGCCTGCGAAACCGTGAGCGGGTTGGCGAGCACCGCATTGGCGTCGCTCAGCGCTTCCGCCGCTTCCTGCAATTCGTCCTGCACTTCATCGGTCTTGTGGATGGCCTCGGCCAGGATCCCGGCGGCGCGTGTGGTGGGCTTGTTCATGCAAGTTCCATTTCAAATCGATCCCCGGAATTGGGATGCGTTCATTGAATCCAGATGAATTCAATGGCGCGGTGACGCTGGGCGCCGACGTAGAGTTCACGATTCTGCCCGCGCCTGGCCATGGCAAAGCGAAGTCACGGCGTCGTCCTACATCCTGGACGTGGCAGCTTAGAATTCATGGAACCGGAGAGTTGGCAGAGCGGTTGAATGCACCGGTCTTGAAAACCGGCGATGCTGAAAAGCGTCCGTGAGTTCGAATCTCACACTCTCCGCCACGTAGTCAGCCGTTCACACATGCTGCATCGCTGTCCCTGGGCGGCAGCCGGCACCGGGCCGGTGGACTGGCGCACTGCCAGTACCACGTCGAGTTCGGTGCTGCGGGCAAGCATTCTTTTGACTACGGCGCACCATAAATAACTTTCAACATGGGGCAATTTGCCCAAAAATGCAGGAACAGTGCCATGCCTCGCACTGGTCAATCCCATCATTTCCCAAGTTGTCTGTCCCCGCATGGAAATACTGAAAGTGAAGGTCTGGCGCAGTGGCGCCGACGGCGCCTTTACGGCCTACGAGGTGCCGCGCAATCCAAACCAGACGGTGCTCGACGTCGTCACCTGGATCCAGCGCAACCTTCAGTCCGATCTCAGCTACCGCTTCTCCTGTCGGGTCGGCATGTGCGGCTCTTGCGCCATGACGGTCAACGGCAAGGCGCGCTGGACTTGCCGCACCCATGTCGGTGCGGTGTGCAGCAACAACACCCTCGATATCGCGCCCCTGGCCAACCTCCCGGTGGTCAAGGACCTGGTCACCGACATGAGCGTCTTCTTCGACAAGTGGGCCGCCGCCAAGGGCCGGTTCGAGGGCGCCGCCACGCGCCATGATCCGTTCCTCAAGGTCGACCCGGCCTCGGCGCCGCGCAAGGCCGCCGACGCGGGCATCGAATGCATCGGCTGCGGCGTCTGCTACGCCTCATGCGACGTGGTCGCCTGGCGGCCGAATTTTCTGGGCCCAGCGGCGCTCAACCGCGCCTGGACCCTGGTCAACGATGTGCGCGACGTTCAACATGGGGAGCGGCTGCGAGCGGTGGCGGGCGACGCCGGCTGCCATGTTTGCCACACGCAAGGATCTTGCACCGAGCGCTGCCCCAAGCAGCTGACGCCCACCTTGTCCATTGCCGGCCTCAAGCGCAAGGTCGCGAAGGCCGCCGTACGAGGTGAGCTGTGAACGCCGCGATGGCCCGGGCGGTCGTCCAGGCCCGGCGCTGGTACTGGCAGCGTATCAGTGCGATGGTGCTGGCGGCGTGCGTGCTGGTGCACCTCGCAACCATGATTTACGCGGTGCGCGGCGGCCTCGGTGCCGCCGACATCCTGGGCCGCACGCGAGGCAACTGGGGCTTCGCCACGTTCTATTCGGTGTTCGTGATCGCCTGCGCCGTGCATGTGCCAGTGGGCCTGACCAACATCGCGCAGGAATGGTGGGGCTTGGGCGAGCGAAGCGCCGTCTGGCTGGCGCGGGCCTTCGCCGTCGTGCTCCTGGTGGCCGGCCTGCGCGCGGTCTATGCGGTGGTCGCGCCATGATCCGCCGCATCGACTGGCGGGCGCGATCTCATCCGGCCTGGTGGGCCTTTCTGCTGCATCGGCTGTCGGGGCTGGCACTGGCGGTTTTCCTGCCGGTGCATTTCTGGGCGCTGGGCCAGGCGCTGCAGGGCGCTGCTGCGCTCGACGGCTTTTTGCAGCTCACCGATCAGCCCTTGTTCAAGTTCGCCGAGTGGGGCCTCGTGGTGCTGCTGGCCCTGCACATGATGGGCGGCGTTCGCCTCCTGCTGATCGAGTTTGGCAGCGCGTCGGGGCTGCGCAAGAACTGGATCGCCGGCGCGGTCGGATTCGCGGCGGCCGCGGGCATGGCGTTCGTTCTATCCCTCTTTGCCTGACATCGGGTTCAAAATTGGCTCTGCGTTTTTTTCATCCAGGAGACATCGACATGAGTTTGACCCGCCGTTCGGCCCTTCACCGCGTCGCTGCTGCCGCCCTTGGTTCGGCCGGGTGGGCTTTGCCGGCTGCCGCGCAGGAAGCCTGGCCCGCCAAGCCGGTGCGCTTTGTCGTTCCTTTCGCGGCTGGCGGTTCGACCGATGTGATCGCACGCATGCTCGCCCAAAAGCTTTCCACCAAGTGGGGACAAGCCGTTGTGGTGGAGAACAAGCTGGGCGCGGGGGGCAGCGTCGGCGCGGACGCGGTGGCCAAATCGCCGGCCGATGGTTATACGCTGCTGTTTCATTCGGGCGCCGTCGCGATCAATCCGCACGTCTACAAGCGCATGCCTTTCGACACGGAGAAGGACCTGCTGCCCGTCACGAACGTCGCGGGCGGCCCGATGATCATTGTGGTTTCCGACCGTTCTTCGATCAGGAGCCTGAAGGAACTGATCACGCTGGCCAAGCAGAAGCCGGGCTCCGTCAACTTCGGCTCTGCCGGTACCGGCAGCCAGGTGCACCTCGCGGGGGAAAATTTTGCGCGCTCGGCACACGTCGACATCACCCATGTGCCGTACAAGGGCGAAGCGATCGCGTACAACGATCTCATCGCCGGTCAGCTGCAGATGATGGTCGGCAACTTTGCTGCGGCGTCGGCGCTTCTGGGACCAGGCCGCTTGCGGGCGCTGGCCGTGACCGGCAAGAAGCGATCACCGCAATTGCCCGATGTTCCGACTGCAGCCGAAGCCGGATTGCCGGATTTTGAAAATACCGCGTGGTTCGGTCTGTTCGCTCCGGCAGGAACACCCAAGGACGTGGTTGCGAAGATCCAGCGCGATACGGCGGCCGGACTGCGAGACACGGACGTGAAAGCGCGGCTCTACGTGCAGGGAATGCAACCGATCGGCAACACCTCCGCCGAGTTCGCCGAGCAGATGAAGAAAGAAGGCAAGCACTGGGCAGCGCTGGTCAAGGAACGAAACCTCATCGCGAACTGATTTCACAAGTACAGGACCGACGATGAAGATCGACCTGCAAGCGGTGGAGGATGCGGCCAAGACGCTGTACATCCGCGCGCTGAAAATGCTGCCTCCCGACATCAAGAGTGGTTTCGGCCGCCTGCAGGCCGGTGAAACGTACGGCACCGCGCAACGGGTGCTGGCCACGATGGTGACCAATATCAAGGTCGCCGAGGACACCGACAACCTGTTGTGCCAGGACACGGGAGTGCCGATCTACAACCTGGTCATCGGCCGCGGTGTGGAAGTGGACGGCCATGCGCTCAAGGAAGCGGTGCGGCGCGGCTGCGAGCGGGCTACGCGCGAACATCCCTTGCGCAGTTCGGTGGTTCATCCGCTCACCCGCAAGAACAACCACACCTCCTGCGGCATCGAGGTGCCGGTGATCCACATCGACTTCAGCGACACGCCCGACCTGCTGGAAATCGAGATGATCCCCAAGGGCAGCGGCTCGGAGAACAACTCCTTCCTGAAGATGGCGATTCCGGCGGAAGGCATCGATGCGATCAAGACCTTCGTGATCGATTGCGTCCTTTCCGCCGGGGGCAAGACCTGCCCGCCGACGATCGTCGGCGTGGGCCTGGGCGGCACGTCGGATCTCGCGGTGGCGTTGGCCAAACGCGCTGCGACGCGCGAGCTCGGCAGGCGCTGCGCGGACCCCGAAGGTGCGGCGCTGGAAGCGCAGTTGTCCGAAGCGGTGAACCTGCTGGGCGTGGGCCCGCAGGGCCTGGGCGGCGTGTCCACTGCGTTCGCGGTGCAGATCGAGCTCGCCGCGACGCACATCACGATGAACCCAATCGCCGTGAACATGCAATGCCACTCGGCGCGGCGTGCGCGCGCGCGCTTTACGCCCGCCGGCGTGAGCTACGGTTATTGAATGGCTCACTATCAATTCACCATGCCGGTCATGCAGGACCAGGTCCGCGCGCTGCGGGTCAACGACACCGTCACCTTGCAGAAAACGCTGTTCGGTATCCGCGATGCCACCCAGATCCACATGTTCGACCGCGGCCGCACGACCCGATTCGACCTGAACGGCCATGCCGTGATTCACACCGCTCCCAACGTGGAGAAGGTCGCGACCAGCGCCGCCTACCCCGCCGGCTACCGGCCGATCTGCGTCGGCACCACGACGTCCGACCGGATGGAGCGTTTCA
The DNA here is from genome assembly GCA_046595775.1 of Ramlibacter sp. Classification (GTDB taxonomy): domain Bacteria; phylum Pseudomonadota; class Gammaproteobacteria; order Burkholderiales; family Burkholderiaceae_C; genus Ramlibacter. The sequence continues at coordinate 3,004 of JBKJOM010000014.1, read as the reverse complement.
CGCGGCCCCTGATGGAGCGCTACGGCGTGCGCATCATCATCGGCAAAGGGGGCCTGCGCGAGTCGTCCGCGGCGGCGTTTCGCGAGTTGGGTGGCGCCTACCTCGCCATCATCGGCGGCACCGCGGCGCTCGAAACCACCTGGATCGAACAGATCGAGGACGTGGACCTGGACGACCTCAATCCCGAGTCGCTCTGGAAATTCCGGATCCGCGATTTCGGCCCCTTGCTGGTCGCCATGGACAGCCATGGCGCCAGCCTCTACGACGATGTGAATGCGCAGGCGCTGTCGCGCCGCGCACAAGTACTGGCCGGTCTGGGAGTCAAGGCATGAGCCGCTGCGCCGCTCCCGAGGCTCATGGCACCGCAGCACGCAGTGCGCAGGTTTTCGAATGACACCCATGAAACGCCTGCAGACCGACATCCTGATCCTCGGTTCCGGCGGCGCCGGGCTGTTTGCGGCGCTGCATGCGCACCAGCAAGCGCCCGAGCTCTCGATCACCGTGGCCGTCAAGGGGTTGCTGGGCAAGTGCGGCTGCACCCGCATGGTCCAGGGCGGCTACAACGTGGCGCTGGCCGAGGGCGACTCGGTGGAGCGCCACTTCATGGACACCATCGAGGGCAGCAAGTGGTTGGCCGACCAGGACCTGGCCTGGACCCTGGTGACCAAGGCGGTGGAACGCATCCACGAACTGGAAAACGAGCTGGGTTGCTTCTTCGACCGCAACCCGGATGGCACGGTGCACCAGAAGGCATTTGCCGGCCAGACTTTCGATCGCACGGTGCACAAGGGCGACCTGACCGGCATCGAGATCATCAACCGGCTGGCCGAGCAGGTCTGGAGCCGCGGCATCGGCCGCCTGGAAGAACACCGCGCGGTGGAACTGATCAAGACCGCCGACGGGCAATCACTGGCGGGCGTGCTGATGATCGACATGCGCGGCGGAGGCTTCGTCTTCGTGCAGGCCAAGGCGGTGCTGCTGGCCACCGGGGGTGGCCCCACCATGTACAAGTTCCACACGCCTTCGGGCGAAAAGAGCTGCGACGGGCTGGCGATGGCGCTGCGCGCCGGCCTGCCGCTGCGCGACATGGAGATGGTGCAGTTCCATCCCACTGGTCTGCTCGCGGGCACGCAGACGCGCATGACGGGCACCGTGATCGAGGAGGGGCTGCGCGGCTCGGGCGGTTACCTGCTCAATGGCGACATGGACCGGTTCATGCAGAACTACGATCCGCGCAACGAACGCGCCACGCGCGACATCGTCTCGCGCGGCATCTTCTCGGAGATGCGCGCTGGTCGGACTTCGCCCCATGGCGGCGTGTTCATCCAGATGAGCCACCTGGGGCCGGACAAGGTGCGCCAGCAGTTCAAGGGCATGGTTGAGCGCTGTGCCGATTGCGGCTTCGACCTGGCCGGCGGGCTGGTCGAAGTGGTGCCGACGGCGCACTACATGATGGGCGGCTTGCAGTTCAACCCCGACTGCAGCACTGAACTGCATGGCCTGTTCGCCGCCGGCGAAGACACCGGTGGCGTCCATGGGGCCAATCGCCTGGGCGGCAATGGCGTCGCCAACTCCACCGTCTTTGGCGGCATTGCCGGCGACACCATGGCCGCCTGGGTGCGCAGCAACGACGGCTTCAGGGCCCCCGACGAAGAAGCGCTGGCCACTTGCATCGCAGCCCTCGAAGCGCCGCTCGGACTCCCGCCAGGGCAACTGGAAGCGGTGCGTGAAGGGCTTTACGACTGCATGTGGGACGACGTGGGCATCATGCGTGACGAGGCCAGCCTGCTGCGCGCGCGCGCGCAGCTTGCGGCCCTGGACACGCAGCTGATGGCGGTCGGCGTTCCCGGCGCCAGCCGCAGCTACAACGTGACCTGGCACGACTGGATGAACATCAAGAGCCTGATCAGCATCAGCCAGGTGATCGTGCAGGCGGCGCTGGCACGCAAGGATTCGCGCGGCGCGCACTTTCGCGAAGACTTTCCCGAGACCGGCGCGCTGCCCGGTTCCACCTACACGGTGGTGCGGCAGCGCGGTGACCAGCTGGAGCTCACGCGCGAGGCGGTGCAGTTCACCCGGGTGCGCCCGGGAGAAACCATTCTCGAGAACGCGCCGGGATGAGCAGCGTTCAACGCGGTGCCGACGCGCTGGTGGCGGCGCTGTCGCAGGCCGGCGTGCGGCGCATTTTCACGTTGTCGGGCAACCACATCATGCCGGTGTTCGATGCCTGCCTGACTGCGGGAATCGACCTGGTCCACACCCGGCATGAGGCCTCGGCGGTGCACATGGCCGATGCCTGGGCACGCCTGACGGGAGAAGTCGGGGTGGCGCTGGTTACCGGCGGCCCGGGCCACGCCAACGCGGTGTCGGCCCTCTACACGGCGCAAATGTCCGAGGCGCCGGTGCTGCTGCTGTCCGGCCACGCGCCTGTTCACCAGATCGGTAAGGGCGCGTTCCAGGAAATGAGGCAGGACCAGATGGCGGCGCCGGTCACCAAGGCGTCCTGGACCTGCGCCAGCGCCGATGCGCTTGCTGGCGATGTGCGACAGGCCCTGCAGTTGGCGCTGGCCGGGCGGCGCGGGCCGGTGCACCTGAGCCTGCCCACCGATGCACTGGAAGGCCCCGCGCAGTCGTCACCTGTCGAGTCCGAACCGGTGACCACGCCGCAAGCGCTGGCGCCTGAGCTCGCCGCTCAGGTTCGGGCCTGGCTCGCACTGGCGCAGCGGCCGCTGGTCCTGGCCGGCCCCGCGGCGCTGACGGCGAGCGGCCGGCGCGAGATGGCGGCGCTGCAGGCCGCGACCGGCGTCCCGGTGATCGGCATGGAAAGCCCTCGCGGCATCAATGATCCGTCGCTGGGTCACTTCGCGCGCCTGCTGGCGCAGGCTGATCGCATTCTGCTGCTGGGCAAGCGGCTGGACTTCACGCTGCGCTTCGGCGCAGCGCTGGCGGCCGACTGCCAGTTCATGCAGATCGATGCCGAGGCCGCGGAACTGGTGCGCACGCG
>JBKJOM010000351.1:0-3358 GCA_046595775.1 Ramlibacter sp. | reverse complement strand
ACAGAAGACGGCGCTGGTCAAGGCATTGACCCAGGCCGTGGTCGACACGCTGGGTTCCAGGCCGGAGGCGGTCGACATCCTGCTGTACGACATCAAGCGCCACGACTGGGCCACCGGTGGGCAGCTCTGGTCCGACAAACCCACCTGAAGCCGTACTGGCCGCGCAGCGAACGCTGCTCTACCATACGCGGATGAACAGCCGGCGGCGCCTTCGAATCGTGCTTGCCTCGGTCGGCTCGCGCGGCGATGTTCAGCCGATGCTGGCGCTGGCCCAGGTGCTGGTGGCGCGCGGGCACGATGTGCTGGTTGCGGCGCCGCCCGACTTCGAGGCGTGGACCCGTTCGCTTCGCTTCAAGTTCTCGCCGCTGGGCTTCAACATGCAGGACTTCCTCAACGCCCACCCCGGCGTGATGAGCAGTCGCTCGCTCGCTGCGGCGCGCACGGTGAAGTGGTTCTTCGCCGACCAGTTGCCGCAGCACCAAGCCGATCTGGTGCGCGCCTGCGCCGGCGCAGACATCCTGGTGTGGGGCGGCCTCGCGATGGTCTCGCCTTCGGTAGCGCAATACCTTCAGCTTCCCGTCGTGGCGATCGGGTTTTCAACCGCGCTCTTGCCCAGTGGCGAGCATCCGCCGCCGACCTTGCCGTTCCACGGCTTTGCGCGCTGGGTCAACCGGCTGCTGTGGAGAATCGATGCGCTCATCGTGCAGCACATCGTCGGCCCGCCGCTAAACCGCCTGCGGGCCACCATGAGCCTGCCGCCTGTGAGGGTGCAGAAACACCTGCTGGGATGCCACTTCATCATGGCGGCCGACGCGGGACTCTTTCCCGTCGATCCGTCATTCGACACATCCCGGATGCATCGTACGAATTTCATTTTCTTCGACGACCCTGCGCCGCTCGATGCGCAGCTGCTGGCATGGCTGGGCGAGGGCGAACCGCCCATCTTCATCGGCTTCGGCAGCATGTCGGGCGAGGGGACAGAGCGGGTGGCGCGGATCATGGGTGAAGCGGTGCGTGCAAGCGGCCGGCGCTGCATCGTGGGCGCCGGCTGGGCCGGTCTCGGTGGCGACGGCAGCCTGCCGCCGGGCTGGCGAGTCGTTCGCGATGCGCCGCACGCCCTGCTGTTTCCGCGCACTGCGCTCGTGGTGCACCACGGCGGCTCCGGCACGACCGCGCAGGCATTGCGGGCCGGTGTGCCGCAGGTGATCCTGCCGCTGATCCTCGACCAGTTCCACCATGCGCATCGCCTGCATCTGGCGGGATTGATCCCGCAGCCGGAAGCCATGGAGCGCGTCACGGCGCGAGGCTTCGCGCGCCAGATCGCGCAAGCGCTGGCTTTGCCGGCCGCGCCGCGTGAAGCGGTCGCGCAGCGGCTGCGCAGCAGCGACGCACGCCGGGACATCGCCGATCGCGTTGAAGCCATGTGCGCGTGAGGCTGCTTCGTACCGGGTACGCTGGCCCTGGCCGCGCCTTGGCGAGTTGGGCTGACACTTCGTCCGGCCCAAAAGGTGCATAGTCCCCACTTGGGCCGCGCGTCGTGTGCGAGCCGCGACCGAAAGATGACATGACAATGAGCGACGCACCGAAGGTGGAGCCGCTGCTGCTGACCACGGTACAGGTGTCGACCTACCTGGACACGCGCCTGCTCACGCGCGCCTCGGCCTTCTTTTTCGAGCGTGACGAGCGGCTGTTCCTGGTGACGAGCCGCCATGTGCTGTTCGACGAGAAAAGCGGCCACCTGCCGGACCGTCTCCAGATCAGCGTGCATTCGGCCGCGGCCGACCTCGGCAGGACCATCACGCTCAGCCTGCCGCTGTACCAGCATGGGGTGGCCGTCTGGCACCAGGCGCGCGATGGCGGCGGCGACGTGGATGTGGCGGTGATCGAACTCGACCGCTCGCTGTTCGAATCGAAGGTGATGTTTGCCTTCACGCCCGACCACCTGCTCGCGTCGCTGGAACAGGCAGAGGTCGGCACGCCGCTGCTGTTGCTTGGCTTTCCGCTGGGTTTTCACGACACGCTGCATCACCTGCCGGTGGCGCGCCACGCGATCGTGGCTTCGTCGTTCGGTTTGCGCTTCCAGGGCAAGGGCTATTTCCTTACCGACGCGCGCGCGCACCGCGGGTCCAGCGGCGCACCGGTGGTGATGCGCTCGCCCGATCGCGCCGGGCCTCTTCGCTGGTCGCTGCTGGGGGTGCATTCTTCGCGCTTCGACATGGAAGGGCGTGATCGCGTGCAGGATGACATGCTCGGCCTCAACTGCGCCTGGTACGCCGACATCCTGATGACGCTGACCAAGAAACGCGAGCTTGGCGACCCCGAACCCGCACTGCCCGAGCCCACCGCTGCCGGTAACGAGCCGTAATCCCTTCGCACTGGGCGTGACGCACGTGCACTGCTTCACGCGCAAGGCTCTGCGTTAGTGCGATAGAGCCATTGTCCCGCGCCCCACCGTTCGCGACGATGAACTCACGCTCAACGAAAGGGAGAAGCGAATGAAGAGCAGAGTGCTTCGTGCAACCACCCTCGCCGCCGCGGTCCTCGCCGTCACAGGCGCCGCCACTGCAGCCGGACACAACGTGCGGCCCCGGACACCCACGGCTACGCTGGCACCGGCAACGGTGACCGTCACTGCGCCTTCGTCGCAGGACAAGCCTGGCGACTATCGACTCGGCCCCGGCGACCAGATCAAGGTGCAGGTCTACCAGCAGCCCGACCTGACGGTGGAGACGCGCGTGTCGGAAAGCGGCATCGTCAACTACCCGCTGGTCGGCCGCGTGCAATTGGGCGGCCTCACCATTCCCGATGCCGAGTCGCGCATCGCGTCGGCGCTCAAGCGCGCGCAGGTGCTGAAGGCGCCGCAAGTCAACATCAACCTCGTGACGGTGCGCGGCAACCAGGTGACCGTCATCGGGCAGGTGACCAAGCCCGGGCGCTTCCCCCTCGAGACCATGAACACCCGTGTGAGCGATGTGCTGGCTGCGGCCGGCGGTGTGGCCGCGGGTGGCGACGACGTCGTGGTCGTCACCGGTGCGCGCCGCGGCAAGGCTTTCCGCAAGGAGATCGACCTGCCGCAACTGTTCGCCAACAAGGGCTCGACCGACGACATCCTGATGGGCGCGGGCGACACCATCTATGTCGCGAAGGCCCCGGTCTACTACATCTACGGTGAAGCCCAGAAGCCGGGTCCCTATCGCGTCGAGCGCGGCATGACGATCATGCAGGCCATCGCGCAGGGCGGCGGCATCACTTCGCGCGGCAGCCAGAACCGCCTGAAGCTCACGCGCAAGCAATCCGATGGCCAGATGTTGGAGCTGCGCCCCAGCCTCACCGACACCATTCAGGCGGGGGATGTGCT